>JBGAQN010000079.1:0-11002 GCA_044220725.1 Dermatophilaceae bacterium
GCTGGCGGGGCTTGGGACGAGGACGGGCGGCATACCCATGGGGGGTATGCTGAGGGAGTCTTGCCAACGCGCGCAAAGGAGATCCGCATGGCCACCCAGAGCTTCCAGGTCGAGGGCATGACCTGCGGTCACTGTGCCGGTCACGTGACCACCGAGCTCAAGGCGGTCGCCGGCGTGAGCGACGTCCGGGTCGACCTCGTGGCCGGTGGCACCTCGACCGTCCACGTCGACGCCGACCGCGAGTTGACCGACGCCGAGGTGACTGCCGCCTTCGAGGAAGCCGGCACCTACACACTGGCTGGGCGCTGACGCGTCCGCGTCTGGTCCGGGTGGTTAACGCCGAGCCCGCGGCACCTGAGACCGTGAGAGCTGACCGATGACTGCAGGGCTGGACGTCCAGGCACCACTTCCCGGCGAGCCGCAGCAGACCCAGCTGCTGGTCGGCGGGATGACCTGTGCCTCGTGCTCGGCCCGGGTCGAGAAGAAGCTCGGCAAGCTCCCTGGGGTCACGGCGGCGGTCAACTACGCGACCGGCAAGGCGTTCGTCGTCCACCCGGCAGGGGTGGCCCTCACCGACCTCGTGGCGGCCGTCGAATCCGCTGGCTACTCCGCGGCCCGAGCGCCCGTCACGGTCCCCGGCTCGGCCGCCCAGACCACCGCGGACGGTGAGCCGGATGCGGACGAGGAGCACACGGCATACATGCGCCGACGGTTGCTGGTCGCGCTGGCACTGAGCGTGCCCGCGGTGGCGCTGTCGATGGTGTCGGCCTGGCAGTTCCGCGGGTGGGCGTGGGTCGTGCTGGCGCTGACGGTGCCGGTGGTGGCCTGGTGCGCGTGGCCGTTCCATCGAGCGGCGTGGGCCAACCTGCGCCACGGTGCCACGACGATGGACACCTTGGTGTCCGGAGGCGTGCTCGCGGCGTTCGGATGGTCGCTGTGGATGCTGCTGACGATGGGGGAACACGGGCACTTCTACTTCGAAACGGCGGCGGCCATCACGACCTTCCTGCTCGCTGGCCGGTATGCCGAAGCCAAGGCCAAACGACGCTCCGGCGCGGCGCTGCGGGCGCTCATTCAGCTGGGGGCCAAGGACGTGGCCGTCCTGCGCGGCACGGTCGAGGTGCGAATCCCCTTGAGCGAGCTGATGGTTGGCGATGAGTTCGTCGTCCGGCCTGGAGAGAAGGTCGCGACTGACGGCGTGGTCGTCGCGGGCTCGTCGGCGATCGATGCGTCGTTGCTGACCGGAGAGCCGGTGCCGGTCGAGGTCGGCGTCGGCGACGCGGTCACCGGTGCGACGGTCAACACCTCTGGGCTGCTGCGGGTTCGGGCAACCCGGGTCGGAGGTGACACCCAGCTGGCGCAGATGGCCCGGCTCGTTGAGTCGGCTCAGTCGGGGAAGGCCGCTGTGCAGCGGCTGGCCGATCGGGTGTCGGCGGTGTTCGTGCCGGTCGTCCTCGTGGTGGCGGCGCTGACGCTCGTCGGATGGCTGGCCACCGGTCATGACGTGGAGGCGGCGTTCACGGCGGCAGTGGCGGTCCTCGTCATCGCTTGCCCCTGTGCGTTGGGGCTCGCCACGCCGACCGCTCTGCTGGTGGGGACCGGGCGAGGCGCGCAATTGGGGATCCTCATCAAGGGTCCCGAGGTGCTCGAGTCCACGCGGCGGGTCGACACCGTCGTCCTGGACAAGACAGGGACCGTCACCACCGGACGGATGGCCCTTGTCGAGGTGTATGCCGCCCCCGGCCAGTCCCGTGACCAGGTCCTCGCGCTGGCGGGTGCGGTGGAGTCCGGGTCCGAACACCCGATTGCCCGGGCGATCAGCTCAGCGAGCCCGTTGGAGTTGGGGCTGAGCGACTTCCAGAGCTCGGGCGGGCTCGGCGTCCAGGGAGTTGTCGACGGAGTCAGGGTGCGCGTCGGGCGGCTGGGTTTCGTTGCCGGGGGTTCGGACGGCCCCACCGAGAGTGAGAACCATCGCGCCGGGGGCGGCCTGACCACGGTCGCGGACGCTGCGATGGCCCAGGGCCAGACGCCCGTATGGGTCGGCTGGGGTGGAGCGGTCCAGGGTGTCGTCGTCGTGGCCGACACCATCAAGCCGACCTCGGCTCGGGCCGTGGAGGTGTTCCGCACCCTAGGGTTGCGGCCGGTCCTGCTCACGGGGGACAACGCGCGAGCGGCAGGTGCAGTGGCACGGCATACGGGAATCGCCCTGGAGGACGTGCGGGCGGAGGTGCTCCCCGCCGACAAGGTGGCGGTGGTCGCGTCGTTGCAGGAGCAGGGGCGGGTCGTTGCCATGGTGGGCGACGGGGTCAACGACGCGGCGGCGCTCGCCCAGGCCGATCTTGGGATCGCGATCGGCACCGGCAGCGATGTGGCCATCGAGGCCTCGGATCTGACCCTCGTGCGAGGGGACCTGGTGAGCGCGGCCGACGCGATCCGGTTGGCGCGGGCCACCTTGCGAACGATTCAGGGGAACCTGTTCTGGGCCTTCGCCTACAACGTCGCGGCCATCCCGCTGGCGGCGTCGGGTCGGCTCACGCCGATGATCGCGGGGGCGGCGATGGCGTTCTCGTCGGTGTTCGTCGTCACCAACAGCTTGCGACTACGGCAGTTCCGGGCTACCGGCTAGCGCGCCCTGTGAGGCAACCTCACTGAGCCTGCCTCTCGCCTCGCGGGGACGGCCGGACTAGCCTCGGTGTATGACGATCCCTTGCCTCACGGTCGGTTCCGGCGACCACCATGTCTTCGTCCTGCACGGCTGGTTCGGCTCGGCCGACGGCTGGGGCCTGTTCCCCACCTACCTCGACGGCGAGCGGTTCAGCTATCACTTCACCGACAACCGTGGCTATGGCGCTCGGATGGACCAGCGCGGGCATTACAGCCTTGACGAGGTCGCCGACGACGTGTTGGCGCTCGCGGATTCCCTGGACGTGCAGACCTTCTCGTTGATCGGGCACTCGATGGGCGGCGCCGAGGTGCTGCGGATCCTCGCCAAGGCCCCCGGTCGGGTGCGCAAGATCGTCGGCGTCACCCCCGTCGGCGCCACGCCGACTCCGTTCGACGAGGCCGGGCGGGACCTGTTCTGGGGCGCCATTGACGACCCGGGCAAGCGGTTCGGGATCATCGACTTCACCACCGGCAACCGGAACACGGCCACCTGGGTCCAGAGCGTCGTCGACCACTCGCTGAGCCACTCGACGGCTGAGGGCTTCGCCGGCGCTCTCGAGGCCTGGGCCGGTCCGGACTTCCTGGCCGAGATCGCCGGCAGCGAGACCCCGATGCTGGTCATCCCGGGCGAGCACGACCCGGCCCTCGGCGAAGCGGCGGTCCGCGAGACCTGGGAGCCGCACTTCCCCAACTGCCAGATCCACGTCATGGCCAACGCCGGTCACTACCCGATGTTCGAGACCCCGGTCCAGCTCGCGACAGTCATTGAACGGTTCCTCGCCGACTGATCTCGGACGGGGCTGGCGGAGGTGACCACGGTCGATCGGGCGGCCGCCCGGGCGCGGGTGGACACGGCATACGCGCGGCTCACGGACGCGCAGCGGGAGGCGACACGGCTGGTCCACGACCCCGCGACCTACACCCGCGAGGTCCCGTATGCCGCCCTCGCGGCCCTGCGGGAATCCCGCGGCGTCGTCCCGGTCGCCGAGCCGGAACTGCCGGGCTGGCCGGAGGGGACGGGCTACTGGCTGGTGCTGCGGCACGCCGACGTGGATCGGGTGCTCAAGGACCCGGCGACGTTCTCCTCGTCGCTCGGCGGCACCCAGATGCGCGATCCGCGGACCGAAGCGGACCTAGCGTTCGTTCGGCGGATGATGCTCAACATGGACCCACCGGAGCATTCCCGGCTGCGGCGGTTGTTGGCAAAGTCTTTCACGCCCAAGGCGATTGGTGCTCTGGAGACTCAGGTGCGCGCGCATGTCGACGGGATCCTCGACCGCATGCTCGGCAGCGGTTCGGCTGGTCAGGGCACCTGCGACTTCGCCAAGGACGTGTCGGCCGATCTGCCGCTGCTCACCCTGGCCGACGTCATGGGCGTGCCGCCGCCGGACCGGTGGCTGATGTTCGACTGGGCCAATCGGGTCATCGGCTGGCAGGACCCCGACTACCGGATCTCGGCCGCCTTCGACCCGAACGGGGCGACGGAACTGGGGCGGGCGGCATACGCGCTGCGGCCCTCGCCCGGCGCGGACGGGCTGATGCCCGAACCACGCAGCCGCGAGGGGATGCCCGACCTCTACGCCTACGCGCACGCACTCGGGACGCTGCGGCGCGAGCAGCCGGGCGAGGACGTCATGTCGATCCTCATGGCCCAGCGCGACGACAGCGGCGGCTCGGTCTCCGTCGAAGAGTTCGAGAACCTGTTCTGGTTGTTCGCCGTCGCCGGGAACGAGACGACCCGCAACGGTATGCCGGGTGGCTTGGTCGGGTTGCTCGGCTCCCCTGATGCTCAGGCGGAGTTGCGGACCCGGCCGGACGGCATACCGAATGCCGTCGAGGAGATGTTGCGGTGGTGGACGCCGGTGATGACCTTCCGGCGGACGGCGACCTGTGACGTGGAGTTGTCGGGGGTGTCGCTGACGCGGGGCGACAAGGTGGTCGTGTCGTTCGCGGCGGCCAACCGCGACCCGGAGGTGTTCGCCGAGCCGGACGTCTTCGACATCGGTCGGGACAACGCCCGGCGGCACCTGGCGTTCGGGGCGGGGCCGCATGTGTGTCTCGGGGCGTTCTTGGCGCGGTCGATGATGACGACGATGTTCACCCAGTTGGTGGGACGGACAGCGTGGCTGGAGTCGGCCGGGGAGCCGGCCTGGTTGCAGTCCAACTTCCAACGCGGGGTTAAGCGGCTGCCGATCACGTGGCAAAGGTAGTGAGCCGGTTGACGTTCGGACTGGTCTGAGACTAGTCTGAGTAGATGTCAACAACGGTGGGGGCCTACGAGGCCAAGACGCGGCTGCCGGCTCTGCTCGCCCAGGTGGAGCGAGGTGAGACGGTGACCATCACGCGGCACGGCCGCCCGATCGCCAGGCTCATGCCCATCGACATCCATCGGCCGGTGGAAGACGTCATCGTCGAGCTGCGTGAGCTTCGCCGAGGGATCACGACGGGCGGCATGAGCATCCGGGAGATGATCGAGGAGGGGCGCCGCTGATGGCGTTCGTGATCGACGCGTCGGTGGCGCTCTCCTGGTGTTTTCAGGATGAGGCGAATCCTGTCGCGGACAGCATTCAGGACCGTCTGGTCGCCGAGAAGGGTGTCGTGCCGACCCTGTGGCGCTACGAAATGGCCAACGCCCTCGCGGTGGCCCGCCGCCGAGGACGCCTCGATGACGCCGACCTAGACAGGATCGATGTCCTCTTGGCATCGATGAATATCGAGGAAGCGAGCGCATCGGGTATTGCGGAACTCGCGCGGCTGGCCGGTGAGCATGGGCTGACGGCATACGACGCGGCATACCTTCAGGTGGCGGTGGCCCGGGGACTGCCGCTGGCCACCCTCGACGCGACCCTGGCCGAGGCAGCCCGCTCGGCCGGAGTGTCCCTGCTGGCCTGAGCGACCTGGGGTGTTGGGGGTGCACGGGGGCGGAGCCCCCGGTGTCGGCATACAGTGGTGCGCCATGACCGACGTGACGACCGAGCCGACCGCTCCCGCGACCTTCCGCGTCCCCACCGACCAGGCGACCGTGCGCGCGAACGACCGCGCGCACGTCTTCCACTCGTGGTCGGCGCAGGGCGCGATCAACCCGCTGCCGATCGCGCGGGCGTCGGGGAGCCGGTTCTGGGACTACGACGGCAAGGAATACCTCGACTTCTCCTCGGGCCTGGTCCACGCGAACATCGGCTACGGGCACCCCAGGTTGGTCGCCGCAGTGCAGGAGCAGGCCGGGCGGATGGCCACCATCGCGCCCGGGTATGCCGTCGACGTCCGGTCTGAGGCGGCTCGCCTCATTGCCGCCAAGGCTCCCGAGGGCCTGGAGATGGTGTTCTTCACCAACGGTGGGGCGGAGGCGACCGAGAACGCCATCCGGATGGCTCGCCTGCACACCGGGCGGCACAAGGTGCTCGCGGCATACCGGTCCTATCACGGGGCCACTGCGGGAGCCCTGACGATGACGGGCGATCCACGCCGAATCCCCAGCGAGCCGGGCCTGCCTGGGATCGTCCACTTCTGGGGGCCCTACCCCTACCGCAGCGCGTTCCACTCGACCAGCCCCGAGCAGGAGACCGAGCGGGCGCTGGCGCACCTGCGCGACACGATCATGGTCGAAGGCCCGGGCGCGGTCGCCGCGATCATCCTCGAGACGGTCGTCGGCACCAACGGCGTCCTCGTCCCCCCGCCGGGCTACCTCGCGGGCGTGCGGGCCATCTGCGACGAGTTGGGGATCATGATGATCGCCGACGAGGTGATGGCGGGGTTTGGTCGGTGCGGGGAGTGGTTCGCCATCCAGCACTGGGGTGTCACTCCGGACCTCATCACCTTCGCCAAGGGTGTCAACTCCGGCTATGTCCCGATCGGCGGCGTCATCCTGTCGAACGCCATCGCGGCGACCTTCCGCGACCGGGTCTATCCAGGCGGACTCACCTATTCGGGGCACCCGCTGGCCTGCGCCTCGGCAGTCGCATCGATCCAGATCTTCGAGGAGGAGGGCGTCGTCGAACACGCGCGGATGCTCGGAACCGACGTCATCGGACCGGAGCTCGCGCAGATCGCGGCGCGCCACCCCAGCGTCGGCGACGTCCGCGGCCTGGGCGCCATGTGGGCAGTCGAGCTCGTCCGCGACCGTGAGACCCGAGAGCCGCTCGTGCCCTACAACGCATCGGGGGCTGCGGCAGCGCCGATGGCCGAGTTCGCAGCGGCCTGCAAAGAGCGCGGGCTCTGGCCGTTCGTGCACTTCAACCGCACCCACGTCGTGCCGCCCTGCACGACGAGCGTCGATGAGGTCCGCGAAGGGCTGGCCATTCTCGACGAGGCGCTCACGGTGGCCGACCGGCATACGACCGCGGGCTGAGCCAGGGTCTGCGGCAGGCGCGGTCGGACCCGAGTCGGGCGGCGCGTGCGGCATACCGGCGGCGCGTGCGGCAGGATGGGGCGGTGGCCAGCAGCTCGGGACGACGCCCGGTGAGCGTCGAAGTCATCGAGCCGCGGATGGCCGACCGCGTGCGGCGCGCCTCCGACGTCTATTTCCTGTTGCTGTATGCCGTCCTGGCGGCGGTGGCGATCACGCTCGGCAACCTTGCCGTGGGCACAGCGGATGCGCTGGAACAGGATCTGGCCCTAGCCACCGGCGGCCTGCCACGACTGCTGCTGCAACTGTTCTCCTGGGTCGCCGGAGTCGGCGTGCTCATCCTGCCCATCGGTGTCGGCGCCGACTTGCTCGTCCGCTCGCGAGGCTGGCAGTTCGTGCAGGCGCTCTTGGCCGCCGGTGCGGCGGCTGGGATTGCGATGCTCATCAAGGCTGCCATCCTCGACGGGCAGTTCACCCAGGTGCTCGCCGCGCTCACTCGGCCACTGCGCACCGCGGGTCGAACCAATCCACTCGACGTCCTCGTCGTCGCCCTCGTGGCGCTGGTCGTCGTCGCGAACATCAGCGGGCGACGCTGGCTGGCCACGCTCGCCCCGCTGGTTATCGGATCCCTGCTGGTCACGGGCTTTCTCGCCGGGGCCAACACGGCGCTGGCCTTGCTCTGCTCCTTCCTGCTCGGGGCGATCGTCGGGCACGCCGTCCGCTTCGCCTTCGGCACCTCCTCGACCCGGGCGCCTGGCACGGCCATCGCCCGGGAGTTGGTGTCGGCCGGCGCCCCGTTGCAGACCCTCGAGCTGGTCGATGAGTATGAGGAAGGCGCACGGGTCTATCGGGGGCTCACCCCCAGTGGGTCGATCGACGTCCACGTGTTCGACCGAGACACCTTCGGGTTGGCCTCGGGCCGACGGCTGCTCAATCGCTTGCGCCTGCGGGGCGCGACCGCACGGGCACCCTCGTTCACGCTGCGGTCGGCCCTGGAACACCGCAGCCTGCAAGCCCTGGCGATCCGCTGGGCGGGGGTGTGGGCGCCGTTCCCCCTGGCGGTGTGCGACGTCGACGGAGCCACCGCCGTGCTGGCTGTCACCCGGGTCGACGGTGTGCCCCTGCGCGTGCTCGGCGAAAACCTCACCGAGGACCAAGCCCGCGCCGTCGTGCGGATGCTCGTGGCGCTGCAAGAGCACCGCATCGCCTTCCGGGGCCTGACCAGGGACAACGTCGTCATTCTCCCCGACGGAATGGCTGGTCTGACCTCGATCGGCGAGGGTGACGTCGGCGGTGACGACATCGCTCGACGGGCCGACGCAGCCCAGATCCTCGTTATGCTCGCGGTTGCTCTTGGAGCCGAGCGGGCCGTCGAGTTGGCCCTCGACGAGGCCGGGACTGCGACGGTGTCCCGGACCTTGCCGCTGCTTCAGCCGTTAGCTTTGGGTCGAGAATTGCGACGTGAGCTCAAGGCGCGTAAGGGCCTGCTCGACGACCTTCGGGAGGCGGTGCTCGCCCTCGAGGGAAGCCGGGAACAGCCGGCGACCATCGAGTTGCGCCGAGTCACCGTCAAGGGCCTGCTCACCCTCGTCGGCGGCGCGGTCGCGGCATACATCGTCCTGCCGCAACTAGCCCAAGTCGACTTCGGGGCGGTCCTGGCTCGCGCCCAGTGGCCCTGGGCGGTCGCCAGCCTTGCCGCCGCCATCTTGACCTTCATCGGAGCCTCCCTCGTGCTCACCGGGTCGGTCCCCACCTCGTTGAGGTTCGCGAGGACCTTGATGACCCAGTTGTCTGTTGCCTTCAGTGGGCTGGTCGCGCCGGCAGCGATCGGCAACATTGCACTCAACACCCGATACCTGCAGCGCTCTGGCGTCCCAGCGGCGGCGGCGGGAGCTTCGGTGGGGTTGGCTCAGGTCTTCCAATTCAGCAGCTATGCGATCTTGCTGGGCCTGTCCGGAGTCGTGGCCGGCACCTCGGCGCAGGCGTCGTTCAGTCCGCCGCCGAAGCTCGTGGCGGCGATGCCGGTCGTGCTGCTGGTCATCGTCGGGTTGCTGGCCGTGCCCAGAGTCCGCCGGTTTCTGCGCGAGCGGGTGCTCAACCAGCTGCGCGCCGTCCTGCCGCACATCCTCGGGGTCTTCCAGCGCCCTCGCAAGCTCGCCGAACTCTTCGGCGGGGCGCTCCTGTTGGACATCTCCTTTGTCGCTGCGCTGTATTGCGCGACGAGGGCGTTTGGGGCGCAGCCGCCGGTCGCGGCAGTCGCCGTGGTGTATTTCGCGGGGGCGATCATCGGATCGGCAGTGCCGACGCCCGGTGGCCTGGGCGGCATTGAGGCCGCCCTGTCGGCGGGCCTTATCGCCGTCGGGGTGGACAGCGGAACTGCGGTCTCCTCGGTCCTGCTTTATCGGATCGTCACCTATTGGCTGCCGATCCCGTTCGGGTGGGTGTCGATCAATCACCTGACCAAGATCGACGCGATCTGAGGGAGCCGGCGCTCGCCCGCCCCCGCGTCTAATGCTCGCCCCCGCGTCGAATCGCCAACACTCGGCTGAGATTTCGCAGGTTCTGGGGCTTCCAGGCGCAGACTTGCCAACACTGAAGCGGCTACTCGGCGGAGGCGGCCTTCTCTTCGGGGGTGGCGGGGCGGACAACGATGCGGGTCCAGGCCCCGACGTAGATTCGGTCATCGTCGCCGAGTTCGCGCTTGGGCCCGACCTCGATCGGGTCCTCGGGCAACGCGTCGCCCGCATCGCCGACGAACGTCCCGTTGGACGAGCCGAGGTCTTCGACGAACCAGCGGGTCCCGTCGGTCGTCAGTTGAGCGTGCCGACGGCTCACCCCTGAGTCGGTCGTGCAGTCGATGTCTGGAGTGATGTTCTTGCTCGCCGACACCCGGCCCACGAGGGCACTGCGGACCGTCAGCGGGACGACGACCGGCAACCCGGGCGAGGGCATCGGGTCGTCGGCCTCCTGCACGGCATACCAATCGGGGTCGATCCACACTTCGGCGACCCACTCCAGCGGGATCGCCGGGGGGATACCGCTGCCAGGCGTCAGCGCCGGGGTGCGGGCCTCGCCAGCATCAGGTATGCCGCCCGCCTCGCCCTCGCCCGCGGCCCTGCCACCCGGGTCGGGGGCACCGCCCGACGGGGGAGCGGACGGCATCTCTGAGGCCGGGGACTGGGCCGCCTCGGCAGCCGCGCCGGCCGAGCCACCCTCGGCAGCCGCCCCAGCCGAGCCACCCTCGGCAGCCTCGGCGCTCACGGTGCCCCGTGGCATCGCCCCGGTCGTGAAGTCGTAGCCGCACGCCTCGCAGAAGAGGCTCTCGGGGACGTTGTCCGTCGTGCAGTTCGGGCAGGTGAGTCCGCTGGGAGCAGCAGGTGGCACAACGGTGCTGCCCTCAGGCGCGCTTGGTCCGGGCGATTGGGAGGAGTCAATCTGAGCGCCACACGTGTCGCAGTAGTCCCCTGCCGTCGAGTCGTGGCCATTGGGGCAGACGTAGCTCACTTCTTGATCCTCCTGGTCTTGGTGGAGGCGGTGTCCAAGGCCATCTCGTCGAGTTTCTCGACGGTCTTGCGCAGTCGCACCGTGCCGGCCTCGGCGTTGTCGATGTCGACGACCTTCTTCAGTCGTGAAGTCATCTCCTCGTCGCCGGTCGTTGCGGCGATCTGTACGGCACGGCCGAGTTTGCGGGTCGCCCCCGCGTCGTCGCCGACGGCCTTGGCGGCCAACCCGTCCTGGATTGCAGCCGCCAGCTCGGCCTGGCCGGTGTAGCGGGCCACCTGGTCGTCGATCCGCGTGGTCAGGGCGTCGTCGTTGGACCACGTCGCCTTGACCAGGGCCTGGGCTTGCACTTCATCGCGAATGACGATCTGCACCCGTGAGGCGAGCTGCTCCTGCCCGATGCTCTTGGCCGGCAGGCGCACCGCGACGTGGTAGTCCCGGGTCTCATCGGCCCACGCCCCGGTCGGGAAGGCGGCCGTCAGGGGGTTGACT
>JBGAQN010000080.1:0-10936 GCA_044220725.1 Dermatophilaceae bacterium
CACCGGCGCCGCCCTGCCGGGCGGCGCCGGTGCCGGGCTCGTCGGTTACGGCTTCGGCACGTCGAGGGCCAGCGGATCAGCCGCAACGGCAGCCACTGGCGGTGCTGCTATCCCGGCCGGACCAGCCGGAGCACCAGGCGGGGCCGGTGGAGCCTTGGCCACCGAATGGGCTGGGGCGGTCGTGCCGTTCGTCGGGACCCATCAGGCCGGCATTGCCACGCCACCCCAGGCCCACGCGACGTTCCTCGGTCTCAACCTCGTTCCCGGTGTCGGCAAGGAGGGGCTGCGGCGATTGCTGCGGCAGTGGACGAGCGACGCGAGCCGGCTGCAGCGCGGCATACCGACCCTCGGGGATCCACAGCCCGACCTGGCCTCGCCACCGTCGCGTTTGACAGTGACCGTGGGGCTGGGTCGGGGAGCCCTCGCCGAGGCGGGGCTGCTGGATCGCGCCCCGGCGTGGCTCGCGCCGCTGCCCGCCTTCTCGGTCGACAAGCTCGAGCAACGGTGGAACGACGGCGATGTGCTGGCCCAGGTGTGCGCGGAGGATCCGATCATCCTCGCCCACGCAGTGCGGGCCTTGCTGCTTTCGGCGGCTGGCATCGCCACGCTCCATTGGCAACAGCGCGGGTTCCGACGGCCGGTCACCTCGACCAGCGCCATGCGCAACCTCATGGGTCAGGTTGACGGGACCGTTCAGCCGACGGATGACGAGCTCGACCAGGCGGTCTGGATCGGACCGGAGGGGCCTGACTGGCTTCGCGGCGGGACCTCGCTCGTGCTGCGCCGCATTCGGATGGAGTTGCACACCTGGGACGAGCTTGACCCGCAGGCCAAGGAACAGGTCATCGGCCGGCGGATGACCTCCGGTGCTCCCTTGACCGGGTCGAAGGAGACCGATGTTCCCGATCTGAACGCTGCGGTGGATGGGTTGCCGGTCATCCCGGACTTCGCGCACATCCGCCATGCTGCGGTGACCTCCAGTGCGCAGAAGATCCTGCGTCGGCCCTACAACTACGACGACATGCCGCCCGCCGGTCGCGATGCCGAGTCCGGGCTGTTGTTCGCGGCCTATCAGCGCAATCCCGTCACCCAGTTTGTGCCGATGCAGGAGCGGTTGGCTGCGAAAGACCTACTCAACTTCTGGACGACGCCGATCGGGTCGGCCGTGTTCGCCATCCTCCCTGGCCCCGCCGAGGGTCAGACCTTGGGGCAAGCGCTGTTGGACTGAGCCAGGGCGCCCGCCGGACGGCCGACGAGGCGGGTCAGCGGGCGTCGGTGGGAGTGAACAGCCCGGCGCCCCGCAACACCAGGTCGATCGTTGCTGCCTCGATGCGCTCCAACGGGGCACCGTGGGCCACCGCCGAGACGGCCGAGTTGACCAACCCTTGGACGAGGATGGCCAGGGTCCCCGGATCGGGCGCCTGCCCGTCGCGCAGGGCCGAGACGAGCGGTTCGCGCAACTGGTTGTGTAGCGCGCGCACGCCTTCGCGGCATACCTCCGGCATGGCAACCCCACTGACCTCGAGGGCCGCGCCGTGTCCGTCGCGGGCGTCGGCCATGGCCGCCCGGATGTATGCCGTGACCCGCTCGGCCGGTGTGTCCGCGGTGTCGACCGCGGCGACCATCCGGTCGCGGCTGCGCTGCAGCAACGTCGTGATGGCTGCGCCGAGGAGTGCGTCGGTCGACGGGTAGTACTGGTACATGCTGCTGCGGGCCAGCCCCGCTCGCTTGGCCACGGCAGCCGGGGTGAAGCCGACCACCCCACCGTCGCGCAACTCGTCGGCGGCCGCCTCGATCACCTGGCGCCGACGCATGACGTTGTGTTCGGCGACGGTGGGGGCCTCGATCCGCGGCATACCCCCGAGTGTATGCGGCGTCACCGCCCCGGCCCTGCTTGCTTTCTCGACACCTGTGTCGATAACCTGTGAGAATGCGCCACCGACCCTCGCCGAGCACACCGCCCGCCGTCGAGCACCCGCTGGGGTCCCGGCGCTGGTGGGCGCTGGCCACGATCGCCCTCGGCACGTCGCTCATCATCATGGACGCGACGATCGTCAACGTCGCCCTCCCCGTGGTCATCCGCGACCTGGACCTCACGGCCAACCAGGCCGAGTGGATGAATGCGATCTACTCGCTGACGTTCGCCGCGCTCCTGCTCACCGTGGGCCACCTGGGCGACCTGCGTGGTCGACGGCTGCTCTTCGCGGGCGGCATGGTCGTCTTCATGTTCTCCTCGGTGCTCGCCGGCAGCGCCCAGGGAGCCGTGGCGCTCATCGGGGCCCGACTGGTGCAGGGGATCGGGGCCTCGGCGATCCTCACGACCACCCTCTCGACGATGAACTCGATCTTCCGGGGACGCGAACGGGGCATCGCCTTCGCGGTCTATGGGTCGACGATCGGCGGCATGGCGGCCGTCGGTCCCTTAGTCGGCGGGTGGCTGGCCACCGACGTGTCTTGGCGATGGGCGTTCTGGCTCAACCTCCCCTTCGGACTGCTCGTGCTGGCCGGCATCTGGCGGACCGTTCCGGAAACCCGCGATCCCAGCGCCGACTCCCACTTCGACCTGTTGGGAGCCACCCTGTCCGCCGTCGGGATGGGTGGGGTCGTCTTCGCGCTCATCGAGGGCGCGACCTATGGCTGGTGGCTGCAGCCTTCAGGTGCCGTCTCACCGGTTCCGATCGTCGCCGCGGCGGCGATCCTGGCGACGGTCTGGTTCTTCGTGCGCGAAGTCCGCAGCCGCGCGGCCGGACGACCCGCAATGATCGACGTCGGGCTGCTGCGGCTGCCGACGCTGCGCTATGGCCTGATCGCGGCCACCGTGGTTGCCTTCGGCGAGTTTGGGCTGATGTTCACCCTCCCGCTGCTCCTGCAGGGCACCCTCGGGTATTCCGCGCTCGGCGCCGGATGGCTGCTCGTCAGCCTCGCTGTCGGGGCTTTCCTCATTTCCGGCGCCACTCCCCAGCTCACGGCTGCGATCGGCCAGCGAGCCGTCGTGCGGATCGGGCTCGCCTTGGAGGCCGTCGCGGTCGGCGGCCTGGCTTTGACGATCTCCCGGACGATCGGCACCTGGCCGCTCGCC
Organism: Dermatophilaceae bacterium; assembly: GCA_044220725.1. Classification (GTDB taxonomy): domain Bacteria; phylum Actinomycetota; class Actinomycetes; order Actinomycetales; family Dermatophilaceae; genus Phosphoribacter. The sequence goes on from JBGAQN010000080.1 coordinate 3,080, forward strand.
GGGTGGCTGTTCGTCTATGGCCTGGGCGTCGGGATGGCCACGGCACAGCTGAGCTCGGTCATCATGAGCGAGGTGCCCCCTGCTCAGGGTGGCCAGGCGTCGGGGCTGCAGTCGACCGTCCGCCAACTGGGGTCGGCGCTCGGGATCGCGGTGCTCGGGACGCTGCTGGTCACCTCGCTCGGCGCCGGTCTGCAGGACCGCCTGGATGCCTCAGGTATGCCGTCCGCAACCTCCGCGCCGATCGTCGAGTTGGTCCGGGGATCGGCGGGAGCCGGCATACCGGCTCTGGGTGCCGACCCGCGCGGAGCCGGTGCGGCCGACCTGGCCCGCGATGCGATGGTGGAGGCGAGCAAGCGCACAGCCGGGTTCGCCGCCACCGCGCTGGCCATCGGCTTGCTGGCCACGATCGCCCTCCCCAAACCCCACCGTCCGGAGGACGACCCCCATCGGTGAGATGGCCTCGGCGGGCGAGCGACGGCACACATAATGTTGAGTTATCTGTTGACCGATAACCGAAACCTGACGCTATCCTGGCCGCGTGGACAGCCCGCTGCTGCGCACCATCCGCGAGAGCGTCATCGGTGACGATCAGGTCCTTCCAGGTCCCTACGGCCCGCGCCGGGTCACGTATGCCGACTACACCGCATCCGGCCGCGCCCTCTCCTTCATCGAGGACTTCATCCGGGACGAGGTACTCCCCCGCTACGCCAACACCCACACCGAGTCTTCCGGCACCGGCCTGCAGACCACTCGGCTGCGGGAGGACGCCCGGGCCATCATCCGCGACTCTGTCGGCGGCGACGAGGACACCGTCGTCATCTTCGCCGGATCGGGCTGCACTGGCGCGATCGACAAGCTCGTCGGCATCCTCGGCCTGCGCATCCCCAGCGCGCTCGAGGACGCCCATCACCTGAGCCGGCACATCCCTGCAGCCGCGCGCCCGGTCGTCTTCATCGGTCCCTACGAGCACCACTCCAACGAGCTTCCCTGGCGCGAATCGATCGCGGACGTCGTCGTCATCCCGCAGGACCTGGACGGACACATCTCCCTCGCTATCCTGCGAGAACGCCTGCAGGAGTATGCCGCTCGCCCCCTCAAGATCGGTTCGTTCTCGGCTGCGTCGAACGTCACCGGCATCGTGTCCGACAGCGCGGCGATCAGCACCCTCCTGCACGAGCACGGCGCCCTGTCCTTCTGGGACTTCGCGGCTGCCGGCCCCTACATCGACATCGAGATGTATTCCGGAGGCGCGGCGACCAAGGGGAGCAGCACGGCATACAAGGACGCGATCTTCCTGTCCCCGCACAAGTTCATCGGCGGACCGGCGACCCCTGGAGTCCTCGTCGTGCGCCGCGAGCTGCTCGGCAACCGGGTGCCCGCCGTCGTCGGCGGCGGGACGGTCGCCTATGTCAACCCGACCGATCACCTCTACCTCGCCGACCCCGCGCACCGCGAGGAGGCCGGCACGCCCGCGATCATCGAGTCGATTCGCGCCGGCCTGGTCTTCCAGCTCAAGGCGGCCGTCGGCGTCGAGACGATCCGCGCCCAGGAGGCACGCCTGTTGCGTCGCGCCGTCGATGCCTGGACGCAGGAGCCGACCATCTCGATCCTGGGCAATCTCGACGCCGAGCGCTTGTCGATCGTCTCCTTCGTCGTCAAGGCACCCAGCGGGCGCTACTTGCACCACAACTTCGTCGTTGCCGTCCTCAACGACCTCTTCGGCATCCAGTCCCGCGGCGGCTGCTCGTGCGCCGGGCCTTACGGTCATGCCTTGCTGGGGATCGACCTGGACCGCTCCCACGAGTTCGAGGCCGAGATCGCCCACGGGTGCGAGGGCATCAAGCCGGGGTGGGTGCGAGTCAACTTCAACTACTTCGTCTCCGACGAGGTGACCGACTACATCGTCGAGGCGGTCCGGCTCGTCGCGCGCGACGGGTGGCGGCTGCTCCCGGATTATCGGTTCGACAACGCCACCGGCCGCTGGACGCACCGCAGCGGGCCCGTCGAGCCGCCACTGCGGTTGCGCGATGTCGGGTATGCCGCGGACGGCAGTTTCGTCTTCCCGCGCCACATCGCGCGGGCCGCCGAAGGTGAGCTCGCGGCATACCTGCGGGAAGGGGCCCGAATCCTGAGCGAGCGGGCGGACGACCACGGGCCCGAGGCGAGCGTCTCCCCCGGCTACGACGACCTGCGGTGGTTCGAGCTGCCCGCCGCCTCGATGTCTTGACGCTGCGGATCGACTCGGGCCACGTGGGACGCGGCAGGTGCACCCCGCCATCGGCTGCACATACCCGGCACCGTATTGTGGCCGAACCGTGATGGTGATCACCGGGACCATTGGCGCTACCGGCAAGTAGGAACGGGGGACGATGGGTAGATGGCCAGGCCAGTAGAGGGAGTCACCCGGGGCGACATTGACGCCATCCGGTATGACGACCTGAGTTTCGAGGGCTCCCATGGCCGCGTGGGCGTCACCGTCTTCATGCCCTCGATCCGACAGGTGGGCATCCACGGCGAGCCGGACATCATCAGCCCCTATTCGGCCGGCTGGGGCGAGGGGCTCGGGGCCGCCAGGGCCTCCTGCGAAGGGCTGGTTCGCGCGGCCAACGTCATGGCCGTCACCGTGGAGTATCCGCGCAAGCGGATGGCCGTCCACGAGATCCTGCCCTTCCGCACAACTGTTTTCGGCGAGGTCATCCGGCACCTTCGGGACCGGAGCATGTACGACTGGGCGACCCTCATCGTCGCTGGCTACTCTCGGGGCTCCGCGCCGGCCCGCCTGGCGACCATCGAGCATGCGGACGCTGTCGACGGGCTGTTGCTCGTGGCCCCCACCTGGTTCGGCGAACAGGTCAAGCCTCGCGACCTCGCCGCGCGAGGGCTGCAAGAGACTGCTCGAGGCATGGCCCAGGCTGGCTGGCTGGACCGACTCACCCTGGTCGGCGCCAACGTGCGCCTGGCCCAGGAAATGCTGGCCCACCCGTTCGAACTGCGCAACGACATCGCGGCGATCTCCCAGGAGAGTGCCACGGACCTGCAGGACGTCCTCGACACGGGAATGCCGGTGGGCGTCGTGGCCGGGCGGGAGGACGAGCTGTGCCAGGTTCACGGCATCCGTGGCGTCATCGACCGGCTCGCGGACCCCTCCTTGGTCACCTTCCGCGAGGTCGACTCCGACCACTTTTCCTACTTCCTGGCACCCCGGCCCCTCAAGGTGGTCGCCGAGGTCGTCACCGCGTTAGGCGCCTCGATCGCCAACGAGTGAGGCCGTCCGACGGCGGCTCTGGCATGCTGCCGACATGAGTCATTGGGTCCTGGAATACCGGTATGCCGACCCGGACGCCCGCGCGCGGGTCCGTCCAGAACATCTGGCCTACATGAGCGCACTGCACGAGCGCGGTGTCGTCCTGATGGCCGGTCCGGTCGGCGACGGTGGCGGTGCGATGGTGGTTTTGCGGGTCGACTCCGAGGAGGAGGTCCGGGCGATCATCGCCGGCGACCCCTATACGGCTGCCGGTGTCGGCGCCAATCACGTCGTGCGCCCCTGGACGGTCGCCATCGGCGGCAGCTGAGCGCTCCGATCAGACCCGGGCGAGCCCGGCGGCGCCCGGGCGCACCCCTCCGGGCCCGGGTGAGCTCAGCGCGTGACCCCTGCTGAGTCAGGCCAGGGCCTCCCGGACGGTACGGAACAACGACTGCGCCCGCGGATTGGTCGCCAACTCCTCGACGGTCACCACCGCGCCGTCCGGCCCGCCCAGCGGGATCTTCCAGTTGGCGTATTCCTTGTCCGTTCCGGGCTGGTTCTGCACGCGTCGCTCCCCCACGGCATCGACCAACGCCACACCCTGCATGAGCGCCGGCGCCGACGCCAGGAGCGCGTAGAGGGCCTCGACGATGTGCTGCTCGCTCGGCTCGTCGCCCTCTGCGGTTGTCCCGTCCAGGCTCGGGACCGCTCGCTCGGGCAACAGCCCACGACGGCGGCACAGGTCCAGCACCAACTCTTGCTCGAGCCGGTCCGCGGCAACCTCCTCCTGGACCGAGCGGGTCAACAGGCCTAGTCGGTCGCGCAGAGCGATGTGCTCGCCGGCGAGGTATCCAGCCGTCGGTGGCAGATCGTGGGTGTTGACCGAGGCCAAGCAGCCCCGCCGGTAGGCCTCCGGGGGCAGAGGGGTCTTGTCCGCGGCATACTCGAACCACAGGATCGAGGTGCCAAGGAGGCCACGACTGGTCAGGTAGTCCCGCACCCACGGCTCGAAAGTGCCCAGGTCCTCGCCGATGACGACAGCGCCGGCCCGGTGGGCCTCCAGGCAGAGGATGCCGACAAGGGCCTCGTGGTCGTAGTAGACGTAGGTGCCCTGATCGGCGGGCATCCCTCGCGGCACCCACCACAGCCGGAACAGGCCAAGGACATGGTCGACCCGGATACCCCCGGCGTGGCGCAAGATGGTGCGCACCATGTCGCGGAACGGGGCATAGCCCGCTTCGGCCAACCGCTGCGGGTGCCACGGCGGTTGGGACCAGTTCTGCCCCTGCTGGTTGTACATGTCCGGCGGCGCTCCGACCTCCGCGGCCGGAGCAAGGACGTCGCGCAACACCCAAGCGTCCGATCCCAACGGGTGGACACCGACGGCCAGATCGTGGACGATCCCCAAGGCCATTCCCGCCCGTCGAGCGCTGGCTTGGGCAGCTTCGAGTTGCTCATCGAGCACCCATTGCAGCCAGCAGTAGAAGTCGATCCGGTCGCGTAGCCGCTGACGCATGGCGAAGGCCGCCTCGTCGTGGGGCCGCAGTTCCTCCCAAATGACCGCGTCTTCGGCGGCGCGTTCACGCAACGCGCACCACAGGGCGAAATCCTCAAGTCCGCGCCCGTGCTCGGCCCGGAAGGCGGCGAACCGGCCTTCCCGGCTGGGGCTGCGCGGCACGGCATACACCAGTTGCAGTGCCTCCAGCTTGCTCCCGTATGCCGCGTCGCGCGGCACCTCGCTCGCGTCATGGTTGCGAGCGGTCGCCTGGGTCCAAATGAGCGAGACGTGCCGACGGGCCGCGGTGGTGAGATAGATCGACTCGGGGATGGCCTCGATGCGGATGTAGAGCGGGCTAAAGAAGCGCCGGGTCGTCGGAAGATAGGGCGAGGCCTCCATCGGCGGAGTCGGCTCGGCGGCGTGGAGCGGGTTGACCAGGATCCAGTCGGCGCCCGAGGCACCACTGATCGCGGCCAGGTCGGCCAGGTCCTCGACATCGCCAACGCCCCACGAACGGGCCGAGCGAACCGAATAGAGCTGGGTCATCAGACCCCAGGTCCGGTCCTTCCCGGCCCGGGCCGGCAGCAGGTCGGCGGTGGTGAGCCGATTCGGCACGACGACGAGGGTGGCCTCGGACTGCCTGCCGTGGCTCTCCGCGCGGATGACATGCCAACCTAGCGGCAGGGTCTGGGGCAACCAGAACGAGGCCTGGCCCATCGTCACCCCGTCGATCTCGCGAGGGGGGGTGTCGTCCTCACCCTGGGCGACCGGCCATTCGGTGCCGGACTCGTCGACGACCCAGACCCGGACGTCGTCGCCGTGGTGGACGTGGACGGGGATTCGGGTGGCGGCGCCTTCGCGCATGATGACGGTCGGCGGGAGAAGCTGACGCCACGGTTGAGCGGCCCGGTCGGCCAGCGCGCGTTCGCAGACTGCTTCGGTGCTGGCGTCGACGCCGAGCGCTGCGAGGACCTGGGTCAAGGTCGTCGCCGAGACGGGGTGCAGGTCACCGTAAAAGCCCCAGAAGTCGATGCCGACGCCGTATGCCTTGGCCAGGACCTGGAGCTGCTCCAACGACGCGGCCTCGGGCGGCTCAACAGGGGTGACGGTGTCGGGCATCGGTCCTGCCTCGGCTGGAATGGGAAGGTCGGCGCCGATTCTTCCACTCCTGCCGGTATGCCGTGTTGCACTGTTCGGGTCGCCCGTGGGGACGTCCAAGAGGCCGTCGGGTCTGGCGTGATCGCGCGGCTCCTGACGGCTTCATCGGCGGCTTCACCCCCGGGTGTCGGTCCTCGGTCCGTCCCTGTCGGCGCGGCGACGGCAGCGCGACCGCTCGGATGCCGTTGCCTCAGGCCGGCGGGTCGAACCGTCCGTCGACGGCGGTCCAGCCACCGTCGACAAACAGGACGGTCCCCGTCACGTAGCTTGCCGCGTCGGACGCCAAATAGACTGCCGCGCCGGCCAATTCGTGCGGCTTTCCCCACCGGCCGAGGATGCTCTTGGCGCCGTAGGCGGCATACCAGTCGGCGTTGTTCTTGATCGGGGCGGTGAGGGGCGTGTCGATGACCCCGGGCGCGATGGCGTTGACGCGCACCCCGCTGGGGCCGAGTTCGGCCGCGAGGGTGCGCAGCAGCATGACCAGTCCAGCCTTGGTCATCGCATAGACGCCTTGGCCCGGCTCGGTGGTCAAGCTGCGGATCGAACTGCAGCCGATGATGCTGCCTCGGCCGCGCTCGGCCATCCCACGCCCGAAGCCGGTCATGAGGTCGAAGGCCGCGCGCAGGTTGAGCCGTACGACCGTGTCGAACTCCTCTCCCGTGTAGGCCAGCAGGCGCTTGCGGACGTTGACCGCGGGGGTGACGACGAGAATGTCGACGGCGCCGAGGTCTTGGGTCGCGCGTGTCACCGCCGCGTTGTTCAGGATGTCCAACTGGTATGCCGTCAGCCTCCCCCACCCGTCGTTCGCAGCCTCGGCCTGGTGAGCTGGGCCTTGGGATGCAGGCTCGGCGACGACCTGGTCGATAGGGTCGGCATTGGTCGCTTCTGGGGCTCGGCCAGCCTGGTCGACGGTGTGTTGGGCGGCGCCCAGATCGCGGTCGACGCACATCACGTCGGCACCATGGGCGGCCAGGCCGAGCGCGATGGCCTGCCCAATCCCTGAGCCGGCTCCGACGACGACCGCCCGTCGTCCGTCCAGCCGGAACAGGTTCGCAAGCTTGTCAACTGACGCACCAATGGGAGGCGCCGCACTCGGTGCAGGTGTCGGGTCGGTCTGGCCGGCGTTGTCCATGCGTGTGATTGTGTCAGCCGGAACCCGGGGACGAACCGCTGGCCCCCGGCCCCCTCATGACCTCGCCGAGATTGACGTTGGCTGCAGGCCACGCGGAGCCCGACGACCGCAACGTCAATCTCGGCAGAGATTGGGTTGCTGGCCCTGCTGGCCCTGCTGGACTCGCCGGGAATCCATCGGCGAGTGTGAGGATTTCGGGCGGATCAAGGTCGCCGGGCGGGCAATTCGTCGGCGAGTGTGAGGATTCTTCGGGCGGATCAGGGGCCAAGACCCCCGAAACCATCGGCGAGTGTGAGGTTTTCGGGCGGATCAGGGGCCAAGACCCCCGAAACCATCCGCGAGTGTGAGGATTTCGGACGAATCAAGGCCCACCTCCCCGAAACCATCCGCGAGTGTGAGGATTTCGGACGAATCAAGGCCCACCTCCCCGAAACCATCCGCGAGTGTGAGGATTTCGGGCGGATCAGGGGCAGGTGCGGTCAGCGGAAGGCCGACGGGAAGGCGTCCCGCAGGCTGCGGATCTCGCCGGCCGGCGTGGGCACCGACGTCGCGGCCAGCATCGCGTGACCGATCGCCCGCGTCACGCAGTCTCCCGCCGCGTCGAGCAGCGCGTGAAAAACAATCGGGTCCGGCGCCCCCTCAGCCCCCCGCGCGCCCGTCGCAAGGGTGAACAGGGTGTCGCCGTCGAACATCGTGTGCACCGGCCGGATCGCCCGGGCCATGCCGTCATGTCCGATCCCGGACACCTTGGCACACTGCGCCTTGGTCAACGTCGCATCCGTGGCGATGACCCCGATGGTCGTCGCCAGCCCAGGGCCCAGCCCC
>JBGAQN010000081.1:0-10915 GCA_044220725.1 Dermatophilaceae bacterium
GGCGGCCAAACGCTGGCAGGACGAGGGAGCCGAGTGGATCCACCTCGTCGACCTCGATGCCGCCTTCGGCCGCGGCCACAACCGCGACCTCATCGCGGACATTGTCGGGCGGCTCGAGCTGCAGGTCGAGCTGTCTGGGGGAATCCGCGACGCCGACTCGTTGGCCTTCGCCCTGTCGACCGGCTGCCGGCGCGTCAACGTCGGAACTGCCGCTCTAGAGCACCCGGAGTGGACCGCTGCGGCCATCGCCGAGCACGGCGACCGGGTTGCCGTAGGCCTCGACGTGCGCGGCACGAGGCTGGCTGCCCGCGGCTGGACCTCGGAGGGCGGCGAGCTGTGGGAGACGCTCGAACGCCTTGATGCCGAAGGTTGCTCGCGCTATGTCGTCACCGATGTCAACAAGGACGGGATGCTCGCCGGGCCGAACCTGGGCCTGCTGCGCGACGTGTGCGCCCGCACCGACCGTCCGGTCATCGCGTCTGGCGGGGTGTCGACCCTGGCGGACATCGACGCGATCCGGGCCCTCGTTCCCGAAGGCGTCGAGGGCGCCATCATCGGATCGGCGCTCTACCAGGGCGCGTTCACGCTTCCGGAAGCGCTGGATTTGGCCGGCCGACCGTGACGGGGGGTCACCCGGGGTGTGACGGGATGGGCGGGTGCGGCGGCCACGGTCATGGCGACGGTGACCACGCGCACGATCACCACGACCACGGGCATCATCACACCGACGGTCACCACCACACCGACGGTCACCACCACGCCGACAGTCACCACCACGCCGACAGTCACCACCACGACGCGCAGGTCGACTCATCCGGTATGCCGTGGGCTCACCGCGAGCTGTCCCCGTCGGGTTTCGAGGACGACACCGGGGAGGCGGACCCGCAGGTCCGGGAAGCGGCGGCCGCGGTCGCGGCATACCCGAGCAGCGCCGGTGAGCGGGAGCTGCTCGCGCAGGTCGCGGGGGCGCGCTGGTTGGTGCCGATCATCGCAACGGGCGTCGACACCGAGCTCGCCGACGGACGCCGAGTCGACGGGCACGCCGAGATGGCCTTTGTCTCGCTGACGGCGCCGGACGGACAGCGGGCGCTCCCGGTCTTCAGCGGTCTCGATTCGTTGGCCGCGTGGCATCCGCGAGCGCGTCCCGTCCCGGTGACCGCCGATCGGGCGGCTCAGTCGGCAGTCAGCGAGGGGTGCGACACGATGCTCTTGGACCTCGGCTCGCCGCACGCGCTGGCCCTGCGTCCCAGCATGGTCTGGGCGTTGGCCATGGCTCGCGAGTGGGTGCCGGCTCACGAAGACCCGACGGTGCTCGACGGGGTGGCCCGCGCGGTGGCCCTGGAGTCGGACGTCGTGGCAGTGGAGATCTCGGACGGCTCTCCGCCGGCGTCAGGCGTGCTGAGGATCGCGCTCACCCTCCCAATCGGCCTGTCCGGGGCGGAGGTGTCGGCACTCGCGACCAGGATCGGGGAGCGGATCGCCTCCGACGGGGAGCTGCGAGCGCGCATCGACGGGGTCGCTTTTTCGGTTCGCGCCGACAGCACTGAGAGTCCGGCCTAACCGGCCGGCGTCCCGGCGGGTCTTTGTCGTGTCAGGGTTAGGTCAAGCTGGGGAAGGGAGAAGGATGACGACGGTGACCGTCGTGACCGATTCGAGTGGCGACGAGCAACGTCGGCGTGGTTTGCGCCGGATGCGCCTCGTGGCCCTGGGTCTGCTGGCGTTCGCTGCGGTTGTCTATGTCCTCACGTTAGGAAAGGACGGCGTCTGGGGGTTCGTCAACGCCGGCGCCGAGGCCTCGATGGTGGGCGCGATGGCCGACTGGTTCGCCGTGACCGCCCTGTTCAGGCACCCGCTGGGACTGCCCATCCCGCACACGGCGCTCATCCCCAAGAAGAAGGACACCCTCGCACGCAGCCTGCAGGACTTCATGGGCGACAATTTCTTGCGCGAAGACATCATTCGCGACCGAGTGCTGGCGGCTCGGATCTCCGAGCGGGCCGCGGTCTGGGCGCTCGTGCCCACCAACACCCGCCGGGCGACCGACGAGGTCGTCGGCGTCACCGTCGCCGCGCTGCACCGGTTGCGCGACGAGTCCGTCGCGGGGCTGCTCGACGAGGCCGTGCTTCCGCGCCTGCGCGAGGAGCCGATCGCTCCGATCGCGGGCACGTTCCTCGGCGAGGTGGTCCGCGACCGGGCCCACCACGGGCTGGTCGACCTGGCCGTCAGCGAGGCGCACCGATGGCTGCTGGTCAACGAGGACACCTTCGCGGCCGTCCTCGAGGAACGCGCTCCCTGGTGGGCCCCGCAACGGGTCAACGAGGTTGTCATCAAGCGGCTGCACGTCGAGGCGCTGGCCTGGGTCGAGGACATCCGCGACAACCCCCACCACCACGCCCGGCTCGCGCTCGACGATCTGCTCACCCAGCTTTCCGACGACCTGCAACACGACCCGGAGACGATGGAGAGGGCCGAGCGGATCAAGGTGCGGGTCCTGGACCATCCACAGCTGTTGGAGACGGCGACGTCGCTGTGGGCCGCTTTCCGCACCGCGCTCATCCACTCGCTGGGCGAGAGCGACTCGCCGCTGCGCCGTCGGATCGAGGGCCAGTTGCGGTCGTTCGCCGAGCATGTCCGCGACGACGAGGGGCTGCGGGGCCGCCTGGACGGGTATGCCGCAGACCTCACGACCTTCTTCGTCGAGCGCTATGGCGACGAGTTGATGACCGTCATCAGCCACACCATTGAGCGGTGGGACGGCCAGGAGACCGCCGAGAAGGTCGAGTTGCACGTCGGGCGGGACCTCCAATTCATCCGCATCAACGGCACGATCGTCGGTGGCCTGGTCGGGGTGCTCATTCACTCCCTGAGTGTGCTGCTCGGTCACTGACGGGACAGGCGCGGTCGCGAGATTGTCGGCGCGCCCTGTCAACCCGGCGGTGGTTCTGGGCGTCTACTGGTGAATAAGCGCGCCGGGTCGCGCGCGAGGAAGGAGTCCACGACGTGAGCCCTTGTCACCGACCAGCTCGCCACCTGCTCAAGCGCCTCGGCACACTCGTGGCTGTCGCCGCCGTCGCGAGTTGTTCGTGGACGAGCAACCCCGGCCCCAGCCAAGGTGCGGGGATGCCGTCCCCGACCGCCCCGCCGACTGCTGCGCCGACCGCGCTTCCCACGGCACCGTCCTCCGCCCTGCCCTCCTGGGCCCAGGCCACGCGTCTGGCTCCGGGCGCCACGCCACCGCAGTTCGTCGTCGTCTCCTGGGATGGTGCCGGTGAGACCAACGGCCTGTTCCAGCACTATCGAGAACTGGCCAAGGAACTGCGCGCCTCGATGACTTTCTTCCTCACCGGCATCTATGTGCTCCCGGCCAGCCGTCGCACGCTCTATCAGGCCCCTGGGCGGGCGGCCGGGGCATCGGATATCGGCTTCCTCAGCGACAAGGCGGTGCGGGCCACGCTCGAACAGGTCGGGCTGGCCGCCGCCGAGGGCCACGAGATCGGCACCCACTTCAACGGACACTTCTGCGGAAAGAAGGGGGTGTCGACCTGGTCTTCGGCCGATTGGGATGTCGAGATTGAACAGGCGGTCAGCTATGTGGCCGAGTGGCGCCGCTACAGCGGCATCACCGACCTGCCCGACCTGCCCTTCGACTATCGCACCGACCTAGTGGGGGGACGGACTCCGTGTTTGGAGGGCCGGTCCGCTCTCCTTGGCGCCCAGCACGTCAAGTCCTGGCGCTACGAAGCGTCCGGCACCGGTCGACAGGTCTGGCCGAAGAAGATCGACGGCAGTCATTTGTGGGACTTCCCGCTGCAGCAGTTGCCCTTCCCCGGGCATACCTTCGAAGTGTTGTCAATGGACTACAACTTCTTGGCCAACCAGTCCAAGGTGACATCCGGCGACCCCGCCAAATTCGAGAAATGGCGCTCGGAAGTGGAAGGCGCCTACGCGGCGGGATTCGCTCGAGCCTATGACGGAAACCGCGCCCCGCTCTTCATCGGGAATCACTTCGAGTCGTGGAACGGCGGGATATACCTGGCGGCGCTGGACTCCGCTCTGCGCCAGATGGCCACCAAACCTGACGTTCGGTTTGTGTCGTTTAGGCAGCTATCCGACTGGCTCGACGCACAGGACCCCGCCATGCTGGCTGCGTGGCAGAAACTGCCCGTCGGCACCGCGCCCAAGGGCGGGTGGGCGGCGAAGACCTGATCGCGGCATACCCGGCGGGCGGCATACCCGGCGGGCGGCATACCCGATGCGTGTTGGGTGCAGTGGCTCGGCGATGAGAGGCTGCGCTGATGCAGGTGAGCGCCTACCGTGACGTGACCGCCCTGCCGGCGGCCCGGTCGGTTTTGCTGCTCGGCTTCCTCGTGCGGATGCCGATGTTCGCGACGGGGATTGTCTTGACGTTGCATGTGGTCACCACCATGGGCCGTTCCTACGGCGAAGCGGGGCTGGTCTCGGCAGCGTTCACCATCGCCCTTGCCGTCTCGGCGCCATGGCGTGGTCGCTTGCTGGACAGGCACGGACTTCGCCGGGTCGTGGCCCCTTCCGTGGTCGTGACCGGCTTGGTCTGGACCACCTTGCCCTTTCTGCCGTATACCGCACTTCTGCTAGCCAGTGTCGTCGGTGGGCTGTTTGTCGTGCCGACCTTCTCGATCCTGCGTCAAGCCCTCATCGCGGCCGTTCCCGATGATCGACGTCGGACCGCTCTTTCGCTCGATTCGGTCTTCACCGAGTTGTCTTTCATGATTGCCCCCGCCGTGGCTGTTTGGGCGGCGGCGACCTACGACACGCGCTGGGTGCTGTTCTCCCTCGCCGTCCTCAGTCTCGTCGCGGCCCTGGCCGTGTATGCCGTCAACCCCCCGCTGCGGGCCGAGGTCTCTGTCGGGGCCGCCGAGACTCCAGGTGGCGGACAGTCCCGCGGGCGGTGGATGTCGCTCGGCGCCGTGGCAGTTCTGGGTGCCGCAACCGCCAGCACAGTCGTGCTGGCTGGCACGGATGTCTCCATCGTGGCGGCCCTGCGCACCACAGGAGACACAGCCGCGATCGGGTGGGTGCTCAGTGTCTGGGGGGCTGGCTCGCTGATCGGAGGCTTGTTCTACGGAGCCTGGCATCGGTCGATCTCGGTGTTCTGGCTGCTGGGTGGTCTGGCCCTGTCCACCCTGCCGGTTGCTGTGGCCGGGTCGCTCGGATGGCTGGTCGTCCTGCTATTCCTGTGCGGCGTCCTCTGCGCGCCGACGATCACGGCCACCGTAGATCACCTCTCCAGAATCGTCCCGGAAGGTTCGCGTGGCGAGGCGATGGGTTGGCACGGGTCAGCCATGACCGCCGGGCAGGCCGTGGGGGCCCCGTTGGCGGGCTACGCGATCGACCACTCCGGATGGGGGTGGGGCTTCGTCGCCGTGTCACTGGTCGGCCTGGCCGTCGCAGTGGTGGGCGGTATCGGTGAGCGGGTGAGGCAGTCTCGGCACGCTCCGGGTGGGTCCGCCGGGGCTCGGTTGATGACCATCTCCCAGCAGGAACCGACTCGCTGACGGACCTGGTATCCTTTGCAGTCGACCAGCAGCGTCGGGTTCGCCCGGCGCTACCGCAAGAGAAGCCTCGCTTCCACCCGCGCCGACGGACGTCGCCGGGTCAGGTCCGGACCCGCCCGGCGTGCCGGGAGCGTCGGTGTATGCCGTCGCGCCGGGTCCCCGCGTCAGGCGCGGCAGGTGACTGCCTCGGCACACCGCGGGAGGGACCCGCGAAGGCTTCTCGTGCCAACGGCAACGAGGGGCCTTCTCTCGTTTCCCGGGGTCGCCCACGACCGACACAAAGGAGCACCACATCAGCGAGCCTCGTATCAACGAGCGCATCCGGGTCCCCGAGGTGCGTCTGGTCGGACCCAACGGAGAACAGGTCGGGATCGTTCGCGTCGAAGACGCGCTGCGCCTGGCCGCCGAGGCCGATCTGGACCTCGTCGAGGTCGCGCCGATGGCGCGTCCCCCGGTCGCCAAGCTCATGGACTTCGGCAAATACAAGTACGAAGCCGCGCTCAAGGCCAGGGAAGCCCGCAAGAACCAGGTCAACACGGTCATCAAGGAGATCAAACTCCGACCGAAGATCGACCCTCACGATTACGGCACGAAGAAGGGCCACGTCGAGCGCTTTCTCAAAGGTGGCGACAAGGTCAAAGTGACCATCATGTTCCGCGGTCGCGAGCAATCGCGTCCCGAGCTGGGCTTCCGACTGCTGCAGAAGCTCGCCGAGGACATCGCCGAGCTCGGCTTTGTCGAATCTGCGCCCAAGCAGGACGGCCGCAACATGATCATGGTCATCGGGCCGACAAAGAAGAAGGCCGAAGCCAAGGCCGAGGCGCGCCGGGCCCGCGAGTCGGCGACGGTGCCGACCCTTCGTCCGCCGGTCTCGGCGCAGCCGTCTCCGGCCTTGGACTCGGCGGCGGTCGCATCGGCCACAGCTCCGGCGGACCCGCCAGCCGCCGTCGACCTGCCCACGCCCGCTTCGGTTGACCCGCCGGTGCCTGCCCCGGTTGATCCGCCGGCTGCTGCTGACCTGCCGGAGCCGGTGGCCGCAGACTCGCCGACGCCCGCGCCTGCCGCCAAGCGTTCGACCAAGGCTACGGCTGCATCGGTCGGCGCCGAGGTCACCGCGAGCCCGGCCAAACCCGCCGCACCTCGACCGACCGCGCCTCGTCCGGCGGCACCCCGCCCGGCGGCTAGTAAGGCCGCCACCCCTCGGGCCACGACCCCTCGGCCGGCTCCCGCGGCTCGACCTGGGCCGCGACCTTCCTCGGGCTAATCGCCGGCCCACCACGAGACCATCCGACCCCGGCCGGCCCACGCCGCCCGGGACTTGACACGAAGGAGACCGGCAGCCATGCCGAAGATGAAGACCCACAGCGGGGCCAAGAAGCGCTTCCGCGTGACCGGCACCGGCAAGATCATGCGGGAGCAGGCCGGCGGACGTCACCGGCTCGAGGTGAAGTCGAGCAAAGAGATGCGCTCCCTGGCCGGCGACCTGGAGTTGTCCGCCCCCGACACCAAGAAGGCCAAGCGGCTCCTCGGCCGCTGAGCCCGACCCAGACACGTAAAGGAGAACTCACGTGGCACGCGTGAAGCGGGCGGTCAACGCCCAGAAGAAGCGCCGGGTCGTCCTCGAGCGCGCCAGCGGCTACCGGGGCCAGCGCTCACGGCTCTACCGCAAGGCCAAGGAGCAGATGCTCCATTCGCTGGGCTACGCATACCGCGACCGCCGAGCCAAGAAAGGTGATTTCCGGCGGCTGTGGATCCAGCGGATCAACGCCGCCGCCCGCGCCAATGGCATGACCTACAACCGGTTCATGCAGGGCCTCAAGGCCGCCGAGATCGAGGTCGACCGCAAGATCCTGGCCGACCTGGCCGTTAACGACGCGACCGCGTTCACCGCCCTGGTGGAGTTGGCCCGCAAGGCCGTTCCCGCCCAGGGTCGCGCAGCGGGCGACGCGGCCTGACCGCGGCATACCTGCAAGGCACGCCACGAGCGCCGGGAGAACCTGCGTGCTGACCAACCCCCGAGCCGATCGGGTTCGGTCAGTCGCGGCGCTGTCCCGGCGCTCGGTGCGTGAGCGGGCCGGAGTGTTCCTGGCCGAGGGACCACAGGCGGTTCGCGAGGCGGTGCGTTTCCAACCTGAAGGGGTCCGGGAGCTCTACGTCACCGACGACGCGGCGACCCGACACGCCCCGATCCTGGCGGCAGCCGGCGCCGCCGGCGTCGCGGTTCAGTCATGCAGCGAACAGGTTCTCGCGGCGATGTGTGACACCGACGCTCCTCAGGGTGTGCTGGCGGTATGCCGCATGCGCACGCACTCGCTGGAGCAGGTCCTGGCCACGCGCCCGCGAATGATCCTCGTGTTGGCCCAGGTCCGCGATCCAGGCAACGCTGGGACCCTCCTGCGCGGAGCGGATGCCGCAGGCGCCGACGCCGTCGTCTTCAGTGCGGCGAGCGTTGATGTCTTCAGCCCCAAGGTAGTGCGATCGACGGCCGGGTCGCTGTTCCATCTGCCCATTGTCACGGGGCTACCGATGTCGACGGTCCTGGCCTCGATGCGAGCCAGCGGTCTGGTCAGCCTCGCCGCGGACGGGGCGGGACCAGCCGTCCTGACCGACGTCGACCTGACCCGCCCGCATGCCTGGATCCTCGGGAACGAAGCCTGGGGGCTGCCCGAGGACATCCGGCGGGCATGCGACGAGGTCGTTCGGGTCCCGATCTACGGGCTGGCCGAATCACTCAATGTCGCCATGGCCGCCACGGTGTGTCTCTATGCGTCGGCGCAGGCGCAGGCGCAGAGGCAGAGGCAGGGGTAGGCGCGGGCGCCAAGCGTGAGGAGTCAGGGGCGGGCGTTGGCGAGGGCCGGCGACATGCCCGGAAGCGGGGAAACTCGGTCTGCTGTCACGGCCGGATCGGCCCCGCCAGTCGTCCCTCGTGGCTAGGGTGACTAGCATGCGCGGCGCGGATGGGGCGGCCATCGCGGGAGTCGATGGGGCACCCGGTGATGTCGTTGACGCGATTTCGGACACGGTGCCCGACGGTCTTCTGGCCATTGACGGTGACCGGGTGCTCGTCTTCGCCAACCGGCGGTCCGAGGAAATCCTACGGCTCCCGCTTCGTGGCCTCATCGGCCGACCGATCCACGTGGCGCTGCCGCTGTGGGATTCCGAAGGACGCCTGTGGTGGGACGTGGCCAACCCATGGGGCCAACTCCACACCGTCAAAGGGCACCGGGAGAAGGTGCTGTGGACGAGTGCGGGGGTCGAGGTGCTGGCCACAGCGCGGTACCTGCGGCCCACCAAGGGTCGACCGGTTGAGCGGGTGGTCGTTGCCCTGCGCGACGCCGTTGCCCGCCAACGGGCCGAGCTGGACCACGCGGCGCTCCTGTCGACCCTGGCCCACGAGTTGCGCTCCCCGTTGACGTCGGTGAAGGGCTTCTCCTCGACACTGCTGCGCCGTTGGGATCGCTTCACGGACGATCAGAAGCGGGTCATTATCGAGACGATCGAGGCCGACGCCGACCGCGTGTCCAGGCTGGTCGCTGACCTGTTGGACGTGTCTCGAATCGAGGCTGGCCGGATGCAGGTGCGCCGCCGGCTGATCTATTTGGATCCCCTCGTGGAACGTCACCTCGGTCGCTTGAACCACCTCGGGATTCCCCTCGATCGGATCGAGGTGCAGGTGTGTCGGCCGATTCCGGACGGGTGGGCCGACCCCGATCGCATCGACCAAATCATCACCAACCTGCTGGACAACGCCTTGACGCACGGGGCCGGA
Organism: Dermatophilaceae bacterium; assembly: GCA_044220725.1. Classification (GTDB taxonomy): domain Bacteria; phylum Actinomycetota; class Actinomycetes; order Actinomycetales; family Dermatophilaceae; genus Phosphoribacter. Next base: position 9,304 of record JBGAQN010000081.1, read on the forward strand.
AAGATCACCGTCCGAGTGGCGTCTGGCACTGTCGACTTGCTCGACGGAGCTGGCGGCGACAGTCGCCCCGCCTGCGTCGTGTCGGTCGCCGACGAAGGGCAAGGTATTCCCGAGCGGCTGCAATCGGTGATCTTCACCCGGTTCTGGCATGGCCCGGGGCAACGCAACACCGGCGTGGGGCTCTACATCGTCAAGGCGTTGGTCGAGGCGCATGGCGGTCGGGTCCGAGCGGCCAACGGTCCTTCCGGAGGAGCAGTCTTCACCTTCAGCATTCCGGTCGGTGACCCAGCTGCCGCAGTTGCCGAGGCCGCGCACGACGGCCAAGCGGTCGGCTCTGTTCCCAGGCATGACGGCCCGCCCTCAGCGGTCCCGGCTTCTCCGATGGCTTGAGCCAGTCCCAGGCCCTGAACTGCCGCGCCAGGGCTGGGCCCGTGCGCCTAGACTCGGGCGCCGAACCGATCCCGAACCCAGATCGAATGTGGAACGTGATGTCTGGACAAACCACGCCTGATGCAGTCCCGCCCGGCCACGGCGCAGATCTCCCGGCCGCCCTCGGCGAGGACGCCCTTGCGGCGGCCCTCGCGCGCGCTCAAGCCGCGTTCGATGCTGCCGCCGACCTCGACGCCCTCAAGAGCGCCCGACTCGCTCACGTCGACAAGGGTGCCATCGCCGCAGCTCGCCGCGAGATCGGCGCCCTGCCCGCGACAACCAAGGCTGAGGCCGGCAAGCGGGTGGGGGCGGCGCTGGATGCTGTGCGAGCGGCATACAGCGCTCGCGAGGAGGCCCTGCAGGCGGCGCGCGACGAGCGGATCCTCGTCCAGGAGCGGGTCGATGTCACCATGCCGACCGGGCGGCGGCCGCTCGGTTCGCGGCATCCGATCGAGCTCACCCAGGAGCGGCTCGTCGACATCTTCGTCGGCATGGGCTGGGAGGTCGCCGAAGGGCCCGAGGTCGAGTCGGAGTGGATGAACTTCGACGCTCTCAACCTCGGCAAGGACCACCCGGCCAGGCAAATGCAGGACACCTTTTTCGTCGATCCGCCCGACGGGGGCTTGGTGCTGCGCACCCAGACCTCGCCGATCCAGATCCGCACCATGCTCACCCGTCAGCCCCCGATCTACGTCGTCGCGCCCGGAAAGGTGTTCCGCACCGACGACCTCGACGCCACCCACACGCCGGTCTTCCACCAGATTGAGCTGCTCGCCGTCGACAAGGGCCTGACCATGGCGCACCTGCGCGGGGCAATCGACCACTTCGTCCGCGCCATGTTCGGCGACGTCAAGACCCGCGTGCGCGCGTCCTACTTCCCGTTCACCGAACCGTCCATGGAGACCGACTTCCAGTGCTTCGTATGCCGCGGCGCCGACGACTCGTGTCGGCTGTGCGGCGGCTCGGGCTGGATCGAACTCGGCGGGTCGGGGATGGTCAACCGCAAGGTGTTGACCGCCTGCGGGATCGACCCGGACGTCTATACGGGCTTCGCGTTCGGCTTCGGCATCGAGCGAGCGCTCCAGTTGCGCAACGGAGTCAGCGACATGCGCGACATGGTCGAGGGCGACGTGCGGTTCTCCGGTCAGTTCGGGATGGCGGTGTGACATGAGGGTTCCCCTGT
>JBGAQN010000082.1:0-10870 GCA_044220725.1 Dermatophilaceae bacterium
CACCACGGTCGTCAGCACCTGCCCCAGCTGGCGCATCAGGCCACTGAGATCCACGACGAGAGCCAGCGGCTGCACGAAGCTGGAAACGAGAACACGTCAGGCGAGAGCGCCGGTCTGCGGTGAGTCTCGCCGACCCGGTGAGCCTGACGGTCGTCACCGGATTGTTGCTGGTCGTCGGCCTGGTTGGCATCGTCGTCCCTGTCGTTCCCGGCCTCCTGCTCGCAGTCGGGGCGACCTTGCTTTGGGCCTATCTGCACCCGGCTCCCGGGGCGTGGGTCGTCTTCTGGATCGCGGTTGTCCTGTATGCCGCGGGCGTGCTCACCCAGTACCTGTTGCCCGGGCGCACGATGCGCCGGGAGGGCGTGCGCACCTCGACGATGATCCTGGCCGTCATGCTCGGAATCGTCGGCTTCTTCGTGATCCCGGTCGTCGGGGCCATCGTTGGGTTCGTCGTGGGCATCTTCCTCGTCGAGCTCACCCGGCGGCAGGACTCGGCCGCGGCTTGGGCCTCGACGAAGGTCGCCCTGGTTGCCGTCGTGCATTCGATGGGCATCGAACTGCTCGCCGGGCTGGGCATCGTTCTCACCTGGGTGCTCGGCCTCATCATCCTCGGCACCGGATAATCCGCTGGGCGATCAACACGAAATCGCCCAGGTGATCGGGGGAACTAGCGCGTCACCACTGGTCGCGCTCGCGGCGGTCCCAGCGCTCTTCCAGGCGCGTCATGAACCCGGGGCCGGACTTGGGTTGCTTGGGGGAACGTGGGGGAATGGACCCGTCCGACTGGACAACCCCAGTCGGCCCCGTCTTGCGCGCTGGCGCGAAGGCCCACACCCCGCCGGTCACCATGACGGCAAAGCCGATCGCGCCGAGCCAGATCTGTTGTCCGAGAACGCCGAGGAAGACCAAGCCAAGGCCTGCGACGACAGCAAGGACTCCGATGAGCATGCGACGCTTCGAGGTGCCGTCGCCGTGGGCTCGAATGCGCGTCGCGAAGCGAGGGTCCTCGGCATAGAGCGCTTGCTCCATCTGTTCGAGGAGCTTTTGCTCCCGCTCCGACAGTGCCACGACCCACCTCTCCCAAGGCCTCGACGTCTCCAGTGACGGACGAGCCCGCCTGGATCAACGTTGCCGACCGGCCCATGGTTCCGGGCCAGGAGATCAGAATAGGTCGGGATCCTGGGTTTGTGGTAGCCGAGTGGACTACCGATAGCCGGGCTGGGTAACCGACGCGGGCCGCGGCATACTCCCTGGGCGACTGTCAGGCTCGCCTTTGACGAGCGCCGCCGGACGCACGGCGCCGGCGCCGAACCGCGCACTGGCTCGGTCGACGGCCCGGTCCGCATCGCGCCAGCCATGATCGGGATCGTCCAGCCGAGGCTGCACGGCGGCCCGCTCGGCGTCGACCAGGCCCTCCATTCGCACGCCGACCAACCGGATCCGCGTCCGCTGCAGCCCGAGTGCATCGAAGAGGGCCGTCGCGGCGGCGTAGATCTCGCGGGACACATCGGTGGGGTCCCGCAGGGTGCGGCTGCGGGTGATCGTCGTGAAGTCGGCGAAGCGCACCTTGAGGGTGACCGTTCGCCCAAGCAGCCCAGCGGCACGGACCCGGGCGGCGGTGCGGTCGGCCAACCGGAGCAACTCGCGGTGGATCAGGGTGGGGTCGTCGATGTCGGCGGCGAAGGTCTCGTCCGAGCCGATGCTCTTTTCGCGCTGTTGCGGCACGACCCGCCGCGCGTCGCGCCCCCAGGCCAGGTCGTGCAGTTGGGTGCCGGTGGCATCCCCGAGCGCTCGGCGCAGGGTGTCCAGGGGGGTGTGGGCCAGCTCGGCGACGGTGTGCAGGCCCAATCGTTGCAGGGCTTCCTCGGTGCGATCACCCACCCCCCACAGGGCACCGACCGGTAGTTGGTGCAGAAAGGCGATGACCTCGGCCTGCGGGACGACGATGAGCCCGTCGGGCTTGGCCAGGCCGGAGGCGAGCTTGGCGACGAACTTGGTCGAGGCGACCCCGACCGAGCAGGTGATGCCCTGCTCGTCGGCGATCGTGTCGCGCAGCCATTGCGCGATGGCCGTAGGGGGGCCAAGGCGCCGGACCGCGCCCGCGATGTCCAGGAACGCCTCATCGAGCGACAGCGGCTCCACCCGATCGGTCACCGACGCGAAGGTGGCCATGACGGCGTCGGAGATCGCGGCATACCGGTCGTGGTCCGGGGGGATGACGGTGGCCTGGGGGCACAGTCGTCGCGCGCGGGTCATCGGCATCGCGGAGGTGACCCCGAAGGCACGCGCTTCATAGGTGGCCGAGAGGACGACCGACCGGCCGCCGCCCCCGATGATGACGGGCGTGCCACGCAGCTCGGGGCGGTCGATGAGCGACGCGGAGGCATAGAAGGCGTCCATGTCGACGTGCAGGACGGTGCAGCCGGTGTCGTCGGGCGGGCCGTCTCCGGCGCGTGGCGGGGGGCGGAACTGACGGCGGCTCATCGGCCGGATCCGGCAGTCCGGTCAGCCCCGGCGGGCGAGCAGGTGCAGGGCCGCGCCGAGTTCACCGAGGAAGGGGTATGCCGTGTTCCCGGCAAGCGCCTCCTCGAGGGCAAGCAGGGCGGCCCGCTCGGCGTCGGTGTCGACGGCGCTCGACGGGACCAGATCGGCGAGCAGTCGCACGCCATGCCAGTGCTCGACCTGCAGGCCGGCGGCCTCGACCAGAGCCTGCAACTGAGCCCGGTCGAAGCGGCGCGGCAGAGGGTCGTGCGCGCCCCACCGTCCGTCGGGGCTGGTAAGGGCGGTGTGGGCCTGGCTGAGCTCACCGGCCAAGGCGCGGGCCCACACGGCAGCGAGGCGGCCGGCGACGAGCAGCGACAGGTGACCGTCATCGGCGAGGGCGTCGGCCAGGACCCGCAAGGTGGCGGCCGGGTCGTCGACGACCTCGAGGACGCCGTGGCAGCAGACCAGGTCGAAGGCCGGTTCGGGGAGCAGGTCGGCCAGCGTGTCGGCGTCGCCTTGGCTGCCGTGGACCCGGGCCTGGACTCCGGATTCGGCGGCGCGTCGACCGAGGGCGGCCAGGGCATCAGGGCTCGGGTCGACGACGGTGACGTCGGCGACCAGGTCGGGGCCGAGCTCGGCCAACGGGACGGCCAGCTCGCCGGTGCCACCGCCGAGGTCGAGCACCCGCAGCGGTCGGCCGAGGGCGGCCACGCGCTCAACGACCAGGTCTCGGACGGCAGCCCAGAGGGCCGCAGTGCGCACGCCGGTGGCGGCGCGGCGGGCTCGGCGCTGCTCCTCGGGCACGAACCCACCCTAGTGCCCGCTGCTGCCAGGGCTGGAGTGCCACAGCTTGCGTGGGGCGCTGCGGGCGGCGGACTTGGTGTCCTCGCCGGGTGGGCGGGTGTCGGCATACGGGGACTGCGCGAAACCCGAAGCGTGGACCATGACAAGCCGTGGCGCTCCAGGGGCACCGACCGGGCTGCTCGGTTTCGGCCCTGACCCCGACCCCTCAGCCGCGTGGCTCGATCCGGCGGCGGCCGCCGGGTGGTGGGGCAGCCCCGCGGGTAGACCCTCGCCCATCCCGCCGGCTCGACTGGCCGGGCGCCCACCAACGAGGGACGCGGCGTGGTCGAGCCGGGCGGCCCGTTCGCGATCGGCGTATGCCGTGTCGTCCCGGTCCCCGACCGGGGACCCGTCCGCGGCGGCTGCGGCCGCGTCGGACTCGGGCTCGGCCCACCCGGTGCCGCGGGGGACGGCATACGGGAGGGCGAAAGCCGCCGCAGCGGCAGCCGCGCGATCATGGGCGGCGGCATCGGCAGCGGCGAGCGCGTCGAGCAGCGCGGGTCGCCCGCCGGTGGCGAACGCCTCCCAGAGTCCGGACAGCTCCCAGGCGCCGGTGGCCCGCAGCGAGATCCCCCGGGCGCCGGTGCGCCGGACGATCCCCCGAACGAGCAACAGCCACGAGTGGAACACCGTTGCGGCATAAGGGCCTTGGACGTCCTCGAAGAACGTCGAGTCGGAGGGGCCGGTGCCGTCGTCGAGGGTGAGGAAGACGACCCGACGACCCGATCGGATCGGCGGGGTCTGGGTGGCGACCTTGACCCCGGCCACCCACACCTCGCTGCGGCTACGGGCGCCGAGCAGGTCTCGGGAGCGGGTCACCCCGAGCGCTTCGAGCATCGGCTCGTAGTGCGCGACGACGTGGGCGCTGGCGTCCAACCCGAGGATCTCGAGCTCGGCGCGGACCCGTTCGGGGCCGGAGAGCTCGGGTAGACCGCTGCCGCGGGTCAGCGTGGGCGTGTCCCCGAGTGGCAGGACGAGCTGGGTATGCCGGTCGCTCACCTGTGCGGGGGCCGCCGCCTGGGACTGGGCGGCCGCGAGGGCGGTGATGTCGAGGTTGCGGATCGTGCCAGGGCCTGCGGAGACGCCGGGCTGTTGGACCATGACGTCCAGTTCGCGGCGGGGATGGGCGGCAGTCAAGGCTCGGGTGTCGGTCACCGGGGCTCCGGCCGCCTGCCCACCCGGACCGGTTGGGGACATCGTCGCTGGTCGTCGGGTCCACCGGGCGCCGACGCCACGCGCAGCCTTGGCTTGGCCGCTGCCGCCGGAGCGCACCCAGCGGTCGAGCTCGGCGACGTGCAGAAGCAGGTCGCGGCGGGTGACCCGCTCCCGGACACCCAGGCCACCGGCGCCGAAAGACCGGTCGGCGCCGGCCCCGGTGGCCGTGCCGATCCCGTAGACCGAGTCCAGCCCACCGGCGAGGACGAGCCGCTCGAGGACGGGCCGGCTCACCTGGGCCCGGTGGGCGAGGTCGGCCAGGTCGGTGAACGGTTGGCCGGCGACGATCCGGGTCACCTCGGCGTCGGTGATCCCTTTCACGTCGGTGAGCGACACCCGGATCCCATAGCCCCGCCCGTCCGGGACATCACCCGGTCGAGGTATTCCGCCATCAGGATCCAAGGCAGGAATACCTCGACCCGGCGCAGAATGCGGGGCAGAACCCAGCGGAAGGGGGGCGGGCAGAGCGACGCGCTCGACGGCATACCAACTCTTGCTGGCGTTGACGTCCAGGCCGAGGACCTCGATCCCCAGGGAGCGGGCATCGTCGAGGATGAGGCGCTTGGGATACATGCCAGGGTCGTGGGTGAGCACGCCGGCGAGGAAGGCCGCAGGATGGTGGGTCTTGAGCCAGGCCGACTGATAAGTGGGCAGCGCGAAGGCCGCCGCGTGCGCCTTGCAGAAGCCGAATGACGCGAAGGCGCGCAGCACCTCCCAGATCCGGTCGGCATCTGCCGCGGAGTAGCCCCGGGCCAGCGCCGCTGGCCGCCACCAGGCCTGCACGTCGAGTTGACCTTGAGGTGAGCCGAGCGCCCGGCGGACCTCGTCGGCGTGGGCCAGACTCACCCCCGTCGTCTCGGCGACGATCCGCAGCACCTGCTCGTGGAAGACGACGACGCCGGCGGTCTCCGCCAAGGCCGGGATGAGGGTGGGGTGCAGGTATTCCGGCTCGGCCCAGCCGTGCCGGGCGTTGAGGAACGGCACGATCATGTCCGACTTCACCGGACCGGGTCGGAACAGCGAGATGTCGATGACAAGGTCCTCGAACCGCTCCGGCCCGAACTTGCCGATGAGCTCCCGCTGGCCCGGGCTCTCGATCTGGAAACAGCCGAGGGTGCGGGTGGTGCGGATCATCGCGAAGGTCGCCTCGTCGTCCAACGGCACCTGGGCGCGGTCGTCGAGATCGATCGGTATGCCGTCCACCCGCGCCACCTCCGCCGCGGCCAGGGCCATCGCCGACTGCATCCGGATCCCCAGCACATCGAGTTTGAGCAGCCCCATGACCTCGACGTCGTCCTTGTCGAACTGGCTCATCGGGAAGCCGATCCAACTCGCCTCGACCGGAGTGCGATCCAGCAGGGCGGCATTGGACAAGATCACTCCGCACGGGTGCAGGGCGATGTGTCGAGGCAGCCCGTCGAGCCGTTCGACGAGGTCCCACAGCAGGTCATAACGGGCCGCGCCCAACCCGGACACCCGCAGCTCGGGCAGGTCGGCGATCGCCGAGCGGGCGTGCCGGGCCGAGATGTGCGGGAAGGCCTTGGCCATCGCGTCGACCTCGCCGGGCGGCAGCCCGAGCGCCGCGCCGACGTCGCGGATCGCGTGGCGCACGCGGTAGCTGTCCATCATCGACACACAGGTCACCCGGTCGCCGCCGAACCGGGCGAGGATCTTCTCGTAGATCTCGGTCCGCCGGGCCGACTCGACGTCGATGTCGATGTCGGGCAGTTGCGCGCGCAGCGGCGAACAGAACCGCTCCATGAGCAGGTCGTAGCGGATCGGGTCGACTCCCGAGATGCCCAACAAGTAGTTGACCAGGCTGCCGGCCCCCGATCCGCGCGCCGCGACCCGCACCCCCAGGTCACGGATCAGGTCGGTCACCGTGGCGACGGTGAGGAAATAGGTCGGATAGCCCAGCGCCGCAACGACATCCAGCTCGTCGTCGAGCCGGGCGTGCACCCGGGCCAGCTCGCGCTCACTCACCCCCGGATAACGGCTCCCGACGGCCGCCCGGCACCGCTGCACGAGCACCCGCTGTGGGTCCTCGTCGATCGCCAGGCCCAACGCGCTCTGTTCGGGCAGGTGTACCCCGCCGATCCCCAGGTCGATCGCCGGGTCCAGGACGCATTCACCGGCCAGGGCGACGGTGGCCGCGAGCAGGTCACGGGCGCCGTCGCGGACCGTGCTCGTGCCCCCGGCCAGCCCCGGCCCGGAGGCCTGGACGATGTCGCAGGCGACGGCATACATCGCGGGGGTGGGAGCCAGATGGCCCGCGGTGGTGACCCGGTCGAGGTGGCGCACGTCCAGCGCCACCAGGCGCCGTGCCGCGTCGAGGACGTCGACGGTCGCCGCCTCGGACGGGTCGGCGTGGCGGACCTGGGACGAGAGGATGACGGGAACACCGAGGTCGCGGCCGAGGGCGAGCATCCGGGCGGCGTGGCCGAGGCTCGCGGGAGTGCCTTCCGGGCCGCCGTGGCACACCGTCTCCAGGGCCAGCGCGCCGGCCGGCAGGATCGCGCGCCACCGCTCCAGCGCCTGGTATGCCGCTGCCCGCCGCTTGGCCAGGACCGCGCGGCCCACGTCGGAGTCGGGTCCGAGCAGGACGATCAGGGGTGCCGGGTCGTCGCCGACCGGGGCGGCCAGTTCGGCGAGCAGCGCGGGGGTAGTCACCGGGTCGCCCCGCTGCCCGGACAGGTGGGTGCCGGTGACCAACCGGCAGAGCCGGGCCCAGCCCAGCCCAGGAGCGACTCCCCCGGCCAACCCCCGGGCCAGGACGGTCACCCGGGGGCGCCGGGGGTCGACGAGTGCGCCACCGCGCACGGGCGTCCGGGCCGCCGCACCCTGTGCACCAGACCCCTGTGCACCAGACCCCTGTGCACCAGACCCCCGGGCCGAGGCCGTCGTCCGGGCCCACGGCGGAGGCGTGGGGGCGCTGGGGCTGGAGCGGGCGGCATACCGGCCGGTCGTGGGGTCCGGCGGCGGGAGGTGGACGGCGAGGTCGACCCCGAGGATCGGCGCGATCTTGGCCTCGGTGCATGCCTGGACGAACCGGACCGCGCCATAGAGCCCGTCCCGATCGGTGAGGGCGAGTGCGGGCTGCCCGAAAGCCGCCGCCCGGGCCACGAGGGCGGCGGGGGTGGAGGCGCCGTACTGCATGGAGTAGCCCGAGGCCACATGCAGGTGGACGAAGGTCGACATCGGCGGACGGCGGGGCGCGGCGGTGGACGTGGCTGGACGTGGGCTGGTCGGCGGTCAGCGGGAGGTATGCCGCAGCGGCATCACGGCAGCGAGGTAGCCCGGGTGCACGAGAGTCCGCGGCACGCCGAGGGCTTCCTGGACGACCTCGATAAAGATCTCGGCCTGGCGCACCAGGTCATCGGCCTCGCGGGCCGACACGACGCGGTCCCCCCGCTCGACGGCAGCCCGCTGCCGGGCCGAGGCGGCGAAGAAGACCGCCCACTCGGTGAGTTCGGAGGCCAGGGTCGGCAGCACCTCCCACACGCTGCGCGGCCGGGACGAACTCGCTGGTGTGGTCCGGGCGGCCAGGACCGCGGCGGCCGCCCGCAGCCCGGCCAGGTGCGCGAGGACATACCGCTCCCCCACCTCCCCGGCCTGGCTCGCGTGCAGCAGGCTCGCCTGCGCCCGGTCGAGCAGCTCCATAACTGTCGCCGAGGGCGGCGGGGTGCGCCAGGGCTGTGCCGGGACTGCGCTCATGTCCGGTTCTCCTTCGCTCGGGTGCTCGTCATCGTCGGGTTGGTCAATGCGGGTATGCCGTGCGCTTCAGTCGCTCACCCGCAGCAGCACCCAGCCGCTCGGGTCGGGCTCGCCAGGGCCGACCTCGTCACAGGCCAGGTCGAACACCCCGGTGCGGGTGAGCCACCCGGGGCCGGCCTCGACCCGCCACACGAGCCGCTCGCGGGCGGCGACGGCGATGGCTGACCGGTCCGGCTGCGCGCTCACCTCAGCGGCGCTGCCGATCGGGTGGACAACCGGGTCGGTGTCGTCGGTGTCGAGCACGTCCCGCCACCAGGCCCGGCGCTCGCGCCACTGGGCCAGGACCACACGGACGTGATAGCGCCGACCGGCCCATTCGAACCACATCGGCGTCCCGGCGGCATACCCAGCTGCGTCCGCCAAGCCCGCGATCGGTGGGCTCTCGAAGCCCGCGGGCGAGTCGGGGACGTCCCGTGGGACGATCCCGACTCGGACCGGCTGGGCGTATCGGCGCACCACGACATGACCTCTCTGCTGATTGATGAATTGACGCTGACGGTGAATTGACGCTGACGGTGAGCAACGAGGCGGACTCGACCCGTCCGCGGCGCTCACCGCTCGGATGCAGGCCCCTCGACCCCGGCACCACGTCCGAACAGGTGTTCGAGAAACACTCTAACCTCCCCCACCGACAGCCTGTCAAGAGACCATCTCGGCCAGCCACGCTTGGTGTGGGAGATGACCGCGCTGACTCACCCACCGACGGCCCGACCGCGTCCCACTACTGTGCTACGCGTGACTGACAGTATCGACTCGATCCTGACCCACCCCTCCGTTGCGCGGGTGCGCGCAGCCTTGGCCGAGGCCGGCGTCCAGGGGACAGTCGTGGTCCTGGACGGTGCGGCGCGCACGGCCGCCCAGGCGGCGGCATACCTGGGCGTGGACGTGGCCCAGATCGCCAACTCGCTTGTCTTCACCACTCGGGTCACCCCCGATGCGTCGCCCGAGCCGCTGCTCGTGCTCACCTCCGGAGGCCACCGCGTCGACACCACCAAGGTGGCTGCCGACCTCGGGCTCGCCCAGGTGGGCCGGGCCGACGCCGACTTCGTCCGCGAGCGCACCGGCTTCGCCATCGGCGGTGTCGCGCCGATCGGACACCTCGCCCCGCTCACCACGCTCGTCGACTCGGCGCTCGCGGCATACGAGGTCATCTGGGCGGCGGCGGGGCACCCGCATGCGGTCTTCCCGACCACCTTCGCCGAACTCGTCCGGGTCAGCGGCGGGCAGGTAGCCGACGTCGCTTAACCCCCTAAACCGGGCAGGCCGGGCGTCGAAATGAGTATGAGTACGGATACCGACACTCCCGTCGGGTCTGCGATAGTAAACAGGCAACGAAGGGCACCAGGCGTCCGGCCGCGCATCAGGTCCGCAGGGGGTGACCTGAGGTGCGGCCGGGCGATTGCCGTTTCAGCGCCTGGGACGCCGGTTGACGACCGTTATCAGTCCGTTGCTCCCGTTCGGGAAATGCCGCCCCTCCCCTAGCGTTGAATGCACGGACGGACGACGCCACTCCGTCATCAGTGAGAGGGACACACACGCCATGGGTGCCGAGATCCTGCCCTGGGTCTTCACGTCGGGCTGGGCCAGCGGCATCAACGCGTATGCCGTCGTGCTCATCATGGGGCTGGCCGAGAAGATCTGGCACGTTCAAGGGATCCCCGACGCACTCGGGCGCACCGATGTGCTCATCGGCGCTGCGGTGCTGTTCGTCATCGAGATGGTGGCCGACAAGATTCCCTACCTGGACTCGACGTGGGACACCATCCACACCGTCGTTCGCCCCGCCGTCGGTGCCACCCTCGGCTACCTGCTCGGCAACGAGAGCGCCGACCTCAACGCCGCCTTCACCGCGGCCACCGGCGGGATCCTCGCCCTGCTGTCCCATCTGGTCAAGGCCGGCACCCGGGCCGCGGTCAACACCTCGCCCGAGCCGGCGAGCAACATCGTCGTGTCGACCGCCGAGGACGTCACCGTCGCTGCCGTCATGACGACGGCCTTCGCCAACCCGTGGCTGGCCGCCTCGATCGCCGGGCTGCTGCTCATCGTCGGCGCGGTGACCGTGCTGTTCCTGCTCAAGCGGATCCGGCGGTTCAAGGCCCGCTACGACTCCTGGGGCGAGCGCCTGGGCACCGGCGAGCCCAGCGCTGCCGGGTCGCTGCCTGATGCGCCATCTCGTCGCGGCGACACCGCCCGGCTCCCCCAACGACCCAGCCCGGGCTCACCCGACTGACCTACTGGTGACCTACTGGGCTGCTTCCAGACCGAGGTTGGCCCACACCTGCAAGGTCGCCGTCGAGCGGTTCATCGTGATGAAGTGGATGCCTGGCGCGCCCTCGTCGAGCAACTCCTCCGCCAGCTCAGTCGCGATCTCCACGCCGACGGCCCGCACCGCCACCGGGTCGTCGGCCACCCGCTCGAGTCGCTCGGTCACCGCACGCGGCACCGGCTGCCCCGACAGCTGCGTCATCCGTGCCAGCTGGCGCACATTGGTCACCGGCATGAGCCCTGGGATGATCGGCAGGTCACGCCCCCGGGCGATGACCCGGTCGCGCAG
>JBGAQN010000083.1:0-11605 GCA_044220725.1 Dermatophilaceae bacterium
TATGCCGCCTCCAGCGGGATTCGGCCGACCGCGACCGCCGAGCCGAGCATGTCGGTGCCGAACCTGACGCCTTCCTCCTCGGTGAAGGCGCTGACCACGATGGGGCGTTCGGTCGTGATGCCCGCCTCGGTCAGCCGGGTGACCACCTCGATGCCACCGAGCACCCCGAGGCATCCGTCGAAGGCTCCGGCGGTGGCGACCGTGTCGATGTGGGATCCGATCATGACGGGGTCGGCGTCCGGGTTGCGTCCCGCGCGGCGCCCGTGCAGGTTGCCGATCTGATCGACCGACACGTCGAGGCCCGACTCGGTCATCCAGGCGAGCACCTTCCGGCGGCCGGCGGCGTCAGCGTCGGTGAGGCTGAGCCGGTTGACTCCGGTGAGGCCGGTCCGTGGGTCGACATAGGCACCAATCGTGGCCAGGTCCATGAGCCGTGACCAGAGCCGCTCGGCGTTGATGGCAAGGTGGCCGCGACCTGTGTCTGTGGTCATGCTCGGCAGCGTAGCCAAGCCGTTCGGCGCGGCATACTGGCGCGATCTCGGGCACCACGCGCCCGGGCGGGACCGGATCTGGAAGCAAAGGAGCGCGGCGCATGCCCCGTTCCCAGACCGAGGAGTCGATCGCCGACCTGTTGGAGAGTTGACCGATAGCCGCGGTTCTTCGCTGCGGCCATCCGCCCAGCGCCGTCTACTTGTCATCTACTCTAAAAGTTTTAGAGTAGATGCATGTTTCATCCCGACGTCCAGGCAGCCTTTGGGGCGCCTCCATCGAGTGTGGCCCCGGCCTTCCTCGCGCTTGACGAAGGCCAATGGTTCGAGCGGAAGTCGGCTCGGGTGTCTCCGAAAGACCTAGCTATCCCCATGATCGCGATGGCGAACGCCGAAGGCGGGACCATCGTCGTCGGCCTACACGGTGGCTCCGTTGAGGATGTCGGCGCGGTCCCAGGTCGCATCAACGACTTGCTTCAAACCCCGGTGGATCACACGCGCCCGCCAGTGCGCGCCCGTGGGCGCGTGGTCCCCTGTCTCGATGAAACCGGACGACCGGCGACGCTTCTGGTCTTCGTTGTCGAACCCGGCGAGACCGTGCACGAGTCACCGAGCGGCGAGAGCTACTTGCGCGTCGGTGACGAGTCTCGGCGGCTCGGATTTCAACAACGCCAGGAACTCACCTATGACCGCGGGCCTGCGCCCTTCGACGGCACTGGCATCGATGCGACGATGGCAGAACTCGACGAACACCTCATCGAGGAGTTCCGACTCGCGACGGGGGCGAGCCTTGGCACCGACACGTTGCTGGCCGCTCGCAGTTTGGTGCACCCCGCGGGGCGGCTCACCGTCGCCGCCTACCTTCTGTTCGGCCGCAAGCCGGAAGAGCGTATGCCGCACGCGCACGTTCGGGTCCTCCGGTACGCCGACGTCGACCGGGGAACGGGCCGTCGGCTCAGCCTGGACGCCGACGCCGACATCCGGTGCGAAGGTCCACTCCCGCGAGCGATCCAGGCGGCGGCCGAGGTGATCGAGCGAGTGCTTCCCAAACGTCGAGCCCTCGGCGTCTCGGGGCGCTTCGAGGCTGTCCCGATTGTCCCGCGAGACGCTTGGCTCGAAGGCTTGGTCAACGCCGTGGTGCATCGTTCCTATAGCGCGGCCGGCGATCACATCCGGGTAGAGGTCTTCCCGAATCGAATCGAAATCGAGAGCCCAGGGCGATTCCCGGGCATCGTCGACCCGGGCAGGCCCTTGGAGATCCGCCGCTACGCCCGGAACCCGCGGATCGCGCGGGTCTGCGCGGATCTCAACATTGGCCGCGAACTCGGTGAAGGCATCCACCGGATGTTCGACGAGATGCGACTCGCCGGGCTATCTGACCCGGTCTTCGAGCAGACCCCTCAGACCACTCGGCTGATCCTGCCTGCCTCGCTTGCGCTGCCAGCCGAGCTGCGCAACCTCTTGCCTCGCGGCTACGACCGGATCCTTTCCGTGCTGCGGTCAGCCGGCGCCCCTTTGGGAACCGGCGACATTGTCGAAGCCAGTGGTCTGAGCCGTCCGACGGTGACGAAGGCCCTCACCTTGCTGGAGGCCGCGGGATACCTTGAGTGGAGTGGCAGGTCAGCGAAAGACCCTCGGGCGACGTGGAGCCCCCGCTGATGAGGGCTACGGACGACCTGTCAGGGGGCGGCGGCATACTGGCGCGATGGCGACGGACGACGACCTGGCGCGGATCGCGATGGCCATGCCCGAGGTGGAGCTCGGCACCTTCTGGGGCGGGCCGGCATACGTCGTCGCGGGGAAGGCGATCGCCAACCGCCGGCCGCCTCGCCGCGACGAAGGCACCGTCGACCCGCGCTCGGGTGAGCCTTACGACGACCTCATCGTCGTCCACCTCGGCACGCGAGAGGCGAAGGACGAGGCCCTGGGCACCTTCGATCCCGATGTCGTCTTCACGATCCCGCACTTCGCCCGGTCGTATGCCGTGCTCGCCCACCTCGACCGCATCGACGTCGCCGACCTCGAAGACCTTGTTGATCTCGCGTGGACCACCCGCGCACCCAAACGCCTTGTCGCCGAACGAAACTCGGGAGACTAACGCCCCATGACCGAGAACGCCCCGCCGACGGACAACGTCATCGCCTGGCTGCTCGACGGTGACCCGGCGATCCGCTGGCAGGTCATGCGCGACCTGCTCAATGAGCCGGAGCAGGTCTGGCAGGCCGAACGCGCCAAGGTCGAGACCCACGGCTGGGGCGCCGAACTGCTCGCCCGGCAAGGCGACGACGGGCTCTGGGATGGCGGCGTCTTCGCCCCCGCTGGTTTCACCCGCGAGCTCTGGCAGGCGGAGGGGCAGCCCTGGACGGGCGCGGCATACGCGCTCAACGACTTGCGCGCATGGGGGCTGGACCCGCGCTCGGAAGCCGCCCGTCGGGTCGTCCGACAGGTCGGCGACAACGGGCGTTGGGACGAGGGCGACCAACCGTTCTGGGAGGGCGAGGTGGAGGAGTGCATCAACGGGCGCCTGCTTGCCGACGGCGCCTACTTCGGCGTCGACCTGGCCGCGCTCGCCGCGCGTCTCGTGAGCGAGTGCCAGCCCGACGGGGGCTGGAACTGCGAGCGCGCCAACGGGTCGGTGCGCTCGTCCTTCGACTCGACGATCAACGTCCTTGAGGGGCTGCTCGAGTTCGAGCGCACCACGGGCGGGACGCCGGAGTCGCGGGAGGCCCGCCGGGCGGGCGAGGAGTTCCTCCTGGAGCGAAACCTGTTCCGCCGCAAGGCGACCGGTGAGCCGGCTGACCCGGCATACCTGCTGGCGGGGCACCCGCACCGCTGGCACTACAGCGTCCTGCGCGCCCTCGACTACTTCCGTGACGGCGCGTCGTTCGCTGGCACCCCCGCCGATCCGCGCCTGGCCCCAGCGCTGGATCACCTCCGCAGTCGGCGTATGCCGGACGGCCGGTGGCCGCTGGACGTGCGCCACCGCGGACGCCAGTGGTTCGAGGTGGACGACGGTCCCGGTATGCCGTCCCGCTGGGTCACCCTCTCCGCCCTCCGAGTGTTGCGGTGGGTGGCGATGCCTGTGAAGTGACCGATTTGGGGAGAATAGGATGATTGGATGTCCACCCGCCCATCGAGACGACAACTGCTGACCTGGGCCGCTGCGGGAGCCGGGTCGCTGGTCGGGACTGCGTGCAGCGGGACCACATCGGTTGGCCAGGGGAGCGCCTCGGGGTCGGCGACGGCATACCCCCGTGGAGCCCAGCCGAACGCCTCGGGCCGACCCGGTCCGGGGGATGCGAGCGCCGACGCGCGCCCACGGGTGCTCGTCGTGGGCGCCGGAGCGGCCGGGATCGCGGCCGCGCGAGACCTCCGCGCTGCCGGAGTATCCGTGGAGATCCTTGAGGCGCGCGACCGCATCGGCGGCCGGGTCCACACGACGTCAACCTGGCCCGACCTGCCGGTCGACATCGGCGCCTCGTGGATCCATGGCCACCAGGGCAACCAGGTCACCGAATGGGCCGCTGCCGCCGGTGCGCGCACCCTGGCAACCGGCTACGACTCCGGCGAGATCTATGTCGCGGCGGCACTGCGCGGGGCTGGCCTGAAGGCGCACGACGCGGACCGCTGGGAGGCGTATGCCGCCCGCGCCCTTCGCGAGGCAGCCAAGCGTGACTCCGACATCTCCATCGACGCCGCGATCCGGGCGCTGCCCGAGTTCGCCCGCCTCACGGAGACCGAACGGGCCGACCTGGCCTTCTATCTCACGGGGAGCGTCGAGAGTGAGTGGGGCGCGGACACGGGCGCAGTCTCGGCCTGGACGGTCGACGACGGCAGGGAGTTCGGCGGCGAGGACCGACTCTTCCCGGGTGGCTTCTCGGCGGTGCTCGCGCACGCGGCCCAGGGGTTGCCGGTTACCCTCCGAACCCCGGTGCGGCAGGTTCGGGTCGACGGGTCGACCGTGCGAGTGACGACCGACGCCGGGGAGCGCACCGCCGAGGCGGTCGTCCTCACCGTTCCGCTCGGGGTGCTCAAAGCCGAGACGATCCGGATCGAGCCGGGCTGGTCGGCCTCCGGGGCGCGAGCGTTGGAGAAGCTCGCGATGGGGGTGCTGAGCAAGACCTTCGTCCGGTTCGACGCGGCGTTTTGGCCCGTCGATATCGACTGGCACGAATACCTCGGGCCGCGGGCTGGCCATTGGGCGGAGTGGGTGAGCTTCGGCAAGGCCGGTGTGCCCGTCATCCTCGGCTTCAACTCGGGGTCAGGTGGACGACGAGTGGAGTCGGCGAGCGCCGCCGCGGTGGCGGGCGAGGCTCACGAGGTGCTGCGGGACATGTTCGGCAGCGCAGTCCCCGCTCCGCGCGCGGTCCTCACCTCGACCTGGTCGATCGACGAATGGGCCCGAGGGAGCTACTCCTTCAACGCGGTAGGCAGCACCCCCGCGGACCGCTCCGCGCTGGCGAAGTCGATCGGCGGCCGGATCTTCGTCGCCGGCGAGGCGACCGAGCCCGACTATCACAGCACCGTGCACGGCGCCGTCATCTCGGGGCGCCGGGCCGCCGCGGAAGTCCTCGACATCCTGCGCTGATCGGTCCGCGGGGTCTGACCGCGACCGGCCCTGACGTCCAGTCGTCGTCCGCGCGGCTCAGGCGCGGACGTATGCCGCGAGATGCGTTCCGGTGAGCGTGGATCGCGCCGCGACCAGGTCGGTCGGCGTGCCCTCGAAGACGACCCGGCCGCCGTCGTGCCCGGCACCGGGACCGAGGTCGATGATCCAGTCGGCGTGGGCCATGACCGCCTGGTGGTGCTCGACGACGATGACCGACTTCCCCGAGTCGACCAGTCGGTCGAGCAGCCCGAGCAACTGCTCGACGTCCGCCAGGTGCAGCCCGGAGGTCGGCTCGTCGAGCACATAGATCGAGCCCTTCTCGCCCATGTGGGTGGCCAGTTTGAGGCGCTGGCGCTCCCCGCCGGAGAGCGTGGTCAACGGCTGTCCCAACCGCACGTAGCCCAACCCCACGTCGGCGAGCCGCTGCAGGATGGCGTATGCCGCCGGCGTCGTCGCCGGTTTCCCTGGGCCGAAGAACGTGGCCGCCTCCGCGACCGGCAAGTCGAGCACCTCGGCGATGTTGAGCCCGCCGAAGCGGTAGTCCAGCACGGCCGCCTGGAAGCGCCGCCCCTCACATTCCTCGCACGTCGTCGCCACCCCGGCCATCATCGCCAGGTCGGTGTAGATGACGCCTGCGCCGTTGCACGCTGGGCAGGCTCCCTCCGAATTCGAGCTGAACAGAGCCGGTTTCACGCCGTTGGCCTTGGCGAATGCCTTGCGGATCGGCTCGAGCATCCCCGTGTAGGTCGCCGGGTTGCTGCGCCGGGAGCCGCGGATCGGCGTCTGGTCGATCGAGACGACGTCGTCGAGGCCCGCCACCGAGCCGTCGATGAGTGAGCTCTTGCCCGACCCGGCGACACCCGTCACCGCGACGAGCACCCCCAACGGGATGTCGACGTCGACACCCTGCAGGTTGTTCGCCGTGGCACCGCGGACGGGGAGCGAGCCGGACGGCATACGGACCGAGTCTTTGAGCCGGGCACGATCATCGAGGTGACGTCCGGTCACTGTGTCGCTGGCCCGAAGCTCCGCGACCGACCCCTCGAAGACGACCTCGCCGCCCGCCGTCCCCGCGCCCGGGCCGAGGTCGACCACATGGTCGGCGACCTCAATGACCTCGGGTTTGTGCTCGACGACGAGGACGGTGTTTCCCTTGTCTCGCAGCCGGATGAGCAGCTCATTCATCCGCTGGATGTCGTGCGGGTGCAGACCCGCGGTCGGCTCGTCGAAGACATAGGTGACGTCGGTGAGCGCCGACCCGAGGTGGCGGATCATCTTGGTCCGTTGCGCCTCACCGCCGGAGAGGGTGCCCGCGGGGCGGCTGAGACTCAGGTAACCCAGCCCGATCTCGACAAAGGAGTCGAGGGTATGCCGCAGGGTCACCAACAGTGGCGCGACGCTCGGCTCGTCGAGCCCGGCCACCCACTCGGCGAGGTCGCTGATCTGCATGGCACAGGCGTCAGCGATATTGATGCCGCGGATCTTGGACGAACGAGCGCCTTCATTGAGGCGGGTGCCGGCGCACTCGGGGCAGGTCTGGAAGGTGATCGCCCGCTCCACGAAAGCCCGGATGTGCGGCTGCATCGCCTCGACATCCTTGGCCAGGAACGACTTCTGGATCTTGGGGATGAGGCCCTCGTAGGTGAGGTTGATCCCCTCGACCTTGATCTTCGTCGGCTCCTTGTGCAACAGGTCGGCGAGCTCACGCTTGGTGTAGTCGCGGATCGGTTTGTCCATGTCGAAGAAGCCGCTGCCGGCGAAGATCCGGCCATACCAGCCCTCCATGCTGTATCCCGGGATCGTCAGGGCACCCTCGCGCAGCGACTTGGTCTCGTCATACAGGGCGGTGAGATCGAAGTCGCTCACCGACCCGCGGCCCTCGCACCGTGGGCACATGCCGCCCGTGATCGAGAACTCGCGTCGCTCTTTGACCATCTCGCCGCCGCGTTGGATCTTCACCGCGCCCGCCCCACTGATCGAGGCGACGTTGAACGAAAAGGCTTGCGCTGAGCCGATATGCGGCTGCCCGAGCCGGCTGAACAAGATCCGAAGGAGGGCCAGCGCGTCGGTCGCCGTGCCCACCGTCGAGCGCGGGTCGGCGCCCATCCGCTGCTGGTCGACGATGATCGCCGTCGTCAGGCCGTCGAGCACGTCGACATCCGGCCGGGCCAGCGTCGGCATGAAGCCCTGCACGAAGGCGCTGTAGGTCTCGTTGATCATCCGCTGTGACTCGGCGGCGATGGTGTTGAAAACCAGCGAACTCTTGCCCGACCCGGACACTCCGGTGAAAACCGTGAGCCGCCGCTTGGGGATCTCGACATCGACGTTCTTGAGGTTGTTCTCGCGCGCGCCGTGGACCCGGATGAGGTCGTGGCTATCGGCGGGGTGGATTCCCGGCTGCGTGGGCATGGGCTGCCTTCCCGTGGGTTGCCTGAGGCGAACACCCTAACCGCGGTGAGCACACGGCATACCCATCGTCGGCAGTGCTACGGCAGCGGCGGGTAACCCTGACCGAGGAGCACCACCCCGCCTGGCCCGACGAGCAACACCGCGCCCAAGGGGTCTTGCAGGAACCCGCCGACGATCGGGCCACCTCCGGGCGTCGGGTCGACGCATGGCATCGGCGGGGCGCCCGGGGGAGCGGGGAAGCAGACCGTGTCGTCCTCGCCCGCGACCACGTCCGGCTCGTCAGGGCAGCCGCCGTAGGCAATCGTCGGGTCGCAATCGCCGCGAATCTCCGGCGACCCTTCGACCACCGTCGTGCACGGATCCGCACCCGGCATCGGGTGGCCAACGAGCAAACCGCAGGCCTCGTCGCGGGCCCGGACGAGCTCTTCCGTTGAGACAGTGGGCAATCCGCACACCGTCGAGTCGCCGTCGACGAGCGCGACAGTCATGTCGATCCGACAGCCCTGCAGCATCCGGGCCAATTCCTGGCAGGAGAAGCTCTTCCAGCCGCCCTGCTCGCACTCCCACACCTGTCGGCGGATCTTCTCGCAGGTGCTCTCCGCGGACTGGCCCGCCGGAGTGGTGGTCGTCCCCGTGCCGGCCCCCGTGCTGCCGGTCGGCGCGGGCGTGGAGCCGGGCGAGCCTGCGGCACCGGCCTTCTTCTGGGCCTCCTCGCGTGCCTTGGCCGCCTCCTCGGCCTTCTTCTTCGCCTCCGCGTCGGCCTTCTTGGCCGCGTCGTATGCCGCCGCGACCTCGGCCCGGGTCTTGGCCGCCGCAGCCTGCTCGGCCGCCTTCTTGGCGGCAGCGGCCGCCTTCGCCGCCGCATCCGCCGCCGCTCGCGCCTGGTCCGCCGCTGCCTGCGCGCCTGGGCTCCCAGAGGCCGAGGCGGCCTGCTGAGCGGCCTGTGCGTTTGCTTCGGCAGCGAGCGCGAAGTGATCGGCGTCCTTGGCCAAGCTCTCGGCGGCGTCCCGGTATCGGCCTTCGGTGAGGTTCCCGAGGACGTTGGCCGCGGTGGTGCCCCAGGCGACGACTCCGACCGAGCCGGCACCGGCCGCGAGGCCGCTCCCAGCCACCGTCGGGGCGGCGCCAGCCCCCTTGGCGGTCCCGTAGATCACGGCGACGCCCGTCAACCACGACCCGATGAGACCCGTGGCGATGTCGCCATCGGACACGCGCGGTTCCTTCGGTGCCTCCTGGGCGTAGGGGTTCGCCCCACCTTGGGCGCTGCACGAGATCGACTCGGCGGACGGCATACCGGACGACGTGCCCAGCAGACCGGGGAGTATGCCGCCCTCCCCGCGGTCTCCGCCGCCTCCCCCGCCCCCGCCAGGGACGACGGGCTGGTCGCACGCCTTGCGCGCATCGTCAACGGTGGGCAGGCGACCGCCGGGTGTGGTCATGCCTACCGAGCCGTCGTGGCACAGGATCGCACCGAGCTGGTGCTCCCGCGCGGCATCGAGGGCGAGCCCGGTGCGGGCCAGGAAGGCGTCGATGATTGCCTGCTCGATCGGGTTGGTGGGCTGCGATTCGGCAGCCAGCCAACAGATGATCCGGCCGTCGAGGGTCAGCACCCCGGCCTCGCTCTTGACCGTCTCCTCCTCGGCCTTGACCTCCTCGTCGGTGTAGGCGCAGATCACTGGCCGCCAGGTCCGTTCGTCGTTAGCGCCCCCCAGGTCTCCCGTGCTCAGCGAGGGGCCGCCGGCGTGCGCCGGGGCGCTGGCGATGAGGCTGGTGATGAGGGCGAGCAGCAGAACGAGGCCGAGCCGGGAGGCTCGCGAGGCAGTGCGTGACATCGGGGCGCCTTCTCTCGATGGTCGGGTCACCCCAAGGAGTCACCCCTCCTCGCCCAGATACCCGGGGGTTGGGGGCGCTCCGCCCGACCTCGCCCCCGCAGCGGCCGAGACGGACGACGCGCTGCGCGGATGGGTCGCGCACGGCGTTGCCTTCGCGCGCTCCCTCCCGCCGAAGTAGCTCTCCCGCAAGCCTATTCGCGTGCCGACAGGTCCCGACCGAGGAAGCTCGCGACCAGCCGACAGAACGCCTCGTGGTGCTCGATCTGGGTCCAGTGACCGCACCGCCCGAAGACGTGCAGCTGGCTGTCGTCGATCCACCGGTGCAACGTCGTGGAGGTCGTCAGCGGGATGACCTTGTCGTCCCGTCCGTGGATGATCAAGGTGGGATGCGGTATGCCGCGCACGCTCGCCTCCGGGTGCGCCATCGCGTCGACCCACCGCTGGCGGGGCGCTGGGAACATCCGCGCGAAGGCCTCCTGAACGCCAGGGCGGGTGGACGCGGCATACCGGAGCGCGACCAACTCCTCGGTGACCAAGGCGGGGTCGTAGGCGAAGGTGTCCCGCATGAGCGAACGCATCGTGTCGACCGACGGCTCGTACCCCCACACGGCGTCGAGCCCCGCAGTGATCTCGAACGGCACGCCGACACTGCCCATGAGGACCAGCCGCTGCACGCGTTCGGGGTGGGCGATCGCCAGCGCGAGCGCCATCGAGCCGCCGAACGAGTTGCCCACGACATGGACCCGCTCGAACCCGACCGCGTCGAGGAAGCCGACGATCTGGTCGAGCCACACCGCCCGGGTGTAGTCGATCCCCGCCGGCGCCTGGGTGAACCCGAACCCCACGAGATCCGGGGCGAGCACCCGGTAGCGCGTCGAGAGGGTCCCCATCGTCAGTCGCCAGTTGGCGAACGCGCTGACGCCCGGCCCCGACCCGTGCAGCAGCAGCACCGGCTCGCCCGGTCCTTCACCGACGTCGTGGTAGTTCGTGACGATGCCGCCGCCCGTCTCGATCGAGCGCCCGATCTCGGGGTTCTGCGCGCCAGTCACCGTTGCCGCCTCCCAGCTCCTGCCTCGGGTATGCCGTCCGCGCGCAGCCTAGGCGCCGCTCCCCACACGCATCCCGTATGCCGTCCCGCCCAGTGGGCCGGGCGACCCCGGGCCGGGGACCGGACCGGACGCGCGGGACGGGTGGGACGGACTCGCGAGGTCAGGCAGTGTGGTGGTTGGTGGCCCAGCCGCGAGCGATGAGCTCGCGCAAGGTGGCCCGGTCCAGATCCGAGAGCCGCTTGACGTAGAGACAGCCCTTGCCGGTCGTGTGCTTCCCGAGCCGCTGCAGCAGGTCGTCGTTGGACCCGTAGTAGGTGAGCCCATAGAGGGTGAGGGCGCTGGACCGGGCGGCCAGCCCGACCGCGAGCGCCTCTCGGACCTTGCCGTCGGCGGCGGCATACCGCTGGGTGCCGAAGCCGACGGTGGGCTGGGTCTTACGGTCGCGCACGGGATCGGCCACCGCTCCATTGTGGGCTGCCTAGCCCTGGAAACTCATGGGTTTCCCACTTCTCGACGGGATCCCAGCGAGGATCGGGAAACTCATGAGTTTCCGGGGCCGGGAGCGGGAAACCCATGAGTTTCCAGGATCCGCCCAGGGCCAGCGCAGGGGCCCCCGGTGGTGACGTCGGACGTCGACTCAGGAGCGCGGCATACCGGCGAGCGCGGCGACCAACTCGACGACCCGCAGCTTCTCGGGGGTCTTGATCGACGGGCTGAACCCCAACCGCACGACGACGAGATCGGCGGACGGGACGACGTACACCCGTTGTCCGTCGTGGCCGTTGGCGGAGTAGGCGTCGGCCGGCAGGGAAGGCTGGGCGAGCGTGCCGTCGGCGAGCCGGTTGGCCCACCACCCGGCGGCATACCCGGGGTCCTCAGTCGTCGCGACGGCGTCAGATCGGGTGGTGGCAGCCATCCAGCCCTCGGGGAGCAGCCGCTGTCCGGCCCAGACGCCGTCCTGTAGGGCGAACTGGCCGATCGCCGCCCAGTCGCGCGGCGTGGCCCAGAGATATGAACTGCACACCGGCGTCCCCGACGTGTCCGGTTCCCACACCGCCGACGACAGCCCGAGCGGTGCGAAGAGCTCGCTGCGCGGCAGGTCGACGCCGACCCCGGTGCGGTCGCGCAACACCGAACAGAGCAGGTTGGTCGACCCACTCGAATACTGCTGATAGGTGCCGGGGGTGTGCGCGAGCGGCCGGCTGGCGACGAACTTCG
>JBGAQN010000008.1:0-62520 GCA_044220725.1 Dermatophilaceae bacterium
CCCCCCCCGGCTCTGTCCCCCCGTCCGGGGCGGGTTATAGCGGAGCAGCCGTGGCCTGATCGACCTGCAGCCGGGGACCAAGCCCGGGCCCGCCGTCGTCAAACTGTCGAGCCCGTAACGCGTCGTGAATGGTGGACCGGGGGCAGGATGGGCTCTATGTCCTGCAGGATGCTCGCAGTTGTCTGGTGTGTGGCGCTCACCGCGGCCTGCACAGGCACAAGCGTGGTGGTCGGCCCCGATCGGGCACCGGAATCGTCGGGGGCGACCCCCGCGGTGAGCATCCCGACACGGACGAACACCGCGACCACGGCATACCCCTTAGCGACCCAGCCAGCTCAGCCTGCCACGTCGGCGACGGTCGCCGTGCCCACCGAGAGCACTCGGGGCAGCAGCATGCCTTCCTCGCCCGTCGTGACGGCGCCAGCGCGACCATCCTCGAACCAGACCCCAAGTCCGCCGACCAGACAGCCGACCGGAGTCGTGTCGACTCTGCCTACCACGGCAAAACTGGTCGCGCTGACGTTCGACGGTGGGGCGGACAGCCGGGGTGCGAGCTCGATCCTCGCGACGCTGCGCAGGGAAGGGGTCCCCGCGACCTTCTTCGTGACAGGTCGGTTCGCTGCGGCCAACCCTGCCCTGGTGAAGGACCTGGCCGGTGTGGGCCCGGTCGGCAACCACTCGTGGGACCATCCGCCCTTCCCAACCCTCAGCGATGGCCAAGTGGCCAGCCAGATCGACCGGACCCGGGCGGCGATCATCGCCGTCACCGGCCACGACCCGACCCCGTTCTTCCGGTTCCCGTTCGGCGAATCCGACGCGCACACCCGCACGCTCGTGGGCGCCAAGGGCTACCAGGCGGTGGGTTGGACCGTCGACAGCCTCGGCTGGAAGGGCACCTCTGGCGGGATGACTGCCAGCAAGGTCGTCGACCGCGTCGTCGCGGCCGCCCGCCCGGGCGAGATTGTCCTCATGCATCTGGGCGCGAACCCCGACGACAACACGACGCTCGACGCCGATGCACTCCCGCGAATCATTGAGCGGCTGCGCGGCATGGGTTACCGGTTCGTCACCCTCGAGTCGCAGCGCTAACCCACTCGTGCAGCAGCGCGCCCATCCTGTGTAGCGCGCCCCGCATGCGGTCGTCTGGGATCCCGGAGAAGCTCATCCGCGCATGGTTGGGCTCCGGGTCGGTCGCATAGAACGGCGTCCCCGGCACGACGAGCACCCCGCCGCGGGGGATGAGAACCTCGCGTTGGAACGTGCCCATGTCCAAGCCCTCGGGCAGGGTCAGCCAGGTGAACAGCCCGCCCTCAGCCCGGGTCCACCCGACCCCGTCCGGGAAGCATTCCGGGATCGTCGAGAGCATGAGATCGCGCTGATGCCGATAGACCGGCAGCATCGAGCGGATGTGCTGGTCGATGTCAAAGCTCTCCAGATAGGCCGCGGCAGCGCGCATGTTGAGCGTGCCGTTTTGGGTGTCGGCGGCGAGCTTGAGCAGCGCGAGCTTCTCGCGCACCTCCGGAGCTGCCAGCGCCCACCCCAACCGCAGACCGGGGGCGAGGATCTTGGAGAAGCTGCCCAGATGCACGACGCGGCCGGTGGTGTCCAGGCTCTTGATCGTCGGCAATCGTTCGCCCTCGTAACGCAGTTCGCGGTAGGGCGTGTCTTCGAGGATGACAACGTCGAACTCCTCAGCAAGCGCCACCAGGCGCCGCCGACGGGCCAGGCTCATCGTCCGGCCCGTCGGGTTCTGGAAGTCCGGCACGGTATAGACGAGTTTGACTCGATCGGTCGTGCGCAGCACCACCTCAAGGGCGTCCATATCCATGCCCTCGTTGTCCATGGGAACGGACCGATATTCCGGCTCGCACGGGTTGAAGGCAATGAGCGCCCCCAGGAATGTCGGTCGTTCGGTGACGATGACGTCGCCGGCGTCGACGAATAGCTTGGCTGTCAGATCCAGCCCCTGCTGCCCACCCTGGGTGACCAGAACGTCGTCGGCGGTGCACGGCATACCATCCGCAGTGAGCCGGGCGGCTACGAGGGCGCGCAGGGCAGGCAGACCGTCCGAGGCGGCGTACTGGAGCGCAGCGGCATTCCCCGGGGTGAGCAGGTCGTCGTAGATCTTGTGCAACTGGTCGACGGGAAACAAGCGCGGGTCGGGGTAGCCACCGGCGAATGAGGTGATCGCCGGGTCGGCCGCCAGAGCGAGGAACTCGCGGATCGCCGACGGCTTCACCCGCTCGGCCCTCCGGGCGAAGGCGGTCATCGGCGGCTCCCTTCTGGTCGGGTCACTGAGCGAGGGTGTATGCCGTCGCCGCTCACCCGAACGCCAGGCACCCAGGCCGTCCTTCGCGCAGCGCAGCCACGTGCTCGTCGTAGTTCATGACGTCGAACAAGCCGGTGCCCTCGAGGATCCGCGCTTGGAGCGACTTCTCTCTGGCCTCGATCCGCTCGGCGGCGTCTACCGCCGCCTCGAACTCCTCGGCAGAACCGACGAGCAGTCCATCGTCGTCCCCGACCAGCCACTCACCCGGGTGGACCGTGACCTCGGCCAAGGTCAAGGCGACCCCTGTTTCGGGCAAGGCCTGGGCGGGATAGGCCCGGGGAGCCACCCCGGTGGCCCATACCGGCAGGGCCAGCCGGGTGAGCGTGGCGCTGTCACGGCACCGACCGTGCACGACGAGAGCTGCAACACCGCGGCGCTGGGCCTCGGTACAGAACAACTCACCGGCCACCGCGCGGTCGTCCCCGCCCACGTCGACCACGAGGACGTCGCCCGGGCCCGCCCCGCGCAGGGCATGGATGACCGACATGAGATCTCGGTTGGCGTTGGCCGTGATGACCGGCCCCACGACGTGTCGGCCTGGCACGAGCGCGCGGATGGCCGACGGCAACACGCGAAGGCTCGGTGCGGCATCGACCAGGCTGGTCGTCGACAGGGCGCGCAAGCGGGTCACCAGGGTCTGGGTCATGCCAGAAGACTCGGCCCTGCACCTTCAGGGACGCAACTCGGTCTCGTCCGGCGCCTATTCTGGCGGGCGTGTCATCCGAGCCGCCCGCGCAGCCGCCCGCGCAGCCGCCGCGTGCGCGCCGGCGGCTGCGACGGAAGCCAGCGGCACGGCATACCAGATCGGCGGGGCAACCGTCCGGAGAGGTGACGGACGAGCGGCGGGCGGCCCGGGGGACGCCGGAGGGGCGGGCGGCGCGGGCGGAGCGGTTGGCTCGGCGGCGGGCGTCGGTGCCGGTCATCAGCTATCCCGACGATCTGCCGATTGCCGCGCGCCGCAACGACATTGCGGTAGCGATCCGCGAGCATCAGGTCGTCGTCGTGGCGGGGGAGACCGGCTCGGGCAAGACGACCCAGCTGCCGAAGATCCTCCTGGAGTTGGGGCGCGGGATCCGCGGGACGATCGGGCACACCCAGCCACGGCGGATCGCCGCGCGGGCCGTCGCCGAGCGGCTGGCCGACGAACTCGGCGTCGAGCTAGGGGGAGTGGTCGGCTATCAGGTGCGGTTCACCGACCAGTCCAGCCGCGACTCGCTGGTCAAGGTGATGACCGACGGAATCCTGCTGGCCGAGATGCAGCGGGATCGGGAGCTGCGCCGATACGACACCATCATCATCGACGAGGCGCATGAGCGCAGCCTCAACATCGACTTCATTCTGGGTTACCTCAAGCAGCTGCTGCCGCGGCGGCCGGACCTCAAGGTTGTCATCACGTCGGCCACCATCGACCCGGGGCGTTTCGCGGCGCACTTCGCCGATGCGGCGGGTCGGCCAGCGCCGATCATCGAGGTGTCCGGGCGGACCTACCCGGTGGCCGTCCGCTATCGGCCGTTGGTCCGCGAGGGGCTGCCCGCGAAGGACGGGACGCCCGGGCCGCCGGTCGAGGTTGACCAGGTGACCGGCATCTGTGAGGCGGTCGAAGAACTGTGGACCGAAGCGTCTGGGCACGACGAGGTCGCCGCTCACGACATCCTCGTGTTCTTGTCGGGAGAACGCGAAATCCGTGACGCCGCAGACGCGTTGGTGGGGTTGGGACTGCCGGGGACCGAGATCGTCCCGTTGTTCGGGCGGCTGTCGGCGGCCGAACAGCACCGGGTCTTCGCCTTGCACGAGACCCGTCGGGTGGTGCTGGCGACCAACGTCGCGGAGACCTCGTTGACTGTGCCGGGGATCCGCTACGTCGTCGACACGGGGACCGCCCGGATCTTGCGCTACAGCCAGCGGACCAAGGTGCAGCGGCTGCCGATCGAGCCGGTGTCCAAGGCCAGCGCCCGTCAGCGGGCCGGTCGATGCGGTCGCCTGGCCGATGGGGTGTGCATCCGGCTCTATTCCGAGGAGGACTTCGAGGCGCGGCCCGATTTCACCGACCCGGAGATCCTGCGGACCAACCTTGCCTCGGTCATCCTGCAGATGACGACGCTCGGGCTGGGGGATGTGGCTGCGTTCCCGTTCGTCGACCCACCGGACGCTCGCAACATCAGTGACGGGGTCCGGTTGCTGGAGGAGTTGCGGGCCTTCGAGCAGGGGGAGGGGGCCGACACGAAAAGGAGGCTCACGGCATACGGGAAGACGATCACCCTGCTCCCCGTGGACCCGCGCCTGGCCCGGATGGCGATCGAAGCCAACCGCCTGGGGTGCCTGCACGACGTCCTCGTCGTCGTCGCGGCGCTGTCGATCCAGGACCCGCGCGAGCGGCCGCTGGAGCAGCAAGAGGCGGCGGCGTTGTCGCACAAGCGGTTTGCCGACGAGCACTCCGACTTCGTCGCCTATCTGCGGCTGTGGGGCTACCTGCAGGAGCAACAGAAGGCGTTGTCCGGCAGCGCTTTTCGGCGGATCTGCAAGAGCGAGTTCCTGCACTACTTGCGGATCCGGGAGTGGCAGGACCTCGTCGGGCAGCTCCGGGCCGCCTGCAAGAGTGCGGGATTCACCGTCGGCGGACGGGAGGTCCCGGACGCGACGAACGGCCGCGACGTCGACGCCATTCATCGCGCACTGCTGTCCGGACTGCTCAGCCAGGTCGGCGTCCGCGACGAGGCCAAGCGCGACTACCTCGGGGCACGCAGCGCCCGCTTCGGGATCTCGCCGGGCTCGGGCCTTTTCAAGAAGCAACCCCAGGTCGTCATGGCCGGTGAGCTCGTCGAGACGACCCGCCTGTGGGCGCACGATGTGGCCCGGATCGACCCGGTCTGGGCCGAAGAGCTCGGCAGCCATCTGGTCAAACGCCACTACTCCGAGCCCCGGTGGTCCGCCCGGCAAGGCTCCGCGGTGGCGACCGAGCGGGTCACCCTCTATGGCGTGCCGCTCGTCGTCGGCCGCACCGTCGGGCTGGCCAAAGTCGACCCGACGCTGGCCCGCGAACTGTTCATCCGGCACGCGCTGGTTGAGGGCGACTGGACAACTCACCACCGGTTCTTCCACGACAACCGCGACCTGCTGCACCGCCTGGAGGAGCTCGAAGCCCGCACCCGGCGGCGCGACATCGTCGTCGGCGACGACGTGCTGCTCGCCTTCTATGACCAGCGGCTGCCCGCCGAGGTCGTCTCGGCCCGGCACTTCGACACGTGGTGGAAGCGCGCCCGCCGCACCACCCCCGACCTGCTCACCTTCACCGAGGACCTGCTCGTCCGCGATGAGGCTGGCGACATCGGGGCCGAAGCCTTCCCGACGACCTGGCGCCAGGGCGACCTCGACCTGCCGCTCACCTATCAGTTCGAGCCCGGCGCAGCCGCCGACGGCGTGACCGTCCACATCGGCACCGAGATCCTCAACCGGGTCGTCGCCGACGGATTCGACTGGCAGGTGCCGGGATTGCGCGAAGAGCTCGTCACCGCGCTCATCCGCACGCTGCCCAAGACGACCCGCCGCCTGCTCGTCCCCGCCCCCGAGCACGCCGCCGCCACCGTCCGCGTCTTGCGCGATCGGGGGCTCGGGCCGGCTGACGGCCCCCTGACCGAAGTCTTGGCCCGCCTGTTGCGCGAGACCCACGGGGTGGTCATCCGCCCCGACGACTGGGACGTCGCCCGCCTGCCCGATCACCTGCGCGTGACGTATGCCGTGCACGACCGGCCCGGCCACGTCGTCGCCAGCGGCAAGGACCTCGCAGCCCTGCGGGAGCAGGCCGCCCCGCAGGTCCGTCGACAGGTGGCCGCCGCCGGTCGCGCGATCACCCGGGCCGGGATGCGGACCTGGGAGATCGACGAGGTCCCCCGCGAGCACGACGCGGTCGTCGGGGGAGTGCGCGTGCACGGCTTCCCGGCGCTCGTCGACGAGGGCGACGCGGTCGCGTTGCGGGTCCTGCCGACCCCGGCCGAGGCCGACGCGGAGCACCGGTTGGGCGTCCGGCGGCTGCTGTTGCTCGGCACCACGCCGCCGTGGAAGCACGTCCTGGGTCGGCTCACCAACACCCAGAAGCTCGCCCTCGGGCACAACCCGCACGGCTCGGTGCCCGCGCTGCTCGAGGACGTCCTGGCCGCCGCCGTCGACGCCATCGCCGCCGAGCGTGTCCACCACGTGCCGCGCACGCGGGCCGAGTTCGCGGCGGCGGCGGACGCCGTCCGGACCCACCTGGGCGCTCGCGTCGTTGCCGCGGTCGGGCAGGTCGAGCCGATCCTCGCCAAACACCTGCAGATCGTCCGCCGGCTCGACGCGATGACCGCCCCGCACCTGGCCGATCTTGTCGGCGATGTCCGCGCTCAGCTCGCCGAGCTCATCCGCCCGGGTTTCGTCGCCGACACCGGGCTGGACCGGCTGCCCGACCTCGACCGCTACCTGCGCGCCGTGCTGCACCGCCTGGACAAGGCCCCCACCGACCTCACCCGGGATCGCCAGGGGCTCACCGAGGTGCTCGCCGCCGAGGCCGGGTATGCCGCTCTGCTCGCTACCTTGCGCCCCTCTCAGCGGGGCGCGGCGGATGTCGTGGCCATCGCCTGGATGATCGAGGAACTGCGGGTGTCTCTGTTCGCGCAGACGCTGGGCACGGCATACCCCATCTCGGTCAAGCGGATCGAGAAGGCGATCGCCGCGATCCCGCGCGGGACCTGACGCCTAGCGGCCGAGGGCGAGGAAGCCCGCGATGACGACCCAGATGACGAACAGCACGAGGAACGCGGCGACCCCGAGGAGCGCCCCGCGGGGGATGCCGCCCTGGTAGGGCTCCTGCGGAGTCAACCCGATCCGGCCCGGATCACGTCCGGACATCGGCGCGGCGTAGTAGACCTCCGTCGTGCCGCCCGCCGCCACATCGACGGCCAACTCCGACCCGCCGAAGGTCGACCCGCGGCTGGTCACCGAACAGTTGACCGTATGCCGTCCCGCCGGCACCGCATAAAGGTTGCGTCCGGCCGTGTTGGTCGTTCGGGTGCCGTCGATCGACACGGTCGGTGTCAGCGTGATGCCGAGCGTCCAGGGCAGCCCGACGGTCACGGCCAGCGTGCCCGAGTCGGTGGAAGGCGTTGGATCAGGGACGGGCGAAGGGTCGGTGGCGGGCGAAGGGTCGGTGGCGGGCGAGTCGCCCTGCGGGTCGGTCATCAGGTCCCTGCCAGGTCAGGTGGCGCGTCCTGGCCAGACTACTGCGGGGCAGGGACTCGTCGCCGAACCCCTGACGGCTCGGATCGTCGGGGTGGTCAGCGGCCGGTGACGATGAGGATGAACCCCACAATGACGGCCAGCGCGATCACGCCGGCGATCCCGAGGGTCACGCCGGTGAACGCTCGAACCGCCTTCGTGCTGTAGGGGGCTTGCGGGGTCAGCCCGATCCGCCCCGGCTTGCGGGCGTCCATGGGCGCCGAGTAGTAGACCTCGGTGATCTGGCCGGGGAGCACCTCCACCGCGATATCGGCCTGGCCGAAGGTGGACCCACCCACGTTGACCTCGCAGGAGAGCATGTGTTGACCGGGCGCGACAGGGTAGACGTTGCGCCCCACGGTGTTGACCATGCGCGTGCCGTCGAGCAGCACGTTGGACTTGGGCGTCATGCCGATCGGCTTGGCCACCGTCACCGTGACGGCGACGGCGCTCTGCGTCGTCGGGACCAGAGCATCCTGAGGTTGCGACATCAAAATCCCCCTGAGGAAGAAGGTGTCCTGGGGGCGATGCTACGCGACTGGGCCCGTCCTGAGCCCGTTCAAAGCCCATCCAGGCTTGCCTCAAGACCCACGCGCCCGTAGACCCCGCGCCTCGGCGACCCAAGTCGTGCCGGAAACCCATGAGTTTCCCGAACCTCAAGCGGATCCGGTCGAGATTCGGGAAACTCATGGGTTTCCAGGGTATGGCCGAGGTCGATCGCCGGGTTTGGCGGCATACGAGAGAGGGAGGCGGCGGCATACGGGAGGAATGCTCGCCCGGCCCTGGGCGTTGACGCGGCATCAGCACTTGGGAGGATAGGCACGTGCAGGACCCGACCACGCTCTATCGATTCGAGAACGACACCGACCCGCGCGAGGCCCGGGCCGGGGTGCTCGTTGCTGCGCTCGGCGGTTTCGTCGACGCCGGGGGCACTCAGCGGTTGCTCACGGCGCACCTGCTTGAGCACCACACCTCCCGGGTGGTCGCCTCCTTTGACGTCGACCAGCTGCTGGACTACCGCGGGCGACGCCCGACGATGACCTTCGACAAGGACCGCTGGACGGGGTACGACGACCCGGCGCTGGTCCTGCACCGGGTGGTCGACCGGGCCGGGACGCCGTTCCTGTTGTTGGTCGGGCCGGAGCCGGACTACCAGTGGGAGCGGGTCACCGCCGCGATCCTGCAGCTCGTGCAGGTGCTGGACGTGCAACTGACGGTGAGCGTGCACGGCATACCCATGGCCGTCCCGCACACCCGCCCGCTGGGGACGACCCCGCACGCGACGACCAGTCGGCTGCTGGGTGAGGTGGAGCCGGTGTTCGGCACCATCCAGGTCCCCGGGAGCATCACCGGCCTGCTCGAACTGCGCCTCGGCGAGGCGGGCCGCGACGCGATGGGGTATGCCGTGCATGTGCCCCATTACCTCGCGCAGGCGGAGTTCCCCGACGCGGCGTTGGTGGCGTTCGACGCTTTGGTGGGGGCGACGGGACTGGATCTGGCGCGCGACGAGCTCGCGACGTCGGCCGTGCGGACGCGGGAACAGGTGGCGACCGAGCTGGCCGACAACGACGAGGTGCGCACCCTGGTGGGCGCGTTGGAGCGGCAGTACGACGCGTTCATGGAGGGGCGGACCCGCCCGAGCCTGTTGGCGTCGGGGATGGGCGAGGTTCCTTCTGCTGACGAGATCGCCGCCGACGTCGAGGCGTTCCTGCGCGAAGTCAACGACGAAGGCCGCCAAGCCTGACCCGCCCCGCCGCTCCGCCTGGCCACTTCCTTGGACTAGGCGTATCGGTTTTCCGAAGGTCTCGTCCGGAGGCGACCGGGTGGGGAGATATGTCGTTCTGGGGTCGATGTGGCCGACTGAGCGCTCGCCACTGCCTCGGCAAAGTCGGCGTGTAGAGCTGTGACCTGGGGAAACGTGCTGGTTGGTGAGCGTGTTGCTGATGGTGCGCGTACGGCTGGTGGTGACGATGGGAGTTCGAGGTTGGCAACCTTTAAGTCGGCCCACCCGGGGGCGCTCGGGTCTCGGGGGAGAGGCCGCGCACGGCTTCGCCGATCACCGCGAGGTTACGAAGCACCGCGTCGTGCGCCATCGCGATGTGCTCTCCGGAGCGCAGGTAGGGCGCGTACTGCTGACAGCGGTCGATGCTGTCGATGATGTCGGCGAATCGTTCGGAGTCGGAACGGCTCATAGAGGGACCGCGTCGGCCATCGCGGTTGCCGAGACCTCGGCACGCAGCAAAGTGGGAGTCACGACATCGACGCGGTGGCCGAGGAGTTGGCTGAACTCTTCGGCGATGCCGGCCACACGAAGGAGTTCGTTGCCGCCGGATGCACGCAGGTCGACGAGCAGGTCCACGTCGCTGGCCGCCGTGGCATCCCCGCGCGCGACGGAGCCAAACAAGCGGGGATTGGTAGCGGCGTAGCGCGTGAGGATCTCGTCAAGTGCGGCGCGCTGAGCAGCGATGGCTGCGCGGAGCGTGGCGCTCTCGAACGTGATCGTGCTCATGCCCCCAGGGTAGAGTCACCCGGCTGCCCGTGGAGGAACGTCGAGTTGACGACGCAGCCGATGCCGGCGGCGTTGTCAGCGAGCATGGGTTCAGCCCTTGGCCTCGTCCCAGCGGTGGATGACGGAGACCTCGGCGACGAAACGCACAGGCACCCCACCGCTCGCCCCAACCCACCGACGGGCGCTGTCGGCCAACGCCCGATGGACCACTTCCACGGCCGCCGCCGAGTGCCTCTCAGGCACATGCACCAGCAGCTCGTCGTGCAGACACAACACAATCTGCCCACCCAACGGCCGCACCAGATGCCGCACCGTCGCCGCCCACGCCTTGAACAACTCCGCAGCCGCACCCTGGATGATCGCGTTCCGCGCGAACCGCCCCCGCGCCGCATCCCAGCCCTCACCCCCAGCCTGCCCCGCGTCAGGCGCGAGCGCCGAGTCCAGCCGGATCAGCCGCCCCCCGAAGGTGCGCAACGGACGACGAGCCAGCCCGGCGGCATACGCCTCATCGAGCAAACCCATCGCGACCGGATAGGCGCGCTGCAGGTCGCGCAGTGCCTCGCCGGCGGCGCCGGAGCGCTGGCCGTACATCGCGGCGAGGACGGCGATCTTGGCCACCGAGCGCTCGACCCGCAGCTTCGCGGCGACCGGCGCATAGAGGTCGTCGGCCAGGGTCGCCTCCGCGAACGCCGGGTCGCCGGAGACCGCCGCGAGCACGCGCGGCTCGATCTGCCCGAGGTCGGCGCGGACGAACACGTGCCCGGGCTCGGCCGCCACCGCCGGGCGCAGGGGAGCGGGGAGGTTGTGCAGTCCGGCCTGGGCGGTCATCCGTCCGGCCGCACCGTCGGAGGCCGTCCACGCGCCCCTCAGCCGGTCGTCCGGGCCGACATGCTCGTCGAGCCATCGGTAGCCATAGGTCGTCGCGATCCGCTCGTCCTTGCGCCAGTCCAGCAGCGCCGCGACGAGAGGATGGGTCGCCCGATAGGGCTCCAACACCCACTTGCGGGTCGTCGCGACCTCGACCCCGGCGGCGGCGAGCAGGTCCTTGACTTGGGCCGGGTTTCGCAGGTCGGCGCGCCTCCCGGGGGCATGCGCCAGCACGCGGGCATCGCGCTCGGCCCGGATCCGGGCGGCGTCAGCCTCCGACGTGGGCCGCGGCCCGGCCGCCTGCGCGACGAGGGCCTCGGCTCGGGCCCGGTCGATCGGCAAGCCGTCGCGCTCCAGCTCCAGACACAGCACGGCCGCCGCCGACTCGGAGTATGCCGTCGCCACGGCTCGCGGCCCGAGCTGCGCCATCCGCTGCTGCTGGGTCGCCGCGAGGTCGCCCACGAGCCGCGCCAGAGCCAGGACCCGGGAGTCACGGTCGGCCCAGCCGGGGGTGAACGCCTCGGGGCGCAGGTAGCCATCCGGACCGACCGGATCGTCCGGCCGGGTGTCGTCCAGCGGGTCGACGGGCAGGTCGAACAGGTCCGCCTCGCGGTCGCGGGGGATGCCGTCCAGGGGCAGCCCGGCGAGGGACGCGTGAACCACGGAGGGGTGCGCCGCCCACCCGCCGTGCAGGAGCCGGTGCGCCTCGGCCAGGTCCCACGAGCGCGCCACCGGGACCCCGGCGGCCACCAGTGGCGCCAGGCTCGCCGCCGCGCTCGGCACCACCCAGCGCGGGCCGCCGGCCGCCTCCACCCGGGCCGCCTCGGCCAGGACGTCGCGCGAGGAGCCGGCACACGGCATACCGGCGCGCAGGTATGCCGCCCGCTCATCCACGACGACGAGCGGCACGAACTCGCTCCCGGCGCCGACCATCCCCCCATCTTCGCGCAGCGCGGCGACACACCCGCAGGGGTGAGCCGGGCGCACCGGAAGTTGCGTCCATGCTGTGGCCCGGAAAGGATGGCGACTGCAGTGGCGCGACCGTCGGTCGCGCGCCAGCGGAAGGACATGTGGTGGGGATCTTCGACAAGGACCAGACCGGGCTGGCGACGACCCAGCGAGGTGCGCTCGAGCAGGCGGCCAGCGGCCAGCAGGACGGCGGCCTGTCGGGGATGGCGTCCGATCTGATCGAGAAGTTGCTCGATGTCGGGATCGACGGGCGCGGGCCGTTCGACTCGGCGCACGAGGTGGCGGTGGCGGCGCGGGCCGGGGTGCGTAGCGATGACGCCGCGATCAAGGCCATCGTCCGCAAGCACGTGCGGGCCGGCGCGGTCGGGGGGTTCGTCACCGGGCTGGGTGGCTTCGTCACCATGCCGGTCGCGGTGCCGGCCAACGTTGCCGAGTTCTACCTCGTGGCCACCCGGATGGTCGCGGCGATCGCGGACGTCCGCGGCTATGACCTGTCCCAGCCGCAGATCCGCAGCGCCGTGCTGCTCACCCTCGTCGGCGCGGACGCCGACGACCTGCTCAAGAAGGCCGCCGTCATCCCGGGTGTGTCGCTCGGCGCGGGTCGGTTGACCTCGCTGGCCACCCAGCGGCTCAACGGGCCGGCGCTCATGGTCGTCAACAAGGCGGTCGGCTTCCGGCTCATCGCGCAGGCCGGTCGGTCGGTGCTCAGCCGGTTCGGCAAGGCGGTGCCGGTGGTCGGTGGCGTCATCGGGGCGGGCGTCGACGGGTTCCTGCTCAACCGGATCGCCGAGTCGGCCAAGCGGGAGTTCCCTCGCCGGATGGCGTGAACCCTCGCACGTCACCTGCCCGCTGTCGAGTCGGCCACGGACGTCGGTATGCCGCGGGCGTGGGGTGAGCGGGCGGCATACCGGCGCGTCCGGGTGCGTGGAATCTCCGGTGCGGGTTGGTCGTTGATCCTGCCAGTGGGTCGAATGGCTCACTGACGGCAAGGTCCAGAGGAGTTTTCAGGACATGGCAGCTGGACGGTCGAGCTCGGCTCGCTGGGGGATGTTCCGGGCGTTGGCGCTGGCGGTGCGGGCTGCGGCGCGACCCGGTGCGCCGGGGATGGGGGAGCGGCTCGGGGCCGTGCCCCGGATGGCGCGGGCGGCCTTACGCGGCGAGTATGCCGGCCTCACCCGCGGGCGGCTGCTGGGGATGTTGGCGGCTTTGGTGTACGTCGTCTCGCCCATCGATCTGGTGCCCGAGGGGCTGTTCACCGTGTTCGGCCTGGCCGACGACGCCATGCTCATCGCGTGGCTGGCAAGTGCGTTGGTCAACGACACCGAGGCGTTCTTGTCGTGGGAACGAGGTGTCGGACGCGGGACGGGTCCGGCCGACACGGCCGCGCCGCAGGACGCCCCCGCCTCTGAGTGGGCGAGCAGCGGGGCTGGTGCGGCGCCGACCGTGCAATCCTTCGTGGTCCGCTGACTGGAGTCTGACGGTCGGCGCGCAGAGGATCTGCGCGCCGGACGGTCTGCGGGCCTGGCGGTGCGGGCCTGGTGGTCTGCGTGCCTGGCGGTCTGCGGGCTGATCGATCAGGCGGGGCACGCGCCGCTGGCGCCCGCGTTGTCCACACCCGACGGGCTTTCGTCCCACTGTCCACAGGGCCGGGGTAGACCCGGCCGCGTGGGGTCCCCGGTGAGGCACCATCGCCGTTCATGACGACGACGATTCGCATCTCTGACCCGATCGACCTGGTCAAGGTCGTTCCGTATCAACTGGGGTATCACCCGGACCACTCGCTCGTCCTCATCGGTTTGCGGCGCAAGCAGATCGGGATCGTCCAGCGGCTAGATCTGCCCACTCTCCCGCACGACTGCGGGGCAGCCGCCACACTCATGGCGGGACACTTGCAGGCGGACGGATGCACGGCAGGGGTGATCGTGGTCTATGAGGACCTCGAGGGTGAGGGAGCGGCCGCGGGAGAGGCGCTGGCCAGGCGCTTGCGCGCTGATCGGATCGACGTCGTGGAGCACGTCGTTGTCCGCAACGAGCAGGTGTTCTTCCCCGCGATGGGGGAGCAGGCCAGCCGACCGGTGGCGGGGGTGGCGCTGCCCCCGGACGACCAGGTGCCGGCGATCGCCGACTTTGTCGCGGTCGGTCGACGCCCCGCACCGAGTCGAACCGCCCTGGACGAACGCATCGCCCCAGAAGAGGGTCCCCTTCGCGAGAGGGTGCGCGTCGCGGCCGTGAGGCTCGCCTCGGTTCGACCGGTGCGGACGAATCGGGCAAAGGCGATGTCAGACTGGGGGAGTTTCCTCGACGTGCGAGACCAGGCGTGGTTCTCGGGTCCGTTGCCGTCGGCCGCGGCCGCCGCGCGGATGGGTCACAGCCTGCGCGACCTCGCCCTGCGAGACGTCCTCACCGCCTGCCTGTGCCCGGGGACGCTGGAATTGGAGGTGTTTGAGCCCGAACTGCAGGCTTTGGCCCGGGCGCACTTGTCCCCGAGCGTCCTCGTCGAGCCCGATCGGCTGGTCGAGCGGCTGACTTGGCTGGCACGGCATACCCCGCAGGGGCATGCTCCGGGCGTCCTCACGGTGCTCGCATCGCTGACCTGGTATCTCGGAGACGGGGCATTCACTCGGGTCGTCTTGGACCGCGTTCTGGCACTGGATCCTGCCTATCGGTTGGCGCTCTTGCTGGAGAGGATGCTCGACCTGGCGATTCGCCCAGTGCAAGCCCATTCGTCCACGGGCTGAGCCCTTCGTGGCGGGGACAGAGCCACGCGGCCTACACTCGGGCCCAGGTCATGAGTGTCAGCGTCAAGCCCCGGCTCGCTGACCGGCAACCCTTCTTCGTGATGGGGTGCCCCGGGTGAAGACCCGGCCCGCGCCAACCGCTCGGGCAAGCGCGAGTGTGAGGAGTGCCGTCCGTGAGCGTCGCCGACGACCCATCCGCGGTCACCGGTGCCTGGCGGGCGGGCGATCCTATCGGCCACCGCAGCTTCGTTGACCTGGGCGACATCGCCTTGGAACGAGGGGGCGTGCTGCCCGATGTCCGGGTGGCTTACGAAACCTGGGGACGCCTCAACGCGTCAGCGAGTAACGCCATCCTCGTCGAACACGCCCTCACCGGTGATGCCCACGTCGTCGGGGCTGCTGGCCCCGGCCATCCGTCACCGGGCTGGTGGGAAGGCTTGGTCGGCCCGGGGCGGGATATCGACACGGACCGTTGGTTCGTTGTCGCTGCCAACGTCGTGGGCGGCTGTCAGGGCAGCACCGGCCCCTCGTCACTGGCTCCGGACGGGCGGCCCTGGGGCAGCCGGTTTCCGTTCGTGACGATCCGTGACCAGGTGAGCGTCGAAGCTGCGCTGGCGGATCGACTCGGCATCGCCCAGTGGCGCTTGGTCATCGGTGGTTCGATGGGCGGGATGCGAGTGATCGAGTGGGCAGTGGGACTGCCCGACCGGGTCCGCACGGCGATTGTCCTGGCCAGCACGTCGGCCGCCAGCGCCGACCAGATCGCCTGGGCCCAACCGCAGTTGCTCGCGATCCGATCCGACCCGGAGTTCGCCGGGGGCGACTACTACGGGGCGGGGCGCGGACCGAGGGTCGGCTTGGGCATAGCCCGGAGGATCGCCCAGGCGACATACCGCAGCGCCGCGGAGTTGGACGCACGCTTCGGACGGAACCAACAACCCGGTGAGGAGCCGCTCGGCGGTGGCGGCCGGTATGCCGTCGAGAGCTATCTCGACTACCACGGTGACAAGCTCTCTCGGCGGTTCGACGCCAATTCATACCTCGTGCTCACCGAGGCGATGAACTCGCATGACGTTGGGAGGGGGCGCGGGGGGATCGGGACTGCCTTGGCGGGGGTGACTGCACAGCTCATCGCGGTCGCAGTCGATTCCGACCGGCTGTATCCCCCCGAGCAGTCCGCGGCCTTGGCGCATGGTGTGCCATGGGGGCAGCTGCGGACCATCCACTCGCCGTGCGGTCATGACGGCTTCCTCATCGAGGTCGACCAGGTAGGGGCTTTGGTCCGTGATGCACTGAGCGGCCCGGCGCAGGGGGATGCTGGGCACGAACCCACCGAGATCCGGTAACGTCGGAGTAGCACATGCGTGCGTCAACAAGGAGGTTACGGTGGCCGTCGTTGTCGGATACGTTGCGACCAGAGAAGGGCGGGCTGCCCTGCGTCGCGCGGCCGAGGAGTGCGAGCTTCGCCACACCCGGCTGATCGTCATCAACTCGCAACGCGGTGGCAAGGACTTTGACGCCGACGAGGCCGCGAAGTTCGAAGAGGAACTCGAAGCCATCCAGAAGAAGCTCACCGACCTCGGTCTTGCGAACGAGGTCC
Source organism: Dermatophilaceae bacterium (assembly GCA_044220725.1). GTDB lineage: Bacteria > Actinomycetota > Actinomycetes > Actinomycetales > Dermatophilaceae > Phosphoribacter. Next base: position 16,257 of record JBGAQN010000008.1, read on the forward strand.
GTCAGCTGGTGCGGGGCAATGAGCCGGCCGAGGATCTCATCGCGGTCGCCGAAGAGGAGAAGGCTGAGTTCATCGTCATCGGTCTGCGTCGGCGCACCCCGGTCGGCAAGCTCATCCTCGGCTCAAACGCCCAGCGGATTCTGCTCGATGCAACCTGTCCCGTGCTGGCCGTCAAGGCAGCCCGGGAAGACTGACCAGCCCTGACGTCCCTCATCTGGGGCCGGTTTCCGGCCGGAGGGTCCCGGGTTCGTTCACCGTTGGGGCTGGGTGCTGCGCGCCTTCGGGAGGGGCTTTGGCCCGGTCCGCGACCGGATCGGTTAACGTCGACCGAACGCGTCGTTTTATAATGTCGGTGACCGGGGCCCACGCGTTCCTGAGCGAGCCGGTCTCCCTCCGGATTGTGGTTCGCTTCGTCCCCCCCAATGAGTTCACCCAGCCCGCTGTATGCCGACCCGGGGAAGGCCGGCATGCGCCCGCATGGCGAAAGGTCTTCGGTGCCCGTGTCGCACGTCTCCTCCGGTCCTCGGGGCGCTGATCGCGCCCTGCCGACAGAGTTCTCGCACCCAGCGCTGCAGAGGCTCATCGCGCGAGGAGCCACGCTGGGGGGCGTCTCTGGAGCCGAGGTGCGCGAGGCGCTGGAACTTTCCGAAGTCCCCCAGCGCCGGATGAAAGCCGTCCTGAGAGCGATCGAAGAACAAGGAATCGTGGTCACTGTGGACTCGCCTGGGCGCGCCGTCGCTGCCAATGTCAAGCGCACCGTAACCACCGCGCCCACACCCCCGGCGACCAAGCGGGCCCCAGCGCGGACGTCACCGACCCCGTCGAGCAGGGCGGCGGCGACCCAACGGCCGGCAGCTCAAGCCTCGTCGGCGGCGGAGCAGGCGAAGCCCAGGAGCGCCAAGGTGTCCACAGCTACGCCGGACCCGGCGAAAGCCACCACCGGAAAGGCCCCGACAGGCACCGCCAAGGCAACGGCGGTGAAGGCCGCACCGGTGAAGGCTACGGCGGCGAAGGCCGCTCCCGTGAAGGCTACGGCGGCGAAGGCCGCTCCCGTGAAGGCTACGGCGGCGAAGGCCGCACCGGTGAAGGCTACGGCGGCGAAGGCCGCACCGGTGAAGGCTACGGCGGCGAAGGCCGCACCGGTGAGGGCCACGACGGCGAAGGCCGCACCGGTGAAGGCTACGGCGGCGAAGGCCGCACCGGTGAAGGCTACGGCGGCGAAGGCCGCGACGGTGAAGGCCACGACGAGGACAGCTGCGGCGGCGAAGGCCACCGAGCCGCCGGGTCCTGCCGATCTAACCGGAGCCGGTGTGGGGGATGACGCTCCTGCTGGGCGTAGCTCACGGGGCCGCGGGGCGCGAACGGCGACCGCTTCCGCCCCGGTGAGCGAGCCGCCGGTCGGTGCCGAGCAGCCCGCGACAGCGGTCGACGCGACGGGTGCGGGGTCCCGCTCACGAAAGCGCACGGCATCGGCCGGGCCCGTTCCCGCCCCGGCGACCGGGGCCAAAACCTCCGGAGAAGACACTCTCGAGGGCGAGGACCTGGAGGCCCTGGTCGTCGACGTCGAGGACGACGCCGCTGACGGGACGGTCGACGACGTCGGTCTCCCCGAGGTGGCCGAGTTGGAGGGCGACGAGGCCGAAGGCGAGGCGACCCTGGACGACGCCGAGGACTCGGAGGACTCGGCCAAGCCGGCCCAGGAGGAAGAGTCCGAGGACGCCGGGTTCGTGATCCGCGACGACGACGAGGAAGACGCCCCCGCCCAGCAGGTCGTGACGGCCGGTGCCACCGCCGACCCGGTCAAGGACTACCTCAAGCAGATCGGCAAGGTCGCGCTGCTCAACGCCGAGCAGGAAGTTGAGTTGGCGAAGCGGATTGAAGCCGGCCTGTTCGCCGAGGAGAAGCTCAACTCGGGCGAGAAGGTTGAGATGAAACTCAAGCGCGAGCTGTGGTGGATCGCGCAGGACGGTAAGAAGGCCAAGAACCACCTTCTGGAGGCCAACCTCCGGTTGGTCGTCAGCCTCGCCAAGCGTTACACGGGCCGGGGGATGCTCTTCCTCGACCTCATCCAGGAGGGCAACCTTGGCCTGATCCGGGCGGTCGAGAAGTTCGACTACACCAAGGGCTACAAGTTCTCGACCTATGCGACGTGGTGGATCCGGCAGGCCATCACCCGGGCGATGGCCGATCAAGCCCGCACGATCCGGATTCCCGTGCACATGGTGGAGGTCATCAACAAACTCGCCCGGGTGCAGCGCCAGATGCTCCAGGACCTGGGCCGCGAACCCACCCCGGAAGAGCTGGCGCGCGAGTTGGACATGACCCCCGAGAAGGTCGTCGAGGTGCAGAAGTACGGCCGTGAGCCGATCTCACTGCACACGCCCCTGGGCGAGGACGGGGACAGTGAGTTCGGCGACCTCATTGAGGACTCTGAGGCAGTGGTGCCCGCCGAAGCGGTGTCCTTCACTCTCCTGCAAGAGCAGTTGCACTCCGTGCTCGACACATTGTCCGAACGCGAAGCGGGTGTGGTCTCGATGCGGTTCGGGCTCACCGACGGCCAGCCCAAGACTCTCGACGAGATCGGCAAGGTCTATGGGGTCACTCGCGAGCGTATTCGCCAGATCGAGTCCAAGACCATGAGCAAGTTGCGTCACCCGTCTCGTTCACAAGTGCTGCGGGACTATCTGGACTGATTTCCGCAGGCGCCCGACCGCGTGGGGCGGCATACCGCAGCCGTATGCCGCCCCACGACGTCAGCCGCGGAGTCGGCGGACCAGGCGGGAAGGCAACGACCGGGCGGTCCGACCCACGCTCGCCCACCAGGCACGGGCAGAACCCGGCAGCAGGCGCGCCCTGGCCCGGTGCCGCCAGGACCGGGTGCGGGCGACCTGGTGGACGACCAGGCGGGTGTGCGGGTCCAGCTCGACCTGCAGCGATGGCTGCCCAGGTCGCGCGTAGCGGGCCAGTTCGACAGAGTCCACGACCGCGGCCAGGGAGGCCTGGGCGGTGTTGTTCAGATATCCGGCCCGGGCGACGTGCGCCTGGTGTGCGCGGAGCGTCGCGCCCGCGGGCAGGCTAATGCCCAGGTCGGCCAAATCTCCGGTGAGATGCTCCCAGTGTTCCTCGACGAGTTGCTCCGGCGACCGGGGGCCTTGGGCCCGTGCCCGCCGAAGGATGGCGGCCGTCACCGGCAAGACGAGGGCACCAAGCAGAACCAGGCCGACGACCAACAAGAGGATGTGCGGTCCTTGCCCGAACCACCCGATCACCCGGTCGAGGAAGGGAACATCCAGCTCGGTCCGGTCGCCAGCGTCGTCGGCGGCATCGCTGGGCTCTCGGTCCGGTCGGTCCAGCGGGTCTTGGGTCGCCCGGGCTGTGGACGTGGGGACGGGTGCGGGCAGCGTCGCGGGGACGGTCCAGGCCGGGGCGGGGCCGGTGCGGACACTCGGGGTGGGCTCGAACCGGACCCACCCGGCACCTGGGAAGAAGAGCTCGGGCCAGGCATGGGCATCCGCGCGGGAATGCCGGCGCTCCTCGACATCATCACCATGGCCGAGGCGAACTGGACACAGTAACCCTGCTTGGTGGATAGGAACGCGGTGAGGGGATCGACGGGTGTGCCTGAACTCACCGGCGGCTCGGTCAGGACGAGTGAGTAGCTGAATCCGCCCTTGTCACGCAGCCATTCCTGGATGGCGACCGCGGCGTCGAAGGGTGTTGGCGACCCTGCGGTTACTGCCGAGCTGGCGGCCATGACCGCGGGCGCGGACCGGCGATCCACCTCAAGTGCGGCGGTGAGACTCCGGTTGGTCGGCAACGGGTCGGGCCCGGGCCGGCCGTCGACGCCGTTGCGCAGCAGCTCCGACGTCAGCGCTGGTTCGAGGTAGGTCGTCGAGTAGGACGCCGGTCGGGACTGGACATACACGTCGGAGGTGGCCTCGTCGACGTTCCAGGCCACTCCGCTGAGGTCGGCCGAGAGTATCGGCTGCATGGTCGCCAAAGCCGGCGGATCGAGCCCGTTGCTTTCCACGACGAGAGTCCGCTCCGAGCGGGGAACCGACGGGGCCAGATCCAGACGTGCGCTGCGGCCCAAGGTAGGGGACGGGCGACTCCAGGCCACCCCGTCGTATGCCGCGGTGGCCAGGACTCGCAGTGGGGCGGCCCTGGGGGCGGTTGTGCGATAGGTGAGGATTCGGCCGGAGCCGCCGGAGGCAAGGCTGGCACTGACATCGAGTGTGGAACTGAACCCCACCTTGGCGTTGCCGCGTCCGTCAGCGCTACGCGCCAGGCCATCCAATAGATAGCGCGGTGGCAGGTGGGGTAGGACAGCGGGCACCGCGAGGGCCGTGACGATCCCGATGACGCCAACGCGCCGGGCGATCGTCCCGAACCTCAACTCCCGAGAGGCGGTCAGGCCCGACCCCGACAGGGGCTCCATGGGTCGAGTTGTCGTCGACGCCCACCCACGCATGCTGATGTGGGAGTGTCGGGCTAACAGCAAGAGCCAGGCGAGCGCAGCACATAGGAAGTACCAGGCAGGAAGCGCTGCACCGCTATTCGCCGCGGCGGCCAAGAACGCTGTTAGCAACGGGAGTCCGGCAGCGGCCGGTGCCCCCTTCGTCACGGCGAGCACGTCGACCAGCAACGCCAGGGCAGCGCCGATCAGGGCCAGGGTGACCTCGACCCCGGGGTTGCTCGGCATCGGGGCCGACGTCGTGGCTGCGGTCGTGCCGAACTCGGTGAACAGGGCGCCGAACCGGCGGATGGTCGAACCCGTGGGCAGGCCAAACCAGGTGGTCGACGCGGCATACCCCCAGACCGCGGTGAAGACGATGCCGACCAGTTGGACGGGAACCACGACCCACCCGGACCTCGACACCCAACGGCGGGTCAGGTGGCCGAGCCCGGCCAAGACGACGACAAACCAGACCGTCCTCGCGAACCAGGTCTGCGTCGCAACCAGTGTTGTCAGACCCAGCAGGGCCGCAAGGCTGGCCAGCCCCGCCAACGCCGGGTTGGCTCCTTGGCGGTTCACCCGGCCCCTCCCGTCCCGATCCGAACGGCGCTCCCTGACCCGATCTGTGCCCAGGCGTCGGCCACGGCGTCGGTAGGTCCCACACCCGTGGCCCGCCACCCGGCACCGCGCAAGAGGTCAGTCGCCGTAGGCCCGTCGATCGATCGAGCATCCGCGGGCTCGCCGTGGCGCCGATGGGCGGCGAACGAGGCCGGGTCCACGACGATCCCGAGCGCCGTCTGACCGGGCCGACGCAGCGCGGCGACCGAGCGCAGGGCCCGCTCGTCGTATGCCGCGAGCACGGCCACCAAGAGCCCGCCCCCGGCGAGCAACCCGAGACCTGACCGGGTGAGCCGCGCCAGGTCGACCCCGGTCCCGGTCTGGGTGACCGCCAGGACAGCCAGGGCCTGCCCAACCTCCGTGGACAGGTCGTCCTGACCGTCCTGAACCGTCTCAGGGGTGAGCAGATGGATCGCGTAGCCCAAACCGGCCAGGTGGACAACGACGGATGCCGTGGCGCTCACGGCCCACTCGAACGAGCCGTGAGCGCCGACTCCAGCATGCGCATCGGCCCGCGGATCCAGCAGAATGACCGCCCGGCGCCGCGCCGGTCTGTCCTCTTGGCGCACCATCAGGTCGCCGGTGCGGGCGGTCGCCGGCCAGTGGATCCGGCGGAGGTCGTCGCCGTCCCGGTATTCACGGATCGACTGGTCGTCCTCGCCGTGCAGGGCCACCATGAACGGAATCTCACCCTCGGCCCCGACGCCCGTGCCGGGGGGACGACGCCCTCCGAGGGAGTGCACCTGTGGCAACACCAACAGTTCGGTTGGCTCACCCACCTCGACGAAGCGGTGCGTGAGTCCGAAGGGGTCTCGCAGTTGCACAGCGAGGGGTCCCAGAAGGTGCCGGCCGCGCACCGGTGGGCGGACGGCATACGCGAGGGCGCGACGTTCGCCGGCAGCGAGCGAGCCGAGCAGCACCCGCGGCCGGTCACCGAGCGCGACGGCCAGACGTTCCTCGGCGAGCATCAACGGGGTGGACCGGCGTCCCGAATTCCCCACGGAGGTGGTCACCCGCGCGACATCGCCTGCGCTCACCCGCGCCGGGTCGGTGCTGCGCCAGACCAGCAGGCCAGGTGGGCGTCGGCGGACGAGCACCACGGCGACGAGCGGGAGGGCAAGGAGAAGGATTCCCACCCGCGTGATATCCCGGAAACCCAAGATGTAGCCGCACAGGACCAGGGTGAGGCCAGCCGAGGCGAAGGCCCGTCCGCGCGTGGTGACGACGTCACCCATCCGTCTCATCGTCACCCCTGTTCCGGGTATGCCGCCCGTCCGCGATCAGCGTCGGCCGACGGGGACGGGGGTGGAGTGGAGGATTTCGGTGAGGACATCGGCCGGGCTGCGCCGTGCCAGGGTCGCCTCACCGGACATCATGAGGCGGTGTCCGAGCACCGCCGGCGCGACGCGCTGGACGTCGTCGGGCAGCACATGGTCACGGGCCTCGAGGGCCGCATGTGCGCGGGCTGCACGCAGCACATGCAGGGCGGCCCGAGGCGAGGCCCCAAGCCGCACGGCCGGGCTGGTCCGGGTCGCATTGGCCAGGTCCACGACATACTGGCGCACCGCTGGTGCTGCGTAGACGTCCTGGGTGACCAGGACGAGCCGGGCAACGGTGGCGGCGTCGGTCACCGGCGCGAGCGTGTCCAGAGGCGACCGTCCGCCATGCACGTCGAGCATGTCGACCTCCGCAGCGGCCGACGGATAGCCCATGGAGATTCGGGCCATGAACCGATCGCGCTGCGCCTCCGGGAGCGGATAGGTGCCCTCCATCTCGATGGGGTTCTGGGTGGCCATGACCATGAAGGGCTTTTGCAGGGAGTAGGTCGTGCCGTCGACGGTGACCTGCCCCTCCTCCATGCATTCAAGCAAGGCCGACTGGGTCTTAGGTGAGGCCCGGTTGATCTCGTCGCCGACCACGACATTGGCGAAGATCGCCCCCGGACGGAACTCGAAGTCGCGTAGGTCCTGGTTGAACACGCTGACGCCGGTGATGTCACTGGGCAGCAGATCCGGGGTGAACTGGATGCGTCGGACCGAGCAGTCAATCGAGCGGGCCAAGGCCTTGGCGAGCATCGTCTTGCCGACCCCGGGGACGTCCTCGATGAGCAGGTGTCCGCCCGCGAGCAAGACGGTGATGGCGGTGCGCACGACGCCGGACTTGCCCTCGATGACCGACTCGATGGCGGAGCTGATTCGTGAGGTCACCGCGCGGAGCTCGGCAAGTGCTTGCGGCGTGGACCTCACGACAGGGGCGTCGAGGGAGTGGTCGGCGCGGGTGCGAGCATCGGTCACGGGGTCCTCCGTCAGTCCAGGTCTTCTCGACGGCACCTGAGTCTTGGCAGGAACCGCCCTCCACTGTCCTCCACCGAACGCCGTTCTCCAGGCTCGGTCTGGCGAGCATAAGTCGCCACGGCCAGGACACGGCATCAAATCGCCTGGCCGGTCCGGTCACATGCCCTCGGCGCGGCCCTCAGCGAAGGGGTCGCGTCAGTGCTGCGTGGACCGAGCAGGTCCATCTGCGGGTCCTCACGGGCAGCATCCTCCACTTTCCTCCACTGCAGTGACCTGCGGCTTTGCACCAACAAGGCCACATATCCAGAAAATTTCGGGCCAATGTGGAGGGAAGTGGAGTATGGTGGGGCGATCAGGAGCGCTGGGGTGGCCGCCGGGCCATCCGCTGGGTCGTGTCGGTGACCCCTCGGGGTCAGAAGGGGAGGGGTGCGCGGTGACCGAACTCGCACTGGCCCCGGTCCCCGTCCCGTTCCTGGGCACGCACACTCCGAAGTTGGACGACAAGGGACGGCTGATCCTGCCGGCCCGGTTCCGCGAGGCACTGGCCGACGGCGTCGTCATGGCCAAGGGCCAAGACCGCTGTGTCGTCGTCTACCCGATGGCCGAGTTCTATCGGTACGCGGCCCAAATGCAGTCCGCGCCCAGCTCCGTCGTTGGGGTCCGCGACTTCACCCGGGTCCTCATGTCCAGCGCGTCGCCCGAAGTGCCTGACCGCCAGGGCCGCATCACCATCCCCCCGATGCTGCGGGACTACGCCTCGCTCGGACGTGACCTTGCCGTCATCGGGAACATCAGCCGTGTCGAGATCTGGCAACTGGACGCGTGGAACACCTACCTCGAGGAAAAGGAGCCGGGTTTCGCAGCGCAGAGCGAGGAGGTGATGCCCGGCAGGTTCTGACCGGCTGAGCACTCCTGCGCCCAGGTCTCCAGCCGCTTTTCGACCCGAGACGACTTCCCCCGTGTCGGGCCGCGGCGGTTCGAGAACCATCCCGAAGCGGATGGGGACCTGAGCGCAGGGCCATCTCAGTCCCACCCAAACACCGAGCCACACCCGAGCCCAGCCCGCAGCCCACCCACAACCTGACGTCAGGAAGCTCACGTGACCAGCAGCCCACCGCTTGCTCCCCAGGACCGGCACGTGCCGGTCCTGTGTGAGCGCGTCGTGGAGTTGCTCGCTCCAGCGCTGCAGGAGTCCGGGTCGGTCTACGTCGATGCCACCCTGGGGATGGGGGGACATGCCGAGGCCGTCCTGCGCGCCTGCCCGCGAGCCCGCGTCGTGGGGATCGACCGAGACCCCCAAGCCCTGGCTTTGGCCAGTGAGCGACTAGCTCCGTTCACCGATCGACTCACCCTGATCCACGCGGTCTACGACGAATTCGCTCGAGTGGTCAAAGACCTTGGCATCCCGGCAGTCGACGCCGCCCTGTTCGACTTGGGCGTCAGCTCGTTGCACCTGGATGATGCCGAGCGCGGGTTCGCCTACCGCGTCGATGCACCGCTGGACATGCGAATGGACCAGAACAGCGGGCGGACCGCCGCCGACCTGCTCAACACCAGTGAGCCGGCCGACCTCGAACGAATCCTGCGTGACTTCGGCGAAGAGCGCTATGCGCGGGCCATCGTCAAGGCTGTGGTGATCGAGCGGGCTCGGGAACCGTTCACGACGTCCGGACGCCTCGTCGATCTGTTGCGTCGGGTGGTCCCCGGGGCGTCCCAGCGCAGCGGAGGACACCCGGCCAAGCGCACCTTCCAAGCCCTGCGCATCGAAGTCAACGGCGAACTCGATGCGTGGCGTCGGGCGCTTCCGGCTGCGATCACGTCCCTGCCGGTTGGTGGTCGAGTGGCCGTGCTGTCCTATCACTCGCTCGAAGACCGGATCACCAAACGAACCCTCGCCGAGGGCGCGACCTCACAGACCCCCGCCGGTATGCCGGTCGAGCGGCCCCAGGACGCGGCATACCTGCGGTTGCTCACCCGTGGCGCCGAGGTCCCCAGCGAACACGAGATTCGGACCAACCCGCGGGCCACGTCCGCCCGCCTCCGTGCCGCAGAGCGCACTCGAGCCACCACCCAGGGGGAACGTCGATGAGTCAAGCCGCCGTCCGTCATCCACACTCGACAACCGGTCGCGCGTTCCCACGGGTCGCGTCCCTGCGCGTCGTCCCAGCCGCCATCGAGCGGACTGGGACGGGCAAGTTCGCCGCGATCTGCATGCTGCTGCTCGCGGGCGGACTGCTCGGCCTCTTGCTGTTCAACGCGCAGCTGGCCCAGGGTTCTTACCGCCTGCACGATCTGCAGGTCGCCTCGGGCACTCTCACGGACCAGGAGCATGAGCTGACTCGGGCCCTGGATGCCGAGCGCAATCCCGGCGCGTTGGCCAAGAAGGCGATAGCCCTGGGGATGGTTCCGGCCACCTCAATGGCCTTCATCGACCTCGAGCACGGGAGGGTCCTTGGCGTGGCCGAGCCGGCCGTCGCGAGGACGGTCACCATCGTGTCCAGTCCCCGGGGGAATGCGCCGGCGCCATCGACGGTGACCCCCGGCCAGACCGCATCCCCCGGCCAGACCGCAACCCCGGCAGCCCCCGTTGATGCTGCTGGGGCCGACCCCGAAGCAGCCGCCGGCGGGTCCCCGGTAACGCCGGCGACAGGACCGCAGACGACAGCCAATGCCACGACGACCGTTCCGGGGGGATGAGCAGGTGACACCTCCACCCCCACGACGCCCAGATGGTCGTTCGTCGACCCAGCGGCCGACCGATGCCAGGACCCCGGTCGGCGCGGCCACCGGCCGGCCGGCGGGTGGGACGCACGTGCTGGACCGACCGCGCCGACCCAGCGTGGGCGCCGCCGGTTCGGCGCCGGATCCAGCTGTCACCCGGCCGTCGAGCCGCCCGCGTCCTCGCGCGCCACGCCCGGGTCCCTCGACTGCCGCTCCCCGACGACCGGCAACCCCCCGGGTCCGGCGATCCAGACGTCCGATGGCTCTCGGACACACGACGTGGCGTGTGCGCACGATGTGGGTGGCTGTGCTCTTCGTGCTCTCGATCTTCGGCGCGCAGCTCGTTCGGGTGCAGGCCTTCGACGCCTCCGGTGTCCAACTCGCGGCGCTCAACAAGCGCCTGAAGGTCGACGTCATACCGGCCCTGCGGGGCAAGATCGTCGACACCAATGGGACCGTGCTGGCCAGTAGCGTCGAGCGTCGGACCATCACGGTCAACCAGAAGGCCGTGGCCAGCTACGAGCGGGTCATCAACAACAAGCGGGTCCAGGTCGGTGTGGTCGGTGCAGCCCAGCGCCTAGCCCCGCTGCTGGGGCGGACGGCTGACGACCTTGTCACCGACCTCATGGGGACGAGCAGTTACCGAGTGTTGGCCAAGGGAGTGTCACCGCTGGTCTGGCGCGAGATCAAGGCGCTGGGCATTCCCGGAGTCCTCAGTGAGATCACCTTCGAGCGGGAGTACCCCTCGGGAATGACCGGAGCGCCCATCGTCGGCTTCCTCAGCGACGATGCCAAAGTCGGCGGCGGCGTCGAACAGATGATGCAGACCGAACTGGCCGGGACCCCCGGTAAGGAGGTCTACGAACAGGCCCGGGATGGCCGGGTCATCCCGTGGGCGCAACAGTTGTCCCAACCGGCCGCCGACGGACGGGATGTTCGCTTGACCATCAACGCAGACATCCAATGGTTCGCCCAGAACACCATCGGCAACCTGGTCCACGCGATGGGGGCCAAATCTGGCTACATCGTCGTCATGGAAGCCAAGACCGGCAAACTCCGTGCGGTGGCTCCCTACCCGAGTTTCGACCCGACCGACTTGGAGAACACCAAGTCCTCGGCGTTGGGCAACCGCGCCTTCCAGGAGGTCTATGAGCCTGGATCCACGGCGAAGGTCATCACCATGGCTGCGGCACTTGAGGAGAAGATCGTCACGCCGATGACCGGCGTCATCGTCCCCAACCGGATCAAGCGAGCCGATACGACCTTCAAGGATGCTCACGACCACCCGACCCTGCAGCTGACCGTGGCCGGGGTGCTGGCCAAGTCGAGCAACATCGGAACGATCCTCGCCACCGAGAGCATGCCGGGTGCGACGCTGGAGAAGTACCAGCGCGCGTTCGGCCTGGGCTCCAAGACTGGCATCGGTTTCCCTGCCGAGTCGGCTGGACTGCTGCGCCCAGCGGCGACCCTCACCGGGTCGGAGCGGTATACGACGATGTTTGGCCAGGGGTTGGCGGTGACGGCCGTCCAAGCGGCCGGCGTCTTCCAGACGATCGCCAACGGGGGTGTCCGGGTGGCGCCCAGCCTGATCGAGGGCACCGTCGGCGCCGACGGTGCCTTCGAGGCAGCACCGGCTGCCCAGGGCGTGCGTGCCGTGTCGGAGGAAACGGCCACACAAGTCAGCCAGATGCTCGAGGAGGTGGTCAGCCCCGGCGGCACCGCCCGGCACGTAGCGATCCCCGGCTACCGGATCGCCGGGAAGACCGGCACCGCTAACCGGGTCGCCGATGGCGGGGGGTACAGCGGCTACACGACCTCGTTCATCGGCTACGCGCCCGCCGAGGACCCCGAATTCGTCGTTGCCGTGACATTGCAGAACCCGACCGCCGGAACGCCCAGTGGCGGCAGCCAATGCGGCCCGGCGTTCAAAGACGTGATGACCTACGTGCTGCAGGCCTATCAGGTCCCGCCGACCGGTGCTCCCGGTGCTGAGGTGCCGTTGATCCCCGCGGAGCCGTTGGTGCCCGGGGCCCCCGGTGTGCTCAGCGATGCCAAGACCAGCGGCTAGCCTGTCCGTCGTGACCCCGTTGCGGCCCCGATCGGTCCTGCCGGTCTCGCTCGGTTCGCTGGCCAGGTCTTCCGGAGCCGAGGTTCTCGGTGCATCGAGACCGGCCGGCGATGCCTCCTGGGCGTCGGTCCAGGTCACGGGAGTCACTCTCGACTCCCGGCGGGTCCTGGCCGGCGACCTGTATGCCGCGCTACCCGGTGCACACCTGCACGGCGCCCAATTCGCGGCGGCGGCACTGGCGTCTGGGGCGGTCGCGGTGCTTACCGACGGCCCTGGTGCGGCGTTGCTCCCGGCTGATGTGCCGGCGCCGGTGCTTGTCATCGACCAACCGCGGGCCGTCTTGGGCGCCATGTCCGCGGCGGTCTACGGCCATCCCTCGACAGCCTTGCGGACCATCGGAATTACCGGCACCAACGGCAAGACGACGACGGCTTACCTGGTGGACTCGGCGCTGCGCGATTTGGGCGCCCGGACTGGATTGATCGGCACCGTTGAGACGCGGGTTGGCGACCGACGCCTGGCCTCCTCGCGGACCACGCCGGAAGCCCCCGACCTGCACGCCACTCTCGCCCTGATGCGTGAAGAGGGCACCGACACCGTCGTCATGGAGGTGTCCAGCCATGCGTTGGCTCTGCATCGGGTTGACGGCGTGCTCTTTGACCTCGCCGTGTTCACCAACCTCTCGCAAGATCACCTGGACTTCCACCCCTCGATGTCGGACTATTTCGAGGCCAAGGCTTCCCTCTTCACGGCCGTCCGTTCGCGCCGTGGGGTGGTGTGTGTCGACGATGACTGGGGGCGCAAGCTCGCCGGGCGGGTCGGCATACCCCGCAGCACGGTAGCGGTGTCCGGCCTCGCTGACTGGACGATCGCCGACGTCCGGTGGCCTCAGCTCACGCTCACCGGGCCCGAGGGCCTGGTGATGCGCCTCATCTGCCACCTCCCGGGCACGTTCAACGTCGTCAACACCGCGATGGCCGCGGTGGCCCTGCACGAGGCCGGGTATGCCGTCGCCGACATCGAACGCGCCATGGCCCGGCCGCCAGTCGTTCCTGGCCGGATGCAACAGGTCCCAGCGGGGCCAGGGGATCCGCGGTGTGTCGTTGACTATGCGCACACACCGGAGGCGGTCGCAGCTGCCCTGGAGGCGCTGCGCCCGAGCACCCCTGGTCGACTCGTCGTCGTCCTGGGCGCCGGAGGTGACCGTGATCGGAGCAAACGTCAGGCCATGGGGGCAGCAGCGGCTCGCTGGGCCGACGACGTCATCGTCACCGACGACAATCCACGGTCGGAAGACCCGGCGGCGATCCGCGACGAGGTCATGGCCGGTGCCCGGTTGGTTGACGAGGTCGGTGCGGCCGGGGACGCTGGTGCGAACGGCCGTCCCTGGGCAGCCCAGGCCACGCTGCGCAGCCCGGGAGCGGGCCGGGCGGCGGACATCGCTCGAGCGGTCCGGCTCGCGCGAACCGAGGGTCGACCCCAGGACAACACGGTTGCCGTCCTCGGCAAGGGCCACGAGACCGGCCAGGATGTCGGTGGGGTCATCCTTCCCTTTGACGATTGCGCCGCCGTGGCCGCGGCGCTGGCCGACCGGCCCTACCGGCCCGAGGGGGATCAGTGATCCCCACGACGCTGGGGGCGATCGCTGCGGTGACTGGCGGTGCGCTCGTCGACTCCGCAGGTGTCTTCGTCGCCGACGCTGCCGTGCCCGGGGCCGCGGCTGCCGCTGCCATCGGTGCGCTCCTCGTCGATGGACCCGTCGTCACCGACTCACGCCAGTGCGGACCGGGGAGCCTGTATATCGCCCGGATCGGCGAGCATGCCGACGGGCACGATTTCGTCAACGCGGCGCACCGCAGCGGTGCGGTCGCCGCTCTGACATCGCGCCCCGTGACGGGCCTGCCACACGTCGTCGTCCCAGACGTTCAGGGCGCCTTCGGAGCGCTGGCCAGGTCGGTGCTCCAGGCGGCTAGCGGCCTGCAGGTAGTCGGGATCACCGGGTCCTCGGGGAAGACGTCGACCAAAGACCTCCTCGCTCAGGTGCTCGCCGCGCACGGACCGACGGTGGCGCCGGTCGGCTCGTTCAACGGTGAGATCGGGGTGCCCCTGACCGTCTGCCGGATCACGGCGCAGACCCGCTTCCTCGTCGTCGAGATGGGGGCTCGCGGGCTCGGGCACATCGCCTACCTCACGCGGATCGCCCCGCCGCGGATCGGGATCGTGCTCAACGTCGGTCAGGCACACGTCGGGGAGTTCGGTGGCCTGGAGAACGTCGCCCTGGCTAAGTCCGAACTCGTGCGGGCCTTGCCCTCGGACGGCGTTGCGGTGCTCAACGCCGACGACCCCGTCGTCTCGGCGATGAGCACCCTTACCTCCGCCCGCGTGGTCCTGGTCGGCGAACATCCCCAGGCCGCGGTGCGTGCCGAGCGGGTCGTCTTGGACGCAGAGGGGCGCGCCGGTTTCCTGATTGTCACCCCGGTCGGACGCGCCGAGGTCACCTTGCGTCTGCACGGACGCCACCATGTCGGCAATGCTCTGGCGGTCGTGGCTGCCGCGCTGGAATGCGGCCTGCCCCTGGCTCGGATCGCCGAAGCTCTGTCTGCCGCCACCCCAGTGAGTCGGTGGCGGATGGAAGTGACGCACCGCCCAGACGGGGTCACCGTCGTTAACGACGCATACAACGCCAATCCCGATTCGATGGGCGCGGCGTTGCGAGCGGTCGCCGCCATGGGCGCCCCGCCGAAGGCAGCCAGGCGGCGCACCTGGGCAGTCTTGGGCGAGATGCTCGAACTCGGTGACCAGGCCCGCACCGAGCACGAGCGCGTCGGCGCGTTGGCGGTGACCGCCCAGGTGGCCCGTCTGGTCACCGTGGGTGAGCGTGCCGCGTCGATTGCGGACGGCGCGGTGAGCGCCGGTATGCCGCCCGCCCACGCCTTTCGCGCGAGTGATGCCGACGCGGCATACGCCCTGCTTGCCGAAGAACTGCGCCCGGGTGACGTCGTGTTGGTCAAGTCGAGCAACGGTGCGGGACTACGGTGGCTCGGGGACCGTGTCGCCGAGTCGGTCCCCGAGAGCGAGGTCGGGTCGTGAAGGGCGTGTTGGTGGCCGCCGCCACCTCGCTCATGCTTGCCCTGCTGGGCACGCCGTGGTTCATCAAGTGGCTCGTCCAGCGGCAATACGGTCAGTTCGTCCGCGACGACGGACCGACCTCGCACCGCACCAAGCGAGGCACGCCGACGATGGGCGGCGCCGTCATCGTCGGGGCGACCCTGGTCGCCTATTTCGTCGCCCACGTCTTCCTCGGGACCTGGCCGTCGGTCAGTGCCCTGCTCGTGCTCTTCCTCATGGCGGGGCTGGCCCTTGTGGGCTTTCTTGACGACTTCATCAAGATTTCCCGGCAACGCAGTCTCGGCCTGCGGACCAAGCAGAAACTTGTCGGGCAGGGGCTGGTCGGGATCACCTTTGCCGTGCTGGCCCTACAGTTCGAGAACGCCGGATATCGCACGCCGGCCTCGACGGCGATCTCGTTCGTCCGAGACACCCGCTTCGACCTGGCCTTCGCCGGCCCCGTCATCGGGCTGATCTTGTTTGTGTTGTGGGCCAACTTCATCATCACCGCCATGTCCAACGGGGCCAATCTCACCGATGGGCTGGACGGTTTGCTCACGGGCGCCTCGACGATGATCTTCGGGGCCTACCTGCTCATCGGGATCTGGACGAGCAACCAGAACTGTCAGACCAATCCAGGTCTGAAGTGCTACGAAGTCCGGGACAGCCTGGATCTGGCCATCGTCGCGGCCTCGGCGATGGGCGCCTGCTTCGGGTTCCTCTGGTGGAATGCGTCGCCAGCCAAGATCTTCATGGGTGACACCGGCTCGCTGGGCCTCGGCGGCGCTATCGCCGGACTGGCGATCACGACCCGGACCGAGTTCCTGTCGGTCATCCTGGCTGGCTTGTTCGTCCTGGAGACTCTGTCGGTCATCATCCAGGTCGGGGTCTTCAAGACCACTCGAAAGCGCTTCTTCAGGATCGCGCCCCTGCACCATCACTTCGAGATGGTCGGCTGGGAAGAGATCACCGTCGTCATCCGCTTCTGGATCATTGCCGGGCTGTTCGTCGCGCTTGGCCTGGGCATCTTCTACGCCGAATGGGTGGTGGGGTCGACGTGACGCACCTGGGCGAGCTTCCCGGCGCTGCCGACGACGGTTACGAGCCGCGTCCCGGCTTGACCCACCGCGACGCCGACTGGCGTGGGCTGCGAGTGCTCGTCGCCGGCCTGGGAATCAGCGGTTTCGCCGCCGCCGACGCCCTCTGGGAACGGGGCGCCGTGGTCACCGTCATCGATGCAAGCGCCCCGGGCGCCGCTCGTCTGGTCGACGAACGGACTCAGATCCTTGGCGTCCTTGGCGTCGACGTCCGGCTCGGTGCCCAACACGCTGCGGGTATGCCGGCCGACCTCGACATCGACCTCGTCGTCACCTCGCCGGGATGGCGACCCACCCACCCCGTGCTCGCGGAGGCCGCCGGGCGCGGCATACCCATTTGGGGTGAGGTGGAGCTGGCCTGGCGGATGCGACCGCGTGAGCGTGCTGCGCCATGGCTGACCGTCACCGGGACGAACGGCAAGACGACGACGGTCAACATGCTCGCGAGCATCCTGCGAGCGGCCGGGCTCCGGGCGACCAGCGCCGGCAACGTGGGGACTCCGTTGCTCGAGGCGGTCCTGCATCCGCAGCCCTTCGACGTCTTGGCCGTGGAACTGTCCAGTTTCCAGTTGCACTGGCAGCGTTCCCTGTCACCGGTCGCGTCCGCGTGCCTCAACGTCGCTGCCGACCACATCGATTGGCACGGATCGTTCGAGGAATATTTGCAGGCCAAGGGCCGCGTCTATCGGAACACCCATCTGGCGTGCATCTACAACGTTGCCGACCCGTTGACCGAGCAGTTGGTCATCGATGCCGACGTCGTCGAGGGATGCCGGGCTGTGGGTTTCACCCTCGGCGTGCCGGCGCCTTCGATGGTGGGACTGGTCGATGATGTCCTGGCCGACCGGGCTTTCGTCGAGCAGCGTCACCACTCGGCCGCAGAACTGGCGACCATCGCCGACGTCCGTGGGGAGGCTGCGTCGGTGGCCCCCCACTACATGGCCAACGCCTTGGCGGCGGCTGCGCTGGCTCGCGCCTACGGTGTCGGGCCCATTTCGGTCCGCGAGGGGCTGCGGGCCTTCCGGCCCGATCCGCACCGGATCGCGGAGGTCGCTACCGTCGACGGGGTCCGTTATGTCAACGACTCGAAGGCGACCAACCCGCATGCGGCAGAGGCGGCGCTGGGCTCGTTCGACTCGGTTGTCTGGGTGGCCGGTGGCCTGCTGAAGGGCGCCGATGTCGACGGCCTGGTCGAGAAGTCCGCGAGCAAGCTCCGTGCGGTCGTGCTTCTCGGCGCAGATCGGGACCAGGTGGCCCTGGCCCTGGCCCGACACGCGCCGAATGTCCCCGTCGAAGACGCCGGTGGGCCCGAGACTGGGGGAATGCACCCGGGCCTGGAGGACGCCGACCTCGTGATGGATCGCGTCGTCGCGCTCGCCGCGCAGCTCGCCCGCCCGGGGGACGTCGTCCTGCTGGCCCCCGCCGCTGCCTCGATGGACATGTTCGCCAACTATGGTGAGCGCGGGAGCGCCTTCGAGCGCGCTGTCGGCCGTCACGCCGAACGAGGTCGACGGTTGTGACGAGCACAGTCCAACGGTCGGCACGGTCGGCGGAGACTCGCGCGGCCGCGGGCCTCGCTGATGCTGGGTCAGGGCCGTGGTCGGTGCTGACCAGGCTGCGTCGGATTACCGCCCGATTGGACAGCCCGGTCACCTCGTATTACGTCATTGTCGGGGTCACTGCTGCGTTGCTGCTCATCGGCTTGGTCATGGTCCTGTCGGCGTCCATGGTCACGTCGTTCAAGGACGACGGGTCGGCGTATGCCGTCTTCCTCAACCAGGCTCGCTTCGCTGCCATCGGGTTGGTCGGGGCCTGGATCGCGTCTCGGTTGACGGTGTCCTGGTGGAAGCGGCTGGCGGTGCCCGCCCTCATCGGAGCCGTGGCCCTGCAAGCCCTCGTCTTCGTCCCTGGCCTGGGATTGGCCAAGGGCGGCAACCGCAACTGGCTGAGGATCACGTCCACTGTCTCCCTGCAACCGTCGGAGTTGACCAAGATCGGCCTGGTCCTCGTCGGCGCCCTCATTCTGGCCAACAAGCGTGCCGTGCTCGGCCGATTTACCCACGCGGTCGTGCCCTATCTCGTCCCGGTCGCCGCGGTCACCATCGGGTTGGTGCTCCTCGGGCACGACTTGGGGACGGCTTTGGTGCTCATCGCGATCGTCGGCGCGGTCACGTATGCCGCGGGAGTCCCCGCTCGATTCTTCGCCGTCGCCGCAGGCGCTGCGGCCGTCGCGGCCGTGGGACTGGTGGTCACCAGCCCCAACCGGATGGATCGCATCAGCAACTGGTTGTCCGGATCGTGCACGGACCCTAACGGCGAATGTGGTCAATCGGTGCACGGCCTCTATGCCCTTGCCGACGGCGGTTGGTGGGGGGTCGGGCTGGGGGCCAGCAAGGAGAAGTGGTCGTGGCTGCCCGAGGCACAGAACGACTTCATTTTCGCCATCATCGGGGAGGAACTGGGCCTGCCCGGAACGATGGTCATCCTTGCGTTGTTTGGTGCCCTGGCCACCGCCTGTTATCGGATCGTCACGCGCTCCCCAGACCAGTTCGTTCGGATCGCCTCGGCCGGGACCATGGCGTGGATCCTCTTCCAAGCCATGGTCAACATCGGCGCGGTCATCGGGCTGCTGCCGGTGATCGGCGTGCCGCTGCCGCTCGTCTCTGCGGGCGGTTCCGCGCTGGTCACGACCTTGGTCGCCATGGGGATGCTCGTCTCCTTTGCCCGCACCGAGCCCGGCGCCAACGCCATCCTCGCCACCCGGCCTGGGGTGATCCAGCGCTCGCTCGCCGTCCTGCCCCGACGTCGTCGGCGCTGATGTCGACCGGAAGTCCCACATGAGTTCCTCGCAGCCCCACTCGATCGCGCGCCCCGTTCGTGGTCCGGGCCCTCGGGCATTCACCTCGGTGTTGCTCGCGGGCGGCGGGACGGCCGGGCATGTGTCGCCACTGTTGGCCACGGCCGAGGCGCTGCGGCGCCGGGTGCCCTCGCTGAAAATCTCTGCGCTGGGGACTCAGACGGGGCTTGAGGCACGGATCGTCCCCGAGCGTGGCTACGACTTGCGGTTCGTTCCTCGGGTGCCGATGCCTCGCCGACCCGACGCATCGCTCATCCGCTTCCCAGGTTTGTTGCGGACTGCGGTCGACGCGGCGGGCCGAGCGATCGATGACACCGGGGCACAGGTCGTTGTCGGTTTCGGAGGTTACGTGTCCTCGCCGGCCTACCTCGCGGCCCGGCGACGCGGCATACCCATCGTGGTCCACGAAGGCAATGCCAGGCCCGGGTTTGCCAACCGGCTTGGCGCCCGCCTGACCCGGCATGTGACGACGACGTTTCCGGCGACCCGGCTGCCGCACGCCACCTGTGTTGGGATGCCTTTGCGTCGCGAGATCACCACGCTGGATCGCGTCGCCGCCCGCAGGCAGGCGCGCGAGCAGTTGGGCTTGGACCCAGACCGGACCACATTGTTGGTCACCGGGGGGTCACTCGGAGCTGCGCGACTGAACGACACGATGGCTGCCCGCGCTCACGACATCACGGCAGCCGGCGTCCAAGTCCTGCACGCCACCGGGGCCGGAAAGGGTTTCGTGCCGCAACGGGAGGCCGGTTCGGCCCCGTACGTGGTCGTGGACTACCTCGACCATATGGAACGGGCGTATGCCGCCGCCGACCTGGTCCTCTGTCGGGCCGGCGCGGCCACGGTGTGCGAACTCACTGCCGTGGGGTTGCCGGCGGTCTATGTCCCCTTGCCCATCGGCAACGGGGAACAGCGGCTCAATGCAGCCGACGTGGTCGCGGCCGGTGGTGGCCTCCTCGTCGACGACGAGGCAATGACCGCGGTCTGGGTCGATGTCGTCCTGTTGCCCCTCGTGCAGGACGCCGACCGGATCCTTCGAATGGGGGCGGCCGCGGCGGCCGTGGGTCGTCGAGACGCGGACGAGACGCTGGTCGACGTCGTCGTCGAGGCATTCGCGGGGACTCGTTGCCCGTCGACAGCGGCTCTGACCCGTCTCGAGCGACCCGGCAGCGATCGTCGTTGGGAGGCAGTCTGCCTCCGACTCGCTTCGACTACGGCGCTTCGACTCGGCCGCTGACCGAGCTGGGTGCGGTGCATTTGGTCGGTGTCGGGGGCGCCGGGATGTCGGGGATCGCTCGGATGCTCCGGGCCCGGGGCTGCCGGGTTTCCGGCTCGGACGCACGCGATTCGTCGACCGTTCGCGGGCTCGTCGCCGAGGGATTCGACATACGTCTTGACCATGACGCCCGTCGGGTGGACGGGGTCGACACCCTGGTCGTCTCGTCGGCGATTCGAGACGACAACCCCGAACTGATGGCGGCACGAGCTGCCCGGTTGACGGTAGTGCATCGTTCCCAGGCACTTGCGGCGATCGCGGCCTCGGCATCGTGCCGGATTGCCGTCGCCGGTGCCAACGGCAAGACGACGACCGCCTCGATGCTCGCGGTCCTGGCGTCGGAGGCTGGTTGGGAGCCGTCGTATGCCGTTGGCGGCGACCCCGTGCAGCTGCCCTCGAACGCCGCTCTGGGCACTGGCGAGGTCTTTGTCATCGAGGCGGATGAGAGCGACGGGTCGTTCGTGGGCTACCGCCCCCACGTGGCCGTCGTTACCAGTGTGCAGCCGGACCACCTGGACTTCTACGGGTCCGTCGAAGCGGTCGAGTCCGGCTATCGCGCCTTGGTCGACACTATCGAGCCCGGCGGCGTGCTGGTGGTTTGCCTCGACGACCCAGGCGCTCGGAGATTGGCCGAGGCCGCCCAGGCTGCTGGGGTGAGCATGCGCGGCTACGGCACCAGCGCAGACGCCCACGTGCGCCTGACCGACCTGGACGCATCGGGGCTACACACCCGCGCGACGGTGCACTTGGGCGACACGGCATACCCCTTGCGGTTGTCCGTGTTGGGGGAGCACAACCTCTTCAACGCCGTTGGAGCCCTGTCGGCCGCTCTTGCCGCAGCCGAGGCTACGGGAATCGGGGACCCGGCGGCGCCGACTACCGTGGCGACCTACCTAGACCTCTTGTCGAGGTTTACCGGAGTTCGGCGTCGATTCGAGCGGATGGGGGAGGCTCGCGGCGTCACCGTCGTGGACGACTATGCCCACAACCCCGCGAAGGTCCGTGCGGCCGTCGAGACCGGTCGCCGAGCCGTCCTGGCACCAGGCAGACTGCTCGTGGCCTTTCAGCCCCACCTCTACTCGCGGACCAAGGACTTTGCAGTCGAGTTCGGGCAAGCCCTGGCGGCCGCAGACGTCGTGCTCGTCACCGACGTGTATGCCGCGCGCGAAGACCCGCTTCCCGGCGTGACCGGCGCACTCGTGGCCCAGGCAGTCCGGGACTGCCGGGCTGAGCCGGAGGTGCACTACGTCCCCGAGCTGACCGAGGTGGTCCCCACCCTGCGCAGGCTGGCGCGCCCTGGTGACCTGGTCCTCACGGTCGGTGCGGGGGATATCACCACGTGCGGTCCGGCGCTGCTCGACCGCCTTGCCGACGATGGGCCCGGGGGAAGCCAGTGAGGGGCTTGGCCGGTCGCTGGCGCTCAGCAGCTCGGCGTGGACCCTCGGCGCGAGTGCGGCTGGAGCAGCGCGCGGCCGCCGTCCGTCGGCGTCCGTGGCGGCTCCTGGCCGCGTCCCTGGCGGTCGTCACGGTGGCCCTCGCCGCAGGTTGGCTGGTGTGGGCCAGCCCGGCCCTCGTCGTCGACGAGGTCCGGGTTGTCGGGGTGGAGGGATCCGATCGCGAGGCGGCGCTCACTGCGGCGGCGGTGGGCACGGGCGTGCCGTTAGCCAGGGTCGACACTGCGGCGGTCGCTCAGCGTGTGGGCAGCCTTGCGATGGTCAAGCGCGCCGTTGTCACCCGCGGCTGGCCACGGACCCTCGTCGTGACCGTGACGCCGCGGGTCGGGATGCTCGTGGTGCGCAATTCCGAAGGGGCCCTGCAGGTGGTCGACGAAGACGGGGTTGCGTTTCGGGACGTGGCCGAGCCCCCCGCCGGCCTTGCGTTGGTCAACGGCAGTGGTGTGCGCCCGTCACCAGTGGGCCTGCAGGCGGTCATCGAGGTGCTGCGGGTCCTACCTGCCGACCAGCGGAGCACGGTCTCGGCCATCACCGTCTCCAGCGCGAGCCTGGTCACGTTCACACTCGGTGAGGTTCAGGTCATCTGGGGAGGCCGAGGCGCCACCGAGAAGAAGCTTGCCGTCTTGCAGGTGCTCTTGCCGACCAAGGCGAAGGTCATCGATGTCAGCGCGCCCGACACCCCCGTCACGCGGTGATGGCCGGTGACGAGCTCTGTACCCACCCGGTCACACCAGGAACATCAGCCTCATCAGCCACGATAATCACGTGCGTCACAGAATCATCCTGAAATCTTCGGTACAGGTTGATGACACGCCGCGCGGGTCGTTGGATTCGCCGAATGATCTGCCTACCGTCGGTGCAACCAGCCTGGCGAGACAACTCTATATCTCGACTAGACATTGAGATTGACCAGCGCGCGAACGCAACGAAAGGCCACCGCCGTGGGAGCTGCACCACAGAACTACCTCGCCGTGATCAAGGTCGTCGGCATCGGTGGCGGAGGCGTCAACGCCATCAACCGGATGATTGACGTGGGTCTCAAGGGCGTGGAGTTCATCGCGATCAACACCGATGCGCAGGCGCTGTTGATGAGCGACGCAGACGTCAAACTCGACGTGGGTCGTGAACTGACCCGTGGGCTGGGCGCGGGAGCCGATCCCAACGTCGGACGAAAGGCCGCCGAGGATCACGCCGAGGAGATCGAGGAGGTCTTGCGCGGGGCCGACATGGTCTTCGTCACGGCCGGCGAAGGTGGTGGCACCGGCACCGGGGGAGCCCCCGTGGTTGCCAGGATCGCCAAATCCCTGGGCGCCCTGACCATTGGTGTGGTCACCCGCCCGTTTACTTTTGAGGGGCGGCGTCGGGCGAACCAAGCCGAGTCGGGTATCGGTGGGCTGCGCGAAGAAGTGGACACGCTGATCGTCATTCCCAACGACCGCCTGCTGTCGATCAGCGACCGGAACGTTTCGATGATGGATGCCTTCCGCAGCGCCGACCAGGTGCTGCTGTCCGGAGTCCAAGGCATCACCGATCTCATCACCACACCGGGCCTGATCAACCTCGACTTCGCCGACGTCAAGTCGGTCATGCAGGGCGCTGGCTCGGCCTTGATGGGGATCGGCTCGGCCCGCGGTGAAGATCGAGCCGTGCAAGCGGCAGAGTTGGCGATCTCCTCGCCGCTGCTGGAAGCCTCGATCGATGGTGCCCACGGGGTCCTGCTGTCGATCTCCGGCGGCTCGGACCTGGGCCTTTTCGAGATCAACGAAGCGGCTCGACTGGTCCAGGAAGCCGCTCACCCGGAAGCGAACATCATCTTCGGGACGGTCATCGACGACGCGCTTGGCGACGAGGTGCGGGTGACCGTCATCGCCGCCGGTTTCGATGGCGGCAACCCGACTCCGCGCACGGATGCCAAGGCGTTGGGCCAGGGACAGGGCGGGTCACGTCCGGCAACGCCGGCTGCGCCGGGCCCGACCGAAGCGCCGAGCACTGCGTCGGCAGCTTTCCCGGCGCAGCCGCGAGACCTGCCGCCCACTCAGCCATCCCCTGCCCCCGTCGTCACCCCGGCCGTACAGATCCCGCCTCGGACCGTCCCCTTCGACGATGGCGATGACCTCGACGTACCGGACTTCCTTAAGTAGACCGCCCGCCGCGTCCGGCGTGACCGACCGGGCGCTCGGGCTCGAGCGTTAGCGTGGGGCCGTGTTCTATTGGCGGGAGCATCGTGACGACGTCATGGTGGGATTCACCGACGCCATCGGCGGCGTGAGCGGTGGACCCTATGCGGGTCTCAACCTGGCTGGCCATATCGGTGATGACGACACCCACGTGGTCGCCAACCGGGCCCTCTTGGCCGCCGAATTGGCTGTCCCGGCGGGCCGATTGGTGTTCATGAACCAGTGCCACGGGGCAACCGTCGAGGTCATCGACGGTCCGTGGCTTCAGGACCCGCCCACGTGCGATGCCGTGGTCACGACGGCCAGCGATCTGGTCCTGCTTGTTCTCGTCGCCGATTGCGTTCCTGTGCTGCTCTCCGATCCCGGGGCCGGGGTGATTGCCGCGGTTCATGCCGGCCGTCGGGGTCTGCTTGCTGGGGTGGTCGACGCGGCCTTAGACGCCATGGCCGACCTCGGAGGCACCTCCCCGTCGGCCGTCGTCGGACCCTCGGTCTGCGGGCGCTGCTATGAGGTGCCGGAGGAGTTGCGTGAGTCAGCGTCGCAGGTCTCGCCACCGTCCGCTGCCGTGTCGTGGAAAGGAACCCCGGCCGTCGACGTTGCCGCCGGAGTTGTCGGCCAGCTGGCATCCCGTTCGGTCCCGGTGCGTTGGGTTCCAGGGTGCACGCGGGAGGACACGCGCCTCTACTCCTATCGGCGCTCCCCCCGGACCGGAAGGTTCGCCGGTTTCATCCATCGGATAGACCGCCCGGGGACCTGATGACATCGATGTCGTTGGGGGCGGACCACGCAGACGAGCGCACCCGGGAACTGGCCGACAATCTCGGTCGGGTCCATGACCGAGTTCGGCGGGCCTGTGCCGCTGTCGGTCGAGACCCGGCAGGCCTGACCGTGATCGTTGTCACCAAGTTCTTCCCGGAAGCTGACATCCGCCGGCTCGCTGGCCTCGGTGTCCGAGACCTGGGAGAGAACCGTGACCAGGAGGCATCGACCAAGTACCGCACCATTCGGGCGGACCTGCCGCCGATTCGCCTCCACTTCATCGGGCAGGTTCAGACGAACAAGGCCAAGTCGGTGGCCACGTATGCCGACGTCGTGCACACTCTCGATCGCCCGAAGCTGGTGACTGCGTTGGACAGGG
Organism: Dermatophilaceae bacterium; assembly: GCA_044220725.1. Lineage (GTDB taxonomy): Bacteria > Actinomycetota > Actinomycetes > Actinomycetales > Dermatophilaceae > Phosphoribacter. The sequence goes on from JBGAQN010000008.1 coordinate 41,521, forward strand.
CCGCCCAAGCTGCCGAGCGCCGGCTGCGGGTGTTGCTCCAGGTGGACCTCGACCCCGACCGAGACCGTGGCGAAGACCGCCCGCCGCGATCTGGACCCGCTTCGGGCCGGGGCGGGATCGAGCCGAGACTCATCGAAGACCTCGTCGCCCGGGTCAAGGCGTCGACTCAACTTGACCTCGGTGGGGTCATGGCCGTTGCACCGCTGGGGGGCGACCCCGATAGGGCCTTCGGTCGGCTTGCCGAGGTGGCCGCTCGCGTGCGGGCCACGGCTTCGGACGCGACGTGGATCTCCGCTGGGATGAGCGGGGACCTGGAAGCTGCGATCCGTCATGGGGCGACACACCTGCGTGTCGGCACGGCAATCCTCGGTTCCCGTCCGCCGCTTCGCTAACGTCGAGCCAGGCCCGTATGCCGTGCATTCGCCACGGTTGCTGGCCCCGTTGATATCGACAGGCAAAGGGGATCGGCTCATGGCTGGGGCACTTCGCAAGACGATGGTGTACCTCGGGCTCGCCGAGGAGGACGAGCGTTACGACTCCTACGACGACACGTATGAGGATGATCACGTCCAGGAGCGGACTGCAGCCGTCACGCCGCTGCCCACCCGACCGAGCCCGGTGAGTGCCGTGACCCGCGAGCCAGAGCTCGGGTCGCTCACGCGGATTACGACGATTCACCCGCGGACCTACAACGAGGCCAAGGCGATCGGTGAGTCGTTCCGTGACGGCACGCCGGTCATCATGAACCTCACCGAGATGGACGACTCCGACGCCAAACGATTGGTCGACTTCGCCGCCGGATTGGTGTTCGGGCTACACGGGTCCATTGAGCGGGTGACCGCCAAAGTGTTCCTGCTGTCCCCAGCCCACGTCGAGGTCACCGCAGAGGAGTCCCCGGCGATCCGCACGCCGCGCGGCCCGTTCAACCAGAGTTGAGGCGGCGCGGCGAACCTCTCGCACAGTGAGATCGGGGACGATAGGCCGATGCGCAGTGTGTGGCAGGTCATCTCAAGTCTTCTCTTCATCTTCTTCGTCTTCCTGATCGGCCGACTCGTCCTGGATTGGGTCCGCGTGCTGGCTCGTTCGTGGCGACCGCGTGGGGTGGTGCTGGTGCTCGCCGAGGCGGTGTATACCGTGACCGACCCTCCGTTGCGGGCCATCCGGCGCGTCGTTCCGGCGCTCACCCTCGGCAACGTGAAGATCGACCTCGCTTTCATCATCCTCTTCCTGCTGACCTCGACCCTGATGAGCCTGCAGCCCTTCTAGGGCTGCAACGCACAGGGTCCGGTTAGGCTGGCTGGACTCGATTCGATAACGTTGGGTCGGTACTGTCCACCGTCCGTCGAGGTGACTCATGGCGCTCACGCCCGAACAGGTGCTGAACAAGCACTTCCAGACGACCCAATTCCGCAAGGGATACGACGAGCGCGACGTCGATGACTTCCTCGATGAGATCGTCGCTGAGATGCGTTCACTGTTGGCGCAGCGCGACGACTACAAGCAGCAACTCGCCGACTGCCGGGCTGGGCGAGGGCTGTCGGTAGCCGACGCCCCGACGGTAGCGACCCCTGTCGTCGTCGACACGCGGCCTGCCGAGGAGCTTGAGGCACGCTTGGCCGAGGCGACCACGCAGTTGGCGCATGCCCAGGAAGAGCATGCACGGGTCACCGAATCGATCGCGAGCGCCCGGGCAGAGTTCGATGGCCTGCAGGGTCGACTGGACGGCCTGCGCAGTTCGTTGGCGGACGCTCAGGCGCAAGCCGACGGCGCGCCCCAGATCGTTCAGGACGCCGAGGCCGCGGTCGCCGATGCCAAGCGCCGAGCCGAGGAATTCGCCTCCCGAGCCGCCGAGGCTGAGAAGCACCTCTATGAGGTGGAGGCTCGGGTTGCCGACGCCGAGGCAACAGTTCAGGACGCCTCCGCTCGGGTGTCCGAAGCCGAGCAGCGGGCCGCTGACGCGCACGCTCGCGCCGAGCAGGCCGAGTTGGCTGCCCAGGGCGCGGTCGAACGGGAGCGCGAGGCGCTCTCCCAGGCGCAGGCCCACGCTCTGGCCCAGCCGGCTGTGGCCGCCGAGCCGCTCGCTGTCGGTGCGGTCGGCGGGTCGGCGAGCGCGGCCGGGCTCATCGAGCTCGCTCAGCGCCTGCACGACGAGCACGTTGCCCAGGGCGAGGCCAAGCGTCATGAATTGATCACGGCGGCGGAAGCTCGGCACACGGAGTTGTTGGCGACCGGTCAGGCTCGGTTTGACGAACTCGTAGGCAGCGGCCAGCGCCAGCACGACGACTTGGTGTCCACCGCGCAAAACCGCCACAACGAGTTGATCTCCACGGCTCAAAATCGGCATGACGACCTCGTCGGGACAGCGCAGCGTCAGCACGACGAGATGCTCGCCGAGGCGGCGACGCTCAAGGAACAGATGATCACCGAGGCGCGTGAACGTTCCACGGGGATGGTCGCCGAGGCCCAACAGAAGAAGGCCACAGTTCTGGAGGAGTTGGAGGGCCAACGGTCGGCCATCGAGCGCAAGATCGAAGACCTTCGCTCCTTCGAGCGCACCTATCGGTCCCAATTGCGCTCTTACTTCGAGGACAAACTGTCCGAGTTGGCGGGCACTGGGGTGGATGGGTCGCACTGATCAGTGGGAGTCGCGGCGGACTTGCTCCCATCACAGGGTGGTCCGTTCGCGCGCCCGGCCCACCCGTCGGTCCCCGCGGTCCGCAGTCAGATCACCATCGGATAACGTCCGGCGCGTCTGGCCGAGCCAGGCCCGCTTGGCGGGTCCTTCGTCACTTATCCTCAGCGCGATCACCCGACCAGGAATGGGTGACCGAGGCCGGAAGGGACCCCGGATTGCCATGGCCGCAACGAAGGGCACAGGAAGCGCAGCTTCGCCAGGGCGGACTGCCACACGCAGTGCTCGAGCGGTGCCCGAGGCGCCATCGGCTGTCCCGGCCGCTGAATCAGGGGCGAAGCGTGCCGCACCCGCGAAGCGTGCCGCAGCGGTGAAGAACGCGCCGCCGGCGTCGCGGACCCGACCTCCCATCACCGCCGAAGCGGTGCCTGCGGCCAAGGCAGCCAAGCGCACAACGCTGTCTGAGACGGCCGCAGCAACGCCTGCGGCCTCGAAGCGGGAGCCGACGATTCCTTCCAAGATGGTCAGTGTTCCCCCCGTCCGAGCCGACGAGGAACCCTGGACCAAGGCCGAATTGCTCGAACTTCGCCGTGAGATCGAGCGGGACATAGCCCGTGGACTGGCCGATATCGCCACGGCCGAAGAAGACCTCCAGGGACTCATTTGGGATGCTGGGGACGGCTCGGGCGACGACCAGGCCGATGCTGGCGCAAAGACGTATGAGCGGGAACAAGAGATCTCGCTGGCCAACATCTCCCGTGACAAGCTCGCGCAGAACCGACACGCCCTCGAGCGGCTGGACAACGGCGCCTACGGCACCTGCGAGAGTTGTGGCCAGCCGATCGGCAAGTTTCGACTTCAGGCCGCGCCGCGCGCGACATTGTGTAGGTCATGCAAGGAAAAGGCAGAACGCGGCTGAACTCACACACCTCCGACGTCCCGCGAAGGCCGGCGTCGCGTCGACTGATCTGGCTCTTCTGCCTTGTTGCCATCGTGGTCTTTGTCCTGGACCAAACCTCGAAGGGCTGGGCTCTGGCGGCCCTCGCCGATGGGTTGCCGCGGTCGGTCTGGGATGACTACCTGCGCCTCTCTCTGGTCCGCAACCCGGGAGCCGCCTTCTCGCTCGGCACGGGGAGCACCTGGGTCCTCACCGTGCTCGCCGCCATCGTGCTCGTCGTCCTGATCCGAGCCAGCCGACGCCTCGGGAGCCTCGGCTGGACCTGGGCCTTCGGTCTGATCCTCGGCGGTGCCCTGGGGAACCTCACCGATCGGCTGATCCGCGACCCGGGCTTCGGTGTGGGCCACGTCGTCGACTTCATCGACTACAACGGCTGGTTCGTTGGCAACGTCGCCGACATCGCCATCGTCCTCGCCGCGGGTCTCATCGGGCTGCTGGCCATGCGCGGCATCGGAATCGACGGCCTACGCGACGGGCAACCCGAGCAGTCGGCCCTCGCGACCGGGTCGGGTCCGAACCGCCCCGAGGAGGCGGGAGAGGGCGGCATACCGGCTGCGGCGGACGGGACCGACCGCGATGGGTGACGCGCGCACCCTGTTCGTCCCGGACGGGCTAGACGGTGAGCGAGTCGATGCAGCGATCGCCCGGTTGTTCGGGTTGTCCCGGACGCGCGCTGCCGAACTAGCCGCCGATGGGAAGGTCACCCTCAACGAGAGGGTGAGCCCTAAGTCAGCCCGGGTCAACGCCGGCGACGTTCTTGAGGTCGTCCTTCCGGCGGTTGCAGCGAGCCGGTCCGTCGAAGTCGTCGCCGAGCCCGTCCCGGGGATGACGATCGTCCACGACGACGACGATCTGGTCGTCGTCGACAAGCCGGTCGGAGTCGCAGCGCATCCGAGTGTCGGCTGGGTCGGGCCGAACGTCGTCTCCGGGCTTGCCGCGGCGGGCTATCGGATCGCGACCTCCGGGGCCAGCGAACGTCAGGGGATCGTCAGCCGTTTGGACGTCGGCACCTCGGGACTCATGGTGGTCGCCAAGAGCGAGTACGCCTACAGCCGACTGAAGAACGCCTTCAGGTCGAGGCTGGTCGACAAGACCTATCACGCCCTCGTCCAGGGCCTTCCCGACCCGATGACGGGCACCGTGGACGCTCCGATCGGGCGACACCCGGCACACGAGTTCAAGTTCGCGGTCATGGCGTCAGGGAAGCCCGCGGTGACCCACTACGAGGTCATCGAGGCCTTCCATGGGGCGTCGCTGCTGGAGATCAAGCTCGAAACCGGGCGCACCCACCAGATCCGGGTGCACCTGGCCGCCCTGAAGCACCCGTGTTGTGGCGACCCGCTCTATGGCGCGGACCCACGGCTCTCGGCGCGGCTCGGGCTGGAGCGCCAATGGTTGCACGCGGTCGGGCTGGGCTTCGAACACCCGGGCACGGGGGCGTGGGTGACCTTCACCAGCCCCTATCCCGCCGACCTAGAGCACGCCCTCGATGTGCTCGCGGGGGCGTCCAGCGGCTAGCGTGCGCTCCGTCGGGCGAGCCGCAGGAAGGCCAGACCGAGCAGCAAGGCAGCCAGCGCCAGGCTCAACGGGAATCCGAGGTTCGACCCCGTCGTCGGCAACGGATCCGGGGTCTGCGTCGGTGTCGGGGTGGGGCGTGTGAATTCGATGCCCGTCCCGGACAGCGTGATGACCCCGGAATCCTGGGTGAGGCTTGGCACTGCGGCCGCGGAGATCCCCGTCGAGCGACCGGCAGACCCTGCCGCGAGGGTGCCCCCGGCGGTGATGGTGAGTTGGGTCGTCGTGGTCTGCAGCCCGACCCCTTTGGGTGCGAACGTGTAAGTGAAGGCACAGCTCGCGCCCGGCGCCAGCGTGATGCCGTCACAGTCCTGGGTTCCGGCGAAGTGCGTCGGGTCCAGGGGGCTTCCGCCGCTGACGCTCAGCGTCTGAGCCGTGCTTGTGAGGTTCGTGACGGTGAGGGACATCGGTGCTGAGGTGAATCCGACTTCCGTGTTCGGGAAGTTCAAACTCGTCGATGAAATCTGGAACACGGTGCCGGTGCCGGTGAGGGTGATGGTTCCGGAGGTTTGACCGTTGATCGAGAAGCTCGTTGTGGTGGTGCGCGGGCCGGTGGTGGTCGGGGTGAAGGTGTAGGTGAAGGCGCAGGATGCGCCGGGGGCGAGGGTGACGGTGGCGCAGTTCTGGACTCCGGTGAAGTTGGCGGCGTCGATGGGTGCGCCGCCGGCGACGCTGGTGAGGGTCTGGCTCACCCCCGACGTGTTGGTGACGGTGACGTCGATTCCGGCCGAGGTGTCACCGACCACGGTGGCGGGGAAGGTCAGCGTGGTAGGGGTGATGCTGAAGTTCTGGACGCCGGTGCCGGTGAGGGTGATGGGTCCGGAGGGCTGACCATTGATCGAGAAGCCGTCGGTGTCGGTGAAACTTCCGGTGGCGGTGGGACGGAAGGAGTACGAGAACACGCATCCGTTCCCTGGCGCGAGTGAAGCACCGGTGCAACCCTCGAAGTCAAGACTGAACGGCGCCGCCAGACCCCCGGATGTGAAGACCGAGGTGATGGGCTGCGTGGTGCTGGACAGGTTCGTGACCTGCACGGACCGGCCGCTGGCGGCTCCGACGGCCGTATCCGCGAAAGCCACCGTCGTGGGCGCGATGTCGAACGTCGGCGTGCCGGTCCCGCTGAGGGTGATGGTCCCCGAGCTGACGCCGTTGACCGTGAACGCTGCCGTGGTCGTGTGCGCCCCCACGCTTACCGGGTGGAACGCGTAAATGACGCCGCATGACCCACCGGGGGGGAGTAGGAAGGGGCCTGACCCAGGGCCGCATCGCTCGAGGATGCCGAAGTTGAGGGCATCGGCCGGGGCGCCATCGGGGATGGACACCGACTGCGTGACACCGCTGGTGTTGATGACACCCACGGTCAGGACCGACGAACTGCCGACGATCGTGTCGGGAAACGCCAGCGTCGACGTGGTGAACGTGAAGGCCCCGATCGCCGAAGCTGCGGGTGCGGGCAGGATGGCTGCACCGCCGACCACGAGCAGCAGGGCCAAGACGCGCGAGATCACGACACGGGTCACGAGGACTACCTCCACCGGCAGGGCAACGACGGGCGATCAGCTGACCGCGAGAGGAGAATGACAGGTGTTTCATAAACGCGCACCCCTTTCGCGGTGCAAGGCCGCGGAATGTTGATCTGGGTGATCGGATTCGCCCTGGTGCCCGCATCCAGGCGACACGGGCGGCGACACGCGCGGGGGCGTCGGCGGGGCGGCATACAGTAGGCGCGATGTCCACCCCACCGCCCGCCGAGCGCAGTTTCGCGCACCTGCACGTGCACACCGAGTACTCCATGCTCGACGGTGCCGCGCGCATCGACGAGCTGCTCGACGCGGCCGTGGCGATGGGTATGCCGGCCATCGCGACGACCGACCACGGCTACGTCTTCGGGGCCTACGAGTTTTGGTCGAAAGCCCGCAAGAAGGGCATCACCCCGATCATCGGCGTCGAGGCCTATGTCACGCCGGGAACGCATCGAACGGACAAGACCAGGGTCCGCTTCGGGGACGACCCGTCCAACAAGGACGACGTCGGCGGCGGCGGGGCCTACACCCACATGACCCTGCTGGCCCGCACCACCGGCGGCATGCACAACCTCTTCCGGATGAGCTCACTCGCCTCGTTGGAGGGGCACTACTTCAAGCCGCGGATCGACCGGGAGCTGCTCTCGACCTACGCGGGTGGGCTGATCGGCACGACCGGGTGCGTCGGCGGCGAGGTGCAGACCAAGTTGCGGGTCGGCCAGTATGCCGCCGCCCGCGCCGCCGCTGCCGAACTGCGGGACATCTTCGGCCCGGGCAACTTCTATGCCGAGGTCATGGACCACGGCCTGCCCATCGAGCGGCAGACCCAACGTGAGCTGCTGCGGCTGGCCAAGGACCTCGGGCTGCCGCTGCTCGCGACCAACGACCTGCACTACACGAAGGCGGCCGACGCGACGGCGCACGCGGCGCTGCTGTGCGTGCAGTCCGGCTCGACGCTCATGGACCCGGGTCGCTTCAAGTTCGACGCCGAGGAGTTCTACCTCAAGTCCCCGGCCCAGATGCGCGAGCTGTTCAAGGAGCTGCCCGAGGCGTGCGACAACACGTTGCTCATCGCGCAGCAGTGCGAGGTCTCCTTCACCGAGGAGGAGGGGCGCTACATGCCCCGATTCCCCTGTCCGGCCGGGGAGTCGGAGACCAGCTGGTTCATCAAGGAGGTCCAGCGGGGGCTGCACAAGCGCTACCCGGCGGGCATCCCGGCGGCGGTGCAGGAGCGTGCCGACTTCGAGGCCGAGGTCATCATCGGGAAGGGTTACCCAGGCTACTTCCTGGTGGTGGCGGACTTCATCAACTGGGCCAAGGAGCATGGGATCCGGGTCGGCCCGGGCCGCGGCTCGGGCGCGGGCTCGATGTGCGCCTACGCCATGGGGATCACCGACCTCGATCCGATCGTCCACGGGCTGCTGTTCGAGCGCTTCCTCAACCCCGAGCGACCCTCGATGCCCGACTTCGATGTCGACTTCGACGAGCGTCGCCGGGGCGAGGTGATCCGCTACGTCACCGACACCTACGGCGAGGACCGGGTCGCCCAGATCGTCACCTACGGCACCATCAAGGCCAAGCAGGCGGTCAAGGACGCAGCCCGAGTCATGGGTCATCCGTTCGCTATGGGCGAGAAGCTCACCAAGGTCATGCCCGCGGATGTCATGGGCAAGTCCATGCCGCTGGCGGGCATCTTCGACCCGCAGCACTCCCGCTACGGCGAGGCCGCCGACTTCCGCAAGCTCAACGAGGAAGACCCACAGGCCGCCGAAGTGGTCGCCACCGCCTTGGGTCTGGAGGGCCTCAAGCGACAGTGGGGGGTCCACGCGGCTGGCGTCATCATGTCCAGCGAGCCCCTGGCCGACCTCATCCCCATCATGCGCCGCGAGCAGGACGGCCAGATCATCACCCAGTTCGACTACCCAAGCTGCGAGAAGCTTGGTCTGGTCAAGATGGACTTTCTTGGCCTGCGCAACCTCACCATCCTCGACGACGCAATCGCCAACATCGAGTCCAACCGCGGCGAGCTGATCGACCTGGACGAGCTCTCCCGGACCCTCGACGACAAGGCGGCATACGAACTCCTGGCGCGCGGCGACACGCTCGGGGTGTTCCAGCTCGACGGCGGCGGCACCCGGTCGCTGCTGCGGCTGATGCGCCCGGACCAGTTCGAGGACATCTCCGCCACGCTCGCGCTCTACCGGCCCGGCCCGATGGGCACCAACTCGCACACCAACTACGCCTTGCGCAAGACCGGTCGACAGCCGATCACCCCGGTCCACCCCGAGTTAGCCGAGCCTCTGGCCGACATCCTCGACCCCACGTACGGGCTGATCGTCTACCAGGAGCACGTTCTGCAGATCGCCCAGCGGTTGGCTGGCTACTCCCTGGGCAAGGCCGACCTGTTGCGCAAGGCGATGGGCAAGAAGAACAAGGCCGTCCTCGACGCCGAGTTCGTCTCGTTCCACGACGGGATGGCCGCCCAGGGCTTCTCCGAGGAGGCGATCCAGACCCTGTGGGACACGCTGGTCCCCTTCTCGGACTACGGCTTCAACAAGGCCCACGCCAAGGCCTACGCACTCGTCTCCTACTGGACCGCCTACCTCAAGGCGAACTACCCAGCGGAGTACATGGCCGCACTCCTCACGAGCGTCCGGGACGACAAAGACAAGTCGGCCCTCTACCTCAACGAGTGTCGGCACATGGGCATCAAGGTCCTGCCCCCCGACGTCAACTCGTCGATCGGATACTTCGCCGCCGTCGGCTCGGACATCCGCTTCGGGCTCGAAGCGATCCGCAATGTGGGGCGCAACGTCGTCGACTCGATCATTGCGGCACGCCACGACAAGGGTGACTTCGTCTCGTTCGAAGACTTCCTGCGCAAATGCCCTGCCACGGTCCTCAACAAGCGCACCGTCGAATCGCTCGTCAAGGCCGGGGCCTTCGACTCTCTCGGCCATCCCCGCGCCGGGCTCATCCGCATCCACGAGGCCTACGTCGATGCCCTCGTTGACGAAAAGCGCCAGGAAGCCATCGGCCAGGACTCCCTTTTCGGCGACTTCGGTTTCGGGGACGGCGAGGGTGCAGAGGCGATTCAGCTCGTCGTCCTCCCACCCGTGCCCGAGGTCGAGTGGGACAAGCAGACGTTGCTGACTTTCGAGCGGGAGATGCTCGGGCTCTACGTGTCCGATCACCCGCTCTTCGGCATCGAGCATGTCCTGGCCCAACACGCCGACGCCTCGATTGCCGCGCTCATGGGCGATGAACCCCGCCCGGACGGCTCGCCGGTCCAGGTCGCGGGTCTCGTGACGGGCCTGCAGCTCAAGCGCACCAAGAAGGGCGACCTCTGGGCGATCGCCACCGTCGAGGACCTCGACGGTGCCATCGAGTGTCTGTTCTTTCCGTCGGCCTATCAACAGGTCGCCACCCGCCTGGCGCCCGACCTGGTCGTGTCGGTGCGGGGCCGGGTCAACGCCCGTGATGACACCGTGTCGATCTACGCCCAGGAGCTCACCGTCCCCGACCTCACCGAGGGTCCGCGCGGTCCGGTGGTCCTGTCGATGAGCCTGCGCCAGGCCACCGGGGCCGGTGTCGAACGGTTGCGCGACATTCTCGGTCAGCATCCAGGGGTCACCGAGGTGCATGTGCGCCTCAACCAGCCCGGGCGCACCGTGCTCATGCGCCTCGACGACGCCTATCGCGTCACCCCCTCGCCAGCCCTTTACGGCGACCTCAAGGCCCTGCTCGGTCAAGGGTGCCTCGTCTGAGGGCGCGCAATCACCCCCCAGGGGGACCGGCGCGCGGGTGGCGGGCCCGCGGCATACCGGCCGAGGGGGGTATGCCGTGACGCTGGCCGAGCGTCGCGCGCTCGCCTCCCGCCGGCTCGCCGCATTGTGGTTGGCTCCCCGCGCCGCCGCCGCCGACCGAACCCCCCTCGCGGTCGTCGAGCATCACCTGGCCATGCAAGCGCAGGATCTGGCCAGCGGCTTGTGGTCCATCGGGGTGCGGACCGGCGGCACGGTCCAGGACGTGCTGGCCGCCGTCGACCGGGGCGAGATCACCCGGACCTGGCCGATGCGCGGCACGCTGCACTGGGTCGCGACCGCCGACGCCGGCTGGTTGACCGATCTGTTGGCCGGGCCGTCGATGCGGGCCGCGGCCCGGGTGTTGGCCCAGGTCGGGCTCACGCAGGAGATCATCGCCCGAGCTGGGGCGCTGTGGACCGATCACCTCGGGGCCGCCGGGGCGATGACGCGGGCGGAGGCGGCCGCGGTGCTTGCCGCCGGTGGGATCGACCCCAGCGGGCAGCGGACCTACTACCTGCTGGTCCGCCACCATCAGCTGGGGCTGTTGCGTCAGGGCCCGATCCGGCGTCTGGCAGCCGGGCCTGCGTCGTTCGAGCCCACGTTCGTCCTCTCAGCCGATCCACCTCGGGGCCAAGACCATCGCCGTCCGGCGCGTGCGGAAGCGTTGAGTCTGCTGGCCGACCGCTATGTCGCCAGCCATGGCCCGGTCACCGAGCGCGACTTCGCCGGTTGGTGCGATCAGCCGTTGCGGCTGGTCCGCGAGGCTCGTGCGCTCACCGACGGTCGGGTGCGGACCGAGCAGGTGGGGGAGACGGCATACCTCGTCCACGCCGACGCCCCTCCTGCCGCAGCGGTGCACGGGGGCGACGAAGGCACCCTGCTGCTCCCGGGGTTCGACGAGTGGCTGCTCGGCTACAAGGACCGGCGCGCTCAGCTCACCCCCGATCAGGAACGTGCGGTCGTCCCAGGTGGCAACGGTGTGTTCCGCGGCACCCTCGTCGCCGACGGCGCAGTGGCGGGGACCTGGCGGCGCACGGTGGCACGCGAGCTCATCACCGTCGAGGTGACGCCGTTCGTCCGGGTCACCCGCTCGCTGCGGGCTGGCACAGAGGGGGCGGTCGCGGCATACGGGAGGTTCTGGGGGCTGCCCGCGCGACTGCGGTGGGCCGATGGCTAGGGGCGGGATCCCGCCGTCGCCGCTTCCGCAACGGGACGGGGTCGATGCGGTGCGGTTGCGGATGCCCCAGGGCGGCCCGTGGGCCACCCTGCGCGACCACCTCGTCGAGCGGATCCCATTGTCTCCCAGCCAGATCGACGCGATGCTCGCCGAGGGCGCGTTCGTCGGTCCCGACGGTATGCCGGTCGCCTTCGACGCACCGTTCGTCCCCCGGTCCGTCGTCTGGGTTCACCGCGACCTGCCTGACGAGGTGCCGGTGCCGTTCGAGATCGAGGTCTTGCACCAGGACGAGCGGATCGTGGTCGTCGACAAACCCCCGTTCCTGGCGACGACGCCGCGCGGGGCGCACATCCGCCAGACCGTGCTGGCGCGGCTGCGGGTCACCCTGGGGCTCCCGCGCCTCGCGCCCGCCCACCGCCTGGACCGGCTGACGTCCGGTGTCCTCGTGTTGACGACCGAACAGCGCTGGCGGGGTGCCTACCAGCAGGTGTTCGCCACCGGTGGCGCTACCAAGGACTACCTCGCGTGCGCGCCACTGCCCGAGGCAGACCCGCCCGCGGTCGTGGAGGTTCATCTTGACAAGCCGCACGGGCAGCTGCAGGCCCGGATCATCCCGGATCGAACCCCCAACAGCCGCACCGAGATCGAGCTCGTTGCCAGGGACGAGTCGAGGGGGCTGGGGCTCTACCGGCTGCGTCCCTCCACCGGCCGGACCCACCAGTTGCGGGCCCACCTGGCCCACCTCGGCATCCCCATCTGTGGCGACCCGCTCTATCCGACGATTCGGGAGGTCGACTCCGGCGACTTCACGACGCCGCTCGGGCTCGTCGCCCAGCGGCTGGAGTTGCGCGACCCCGTCGACGGGACTCCACGGGTCTTCGAGACGGTCCGGATGCCGGTGCCCTGGGCCGATGCTGCAGCTCCAACTGGTTGAGGGATCAATTGGCCCAGATCTCTACCCGCATCGCGGACCATGAGGGACAATTCCTGCCGGGAGTATGAGCCAGGGGGTCTGGGGGTTCCAGTTCGCCGTGGTTCAGGGGCTTCCTCGCCGTGCGTCGATGCGCTTGTCGTGGGGAGACGACGGGTCGGGTCGGTGCGGTAGAGGGGGATAAGCCGCGGCGGGTCGTGTCGTGTTCACACGGCATACCCGCCGCGGTTTCCTCGCCGGCGAGCCGGGTCGCGCGCTCACTAGAGTGACGCGCGTGCCCACCGTCCCATCCAGGCCTCGCGGCCCGAGCGCCCCGCAGGCCCGTCAGGCACCTCAGGCCCCACGGGCCCCGCGGGACCCGCGGTCGCGGACGGCGCACGGCCACACGGTCGTGGACGACTACGCGTGGATGGCCGATCGCTGCGACCCGCGCTTGCGCGCCTATCTCGAGGCGGAGAACGCGTATGCCGCGGCCCGCAGCGCCCATCTTGACCCATTTGTCGAGCGGATCGTCGCTGAACTCAAGGCCCGCACGGTCCAGACCGACCTGAGCGTTCCGGTCCAGCATGGCGGCTGGTGGTACTACGCCCGGACTATTGAGGGTGCCGAATACCCCGTTCACGGGCGGGTCGCCGTCGCCGATTCGCCGGCCCGCCCGGTGCTCGACGGACAGCGGGCCCCTGCCCACGAACAGGTCCTGCTCGATGAGAACCTCGAAGCGGGCGACGGGGACTTCTTCGCGCTCGGCGCCAGGGAGGTGAGCCCTGACGGTCGACTGTTGGCCTGGTCGGCCGACTGGGACGGCGAGGAGTGTTATGACCTGGTCGTGCGCGATATCGCCACGGGCGACATCCTCGACGAGCAGGTTCGCCGGATCGGCGAAGGTCTGGCCTGGTCGATGGACAACCGTCACGTGTTCTACACCCGCCAGGACGATGCCTGGCGCCCGCACGAGATCTGGCGCCACGAGCTGGGCGCGCCGACGCAGACCGACGTGCTGGTGCTCGCCGAGCCGGATGAGCGGTTCTTCCTCAGCGTCGGGGCGACGGCCGACGACCGGTGGGTCGTGTTGTCCTCGTCCTCCAAGACAACCGCCCAGGTGTGGCTCGTCGATGCGGCGGACCCGCTGGAGGCGCCGCGCAGCGTGCTGCCCCGGCGCGACGACGTCATCTACGACGTCGAGCCCGTTGCTGACGGGCTGCTCGTCCTGCACAACGCCGACCGGGCCAACTTCCAGGTCGGGTGGCTCCCGGCGCCGGGGTCGCAGGTCGCCGACCTGGTCGATCTGAGCTGGACCACTCCCGACGAATTCGTCACGGGCGTCGACGCATTCGCCGATTTCGTGGTGCTCAGCCTGCGGGTCGACGGGCTGACGGCGCTGCGGTTCATCCCGGTGGTGGGGACCGGGCCGGGCGGCTTCGGTATGCCGCACGACCTCACCTTCCCCGGCGCGACGGGCACCCTCACCCTAGGCTCGACCCCCGACCCCGCCTCGTCGACCGTTCAGGTGTGCCACACCTCGATGGCGTCGCCGCCCGCGGTCTACGAGTACGCGGTCGCCGCCCGCGAGCTCCTCCTGCTCAAGGCCCATCCCGTGCCGGGCGTCGACCTGCACGCCCTGCGCGAGACCCGGATCTGGGCCACAGCCCCCGACGGCGTCGCCGTCCCGGTGTCCCTTGTCCATCACGCCGACGTGCAGCCGGATGGGACGGCACCGGCGCTGCTCTACGGCTACGGCGCCTATGGGATCTCGTCCGATCCGTGGTTCTCCGTGGCCCGGCTCTCGCTGCTGCACCGCGGGGTCGTCTTCGCGATCGCCCACGTCCGCGGCGGCACCGAGCTCGGCTGGGACTGGTATGTCCAGGGCCGACTGGAACACAAGGAGAACAGCTTCACCGACCTGCTGGCCTGCGCCGAGGCGCTCGTCGAACACGGTTGGGCGGCCCCGGATCGCATTGCGGCTGAGGGCGGTTCAGCAGGAGGCTTGTTGGTCGCCGCGGCCGCGACACGAAGCCCGGGCCGATTCCGGGCGATCCTCGTCCAGGTCCCGTTCGTCGACGTCCTCACGACGATGCTCGACCCTGCCCTGCCGCTGACCGTCACCGAGCAGCAGGAGTGGGGCGACCCGATCGGTGACCCCGCGGCATACGAGCGCATTGGCGCCTATTCCCCCTACGAGACGGTCCCCGAGGGCGACTTCCCGGCCGTCGTGGTGACGACGAGCGTCCACGACACGCGCGTCTTCGTCACCGAGCCGGCCAAGTGGATGGCCCGCCTTCGTGATCGGGTGACCGACGATCCGGTATGTCGTCCTCTCCTGATGCGCACCCAGCTCACCTCCGGGCATGCGGGCCGGTCCGGGCGCTACCAGGCCTGGCGGGAGATCGCCTGGGAGTGGGCCGTGCTGCTTGACCTGCTCGGTGCCGCCGACCGCGGCTGAGCCGAGCTGAGCGGGATCAGGCGGATCGTGAGGCCGAGAACGCCCCCCGCGCCGACAACTCCAGGGTGAGCACGGTCGCTACGGCGGCGACGAGCAGCAGGGCGACGAGCACGACCAACTGCACGGCGGCGGCCTGCAACGGCGTGGCGCCGCCGAGCAGCATTCCCACGAATGCCCCTGGGAGAGTAACCAACCCGACCGTCCGTGTCTGGTCGAGCCCAGGCACGAGAGCAAGACCGACATCGGTGCGGGTGACCAGGAGTCGCGCGTCCCGGTCGAGCAGACCCAACGACAACGCAGCCTCGACCTCGCCGTGCCGCGACCGCAGGGCGTCCTGGATCCGGCGACCGGCCAACGTGGTCGCGGTCATCGCGCCGCCGACGAGGATCCCGACCACCGGAACCAGGGCGATCGGGACGAGGGGGACCACCCCGGTGACCAGCAGGATCGTCGCCGCCGGCAGCGCACCCACACACACCGGGACGAAACCCCACACCCACCCGCGGGACGGCGCCGGCGCCACACGGCGCCCGGCCGTCACCGACGCAACGCTCACCATGAGGGCGGCGAAGGCTGCGGTGAGCCACCACGAGTCCAGCACGGCCGCGATGATTGAGCCGACGACGGCCAGTTGCACGGTCGCCCGGCCCGCAGCCGTGAGCTGGGCCCCGGAGTAGCCCAGGCCTCCAGCCCTGCTGACCGCGGCTGCCAGCCCCACGAGGGCCGCGAGCACGACCCCCAACCGGATCAGATCCGCTGCCGTGTCCACCGAGACCAAGCCCTGCAGGGGGATGTGCATGCCACCATCCTTGCCCTCAACCGGCCAGCATGGCGCTGCCGATGCCGCTGCCCATCTGAGCCTCGGGTGGACGCACCGGAGGGTGGGCGGCATACCCGCCTAGACTTTGCCCCGTGATGAACCGGACCGACCTGCGTGGCTCACGCCTGTCGCGGCGCACCCTGCGTGAGGTGCTCCCACGGGCCGAGTTCGACGTGGCTGCCGCCGCCGAAGCGGTGCGCCCCGTCGTGCAGGACGTCGCTCATCGCGGGGCCGCCGCGCTGCGTGAGCTGTCCGAGCGGTTCGACGGGGTCGTGCCGCCGCAGCTGCGGGTGCCGGCTGCCGTCCTGCAGGCCGCCCTCGATCAGCTCGAGCCAGGCCTGCGCGCCGCGCTGGAGGAATCGATCCGACGGGCTCGCCTCGTCCACGCCGACCAGCGTCGGGCCGACGTCACCACCCGCGTCGTCGATGGTGGCACGGTCACCGAGCGCTGGGTGCCGGTCGACCGGGTCGGGCTCTATGTCCCCGGCGGCCTGGCCGTCTACCCCTCCAGCGTGGTGATGAACGTCGTCCCCGCCCAGGCAGCCGGCGTGGGCTCGCTCGCGGTGACCAGCCCGCCGCAGCGGGAGAACACGGGCGTGTTCATGGGCTACCCCAACCCGACGATCCTCGCGACCTGCGCGTTGCTGGGTGTCGACGAGGTGTATGCCGCCGGCGGCGCCCAGGCGATCGCCATGTTCGCCTACGGCTTCGAGGAGACCGTCACCGGCCCGGAAGGCGTCACGGAAACGCTGGTCTGCGAGCCGGTTTCGCTCATCACGGGGCCGGGTTCGATCTGGGTCACGGCGGCCAAGCGACTCGTCCAGGGCTTGGTCGGCATCGACGCCGAAGCCGGGCCGACGGAGATCGCCGTGCTCGCCGACGACAGTGCCGACCCCGAACACGTGGCGGCCGACCTGGTCAGCCAGGCCGAGCACGACCCGCTCGCAGCCTCGGTGCTCGTCACCGACAGCGAGGCGCTCGCCGACGCCGTCGACGCGGCGCTGGCCCGCCGGGTGCCCGACGCCAAGCACGGCGAGCGGATCCGGGAGGCGCTCACCGGCCGCCAGTCGCGGATCGTCCTCGTCGATGACCTCGACGCCGGGGTGCTCGTCTGCGACGTCTATGCCGCCGAACACCTCGAGATCCAGACCCGGGACGCGCAGGCGGTGGCCGCGCGGATCCACAACGCGGGCGCGATCTTCGTCGGTCCCTGGTCGCCGGTGAGCCTGGGCGACTATGCCGCCGGTTCCAACCACGTCCTGCCCACTGCCGGTTCGGCCGTCCACTCCAGCGGGCTGTCGGTGCAGTCGTTCCTGCGCGGCATCCACGTCGTCACCTACGACCAGGCCGCCCTGCGCGGGGTCGCCCACCACGTTGTCACCCTGGCCCAGGCCGAGGATCTGCCCGGGCACGGCCAGGCCGTGACGGCCCGGTTCGGCGACGAGGTGCCGGCCCGATGACGACCGCGGCGGCGCGGGTCGCTCGACTGTTGCGCGAGGACCTGCGCGGGCAGACGGCATACGGAGCGCCGCAACTGGACGTCCCCGTGCGGCTGAACACCAACGAGAACTCGTATGCCGTGCCCCCCGACGTCGTCGCGGCGATCACCGTCGCGGTGGCCGGGTGCGCGAGCGAGCTCAACCGCTACCCCGACCGGGAGTTCACCGCGCTGCGCGAGGATCTGGCGGCCTGGCTCACCGAGCAGACTGGGGTCGCCGTCGAGGCGGCCCAGGTGTGGGCGGGCAACGGGTCCAACGAGGTGCTCCAGCATGTCGTCCAGGCCTTCGCCGGACCGGGGCGAGTCGCGTTGGGCTTCACCCCCGCCTACTCGATGCACCCGATCATCAGCCGGACGATGGGCTCGACGTGGGTCGACGGGCATCGGGGCGGGCCGGCCGGGCCGTTCGAGCTCACCGCGTCCGACGTCGTCGCCCAGGTGCGGGAGAGTGCGCCGCACGTCGTCTTCCTCTGCTCGCCCAACAACCCGACCGGGACGGCGCTGGACCTCGCGGTCGTCCGGGCGGTGCTCGATGCCGCACCGGACGCCGTGGTCGTCGTCGACGAGGCGTATGCCGAGTTCGCCCGACCGGGGACGCCGTCGGCGCTGAGTCTGCTCGCGGCATACCCCCAGCTCGTGGTGACCCGGACGATGAGCAAGGCGTTCGCGCTCGCCGGCGGGCGGCTCGGCTATCTCGTGGCGGCGCCCGAGGTGGTCGACGCGCTGCGGTTGGTGCGGATGCCTTACCACCTGTCCAGTCCGACCCAGGCCATCGCTCGGGCCGCGTTGGCTCACCGGGCGAGCCTGCTTGCCGAGGTCGAGGCGATCAAGGCCCAGCGGGACCGGATCGTGGACACCCTTGCGGCGCAAGGGTTTCCACCTGTGCCGAGCGATGCCAACTTCGTCTTGTTCGGAGGGCTCGTCGACTCCGCTGCCACCTGGGAAGCGTTGCTGGCACAGGGCGTGTTGGTGCGCGACGTCGGCATCGCCCACCATTTGCGGGTGACCGCCGGCACGCCAGAGGAGACCACCGCGTTCCTCGACGCCACGGCGGGGTTGCCCGCCGAGCACCGTCTCGATTCCCAGCTGCCGTCCGCCGTGAGCCAAGGAGCCACCGCATGAGCGACCAGCCCGCCCGCTGTGCCACCGTGCGCCGGACCACCAGCGAGTCCAGCGTCGAGCTGACGGTCGATCTGGACGGCACCGGCCGCAGTTCCGTGTCGACCGGCGTCGGGTTCTACGACCACATGCTCGCCTCGCTGGCCAAGCACGCCCTGCTCGACCTGGACATCACCGCCACCGGGGACGTCGAGGTCGACGCCCACCACACCGTCGAGGACGTGGCGATCTGCCTGGGCGACGCGCTGCGCGAAGCGTTGGGGGACAAGCGTGGCATCAGCCGGTTCGGCGACGCCACGGTCCCGCTGGACGAGGCCCTGGTCCAGGCCGTCGTCGACGTTGCGGGGCGGCCCTATTGCGTGCACACGGGCGAGCCGACCGGGCAGGAGTTCGTCGTCATCGGCGGCAGCTATGTCGGGTCGCTGACCCGGCACGTCTTCGAGACCCTCGCACACCATGCCGGCATCGCCCTGCATGTTCGCGTGCTCTCCGGTCGGGACCCCCACCACATCGTCGAGGCACAGTTCAAGGCCGTCGCTCGCGCGCTGCGGGCGGCCGTGGCGCGCGATCCGCGGGTGCACGGCATACCCAGTGCGAAGGGGACCCTGTCGCAGTGAGCCCCGACGTGGGCACCGGCCCCGAGCCCGGCGCGGCCGCCGGGTCGAGCGCTGCTGGACTCGATGCTGACCCGGACGCAAGGCGCGGTACCACCGCCCCCGGAATGATGCTCGTCCGTGGCGAGGCAGCCCACACGCGCGAGTGGGCGTTGAGTGGGCTCAGCCCCGTCGTCGTCGTGCCGCTGGATGGTGGCTGGACCGCTGTCGTTCCCCACGGCACTCGGTCCTGGGCCGCGGCGCCATTCGATGATGCCATGGGTGTTTTACTCGGGCGCCGAGTCAAGCGCCGGTTGCTGCCAGCCATCGGGGTTGCCCTCGTGGGTAAGCGCCTGGTAGTCAGCGTCATCCCGGCCGTCGTGCGCCCGCGACGGTCCTGGCTCATCTGGCAGCCCGGCGCGGGGCTGGTCCGACCCGCCACCTTGACGCCCGGCACGGTCGGGCGACTCGCGGACATCGCCGGTCATCCGGACCAACGCGAGGTGGCGGCCCGAATGCTCGCCGACGGCCGCGGCACTGCGGACCGGGTCGTGCAGGACCTTTTCGAGGTGATGCGGTTGCCTGGGGCGGCATTGGCCGTGGGAGATCGGGCAGCCTCCGCTGAGCCGGGTGCCATGCTCGTCGAACCGTCGCGAGAGGATGTCGCCAGGTTCGACCGGACCGTGCACGAGGTCCGGCGCTGGCGGGAGGAGGTTGAGGGAGGCCGATGAGCCCCACGGTCGTCGTCTTCGACTATGGCAGCGGCAACGTCCGCTCGGCTGTCCGAGCCCTCGAACGGGTCGGGGCGCAGGTCACGCTCACGGCTGACGCCGCGCTGGCCCTGGCTGCCGACGGCCTCTTCGTCCCGGGGGTCGGCAACTTCCATGCGTGCATGGCCGGGCTTCGAGCTGCCGACGGACCGCGGGTCATCGAGGTTCGGCTCGCCGGAGGACGCCCCGTGCTGGGGGTCTGCGTGGGGATGCAGGTCTTCTTCGACGGCTCCACCGAGTCGGCAGCTCACCTGGAGGCGGGGCTGGGGGAGTGGCCGGGCCTGGTGGAGCGACTGGCTGCTCCCGTCGTCCCGCACATGGGGTGGTCACCGGTGCGGGCGGCTGTCGGCTCAGCGCTGTTCGCTGGCGTGCAGGCCGAGCGCTTCTACTTCGTCCACTCGTATGCCGTGCAGTCCTGGACGCTGGAACCCCACGGCACGTTCGCCCCGCGCGCGCCGAAGGTGACCTGGTCCGAGCACGGCGGGCCCTTCGTGGCCGCTGTGGAGAATGGGCCGCTGATGGCCACGCAGTTCCACCCCGAGAAGTCCGGTGACGCGGGCGCACACCTGTTGGAGAACTGGGTGAAATCCCTATGAGCGCGTCCCGATCCCCCCGCCCCCGGCGTCGGACGTCGACGGCGAGTCGTTCGACCACGACGCGCCGCCGCTCGACGACGAACCGGTGGTATCCCACCCGCCGCCGACGTCGCCCCGGGCTGTCCTCGACCGTCGGGTCGGCCATCGGCATGCTCGCGGTGACCACGTTGCTCAACCTGTCCTGGCCCGCCCGCATCGGGCTCCTCGCTCTCGTTGTCGTCATCGGCCTGGGCTACATGCTGTGGCGACACCGCGCCGAGATCGCCGTGGCCGGTGACCCGGACCGTCACGTGGACCCGGGCAGCCAGGTGGACCCGGAAAGCCAGGCGCGCGGCATACCCCAGGACGCCCCCGCCACCCCCCAGGACCAGGCCCCTACCCCGGAAGCGAACCCCCAGTGAACTCCGTGCCCCGTCTGCAGCTCCTCCCCGCGGTCGACATTTCCGAGGGAGGTGCCGTGCAACTCCAGCAGGGCGTCGCCGGATCGGGTTGGAAGTTCGGCGACCCCTGGCTGGCGGCCAAACGCTGGCAGGACGAGGGAGCCGAGTGGATCCACCTCGTC
>JBGAQN010000084.1:0-10669 GCA_044220725.1 Dermatophilaceae bacterium
TCGACGGCCTGCAAGAGGATGCGAAGGTCGGTCGTCATGTCGTCTCCACAAGGGTGTCGTCACGTGGCGCGCTCTGCGTGTCTGGGAACAGATCGGCGACCGGGGAAAGGGCGATCAGGGCCTGAGATCGCCGCACGGCCCGATGCAACCGGACTCGGGCTGCCCCGACGGAACAGCCCAGCGCGGTGGCGAGGTCCGCGCCTTCCAGACCCTCCCAGGCCCACAATCGGAGCACCTCGGCATCCCGTGCCGGCAGCCGAGCCAACAGGATTGCCGCACGCGCGTGGGCATCGACCCGATCGGCGACCGCGTCGCTGGGGTCGGTGGTGTCCTGGGTGGCGTCGCGGCCCACCCCAGCCAACCGCGATGCCAGCCGGGCTCGCCGAGCCGCCCCCCGGTGGTGGTGGAGGATGACATGGCGGGCGGTCGCGTAAAGCCACGCAGTGGCCGGCTCGGGCACGCGGGTCCGCGAGCGCCACACGATGGCGAAAACCTCGGCAACGATGTCGTCCGCCTCATCCGGAACGCGGCGGGCGGCATACCGCAGCACGTCCCGGTGGTGGGCGGCGAAGAACGCGGCGAACCACGCGGCGTCGCGGCGGGGCGGCATACCGTCCATGCTCGGTCATTCCCGGCACGACGGTGCGCGTTACCGCAGGAGTTCGGGGGGCTCGCTAAGCGGGGCGGACGAAGTCGCGGACGTGAGGTAGCCGACGCATGGTGGCCGCGTAGAGGGGAACTGCGGGCCACTGGGTCACCGGCGTCGCGACCCGCATCGAGCTGGCACCCATGTCGCGCAGGGCTATGGCGCAGGCGTTCACGATCGAGCGGCCGTATCCGTGACCGCGGTGCTCGCGAGCCACGCCCAGTGGCTCGATGAGCCCCGGGCGCCCCCGGCCGGCGGACCAGGCGCAGGCTGTCGCAACGGGGATGTCCCCGGCGTACAGGACCAAGAACCTGGCCCGGCGGAAGGCCGACCCTCCCACCATGGCGTGAAACTTCGCCGTGCTGAAGGTCGACCGCTCCCAGGACGCCAGGTGAGCGTTCACGACGTCGCGCACGATCGCCTCGTCGGGGGTCTGCTCGGTGGTGCCGTCGACGACCTCTAGCCGTAGCCCATGCTCCGGGATCGGGCGAGACAGGTCCGCGGTGAAGCAGGCCCACGCCTCGCCCTCGGTCCACCCACGCGATTGCAGCGCGCGCCGCAGCGCGTCACCATATCTGACCTCCGCGCTGCCCACGCCGTCACCGAAGCCACCGTCGCCAGTCAGGTCAGCGGCGATTGCCGCTGCCACCGCCTCGTCGCTCGCGACCGTGGGCGAGACTGCCAGACGGATGACGGCGTCGTCACCCATGCCGATGACAATGGGTTCACCGTCGCGTTCCCAGACCCGCATCGACTTCGCGACGGACTCGGCACCGTCCCTCTGACTCCAACCAACGTCGCCAGGGTGCAAGTGCGCCGGACCGTTGTCATCGGCTTGGAACGACGCCAAAGCGGCCACCACGGGGGAAAGGCCCTCCACCGACGGCGTTCTCGACGTGACGGTCACTGGATCAGTCCAGCATCCCACTCAACGCGCCGCATCCCTTTTCGGCCCAACGCCGCCGGGGTGATCAGTTGCTCGTGGGTCACGAGTAGTCGAGCACTCGTAGACCGTGGATGTGCGAGAAGTGACTCTGGTTCGCCGTGAGAAGCGGGGCTCCCTCGTTCAGCGCCAGGCAGGCGATGAGGAGGTCCATCGTTGCCAGCGGAGTCTCCTGCCTGCGCAGGCTCGCGTGCACCCCGGCATACGTATCCGCAAGCCGCTCATCTGGCAGCACGACGGGGAGGTTTCCGCAGAGTGCCAAGACGCGACGGCGCTCCTGGAGGGGTTCAGCGTGCAACTCGGCGCCGACGAGGACCTCAGCCCGAACGAAGATGCTCATCGCCAGGGCCTCTCCGCGATGGCGCGCAAGCCACTGCCGTGCCGGTCCATTCTGTCCGCGCCGCGACTCCCGGATGGCGTCGACAAGGAAGGTCGTGTCGAGGTGAATCACCAGGAGGGCTCTCGGACCGGACTGTGACGCCGCCCCTCGACGGCCTCGGCGATCCGGTCCACCGTCTCCTCCGACACCGAGCTGCCGTCCAGGGCGACGAGCAGGTCGCCGGCAGTCGATCCCACGGCCGGGAGGTACTTCTTGATGACCTGTGAGAATGAATCGCCGTCTTTGAGGCGACTGAGCCGGTCGTATGCCTCCAGGTCAATCGTGATCGTCTTCACGGCCATGCACTTGGCATACACGGACTCTTGACGCATCAGAGCACGCGTCGCGCCCACCTCATAGGCGCGGCATACCGGATAGGCGCGGCATACCGGTCCGTGGGTTGCGCGTTAACGGCAGCGGTGGGCCGGTTCTGGCAGGCTTGGGCGCGTGGCCGAACCGCATTCTGTTTCCGACCCCGCCGACGAGGCCGCCGCCTTGGAGGCGCTCGTCGGTGACTGGTCCTATCTGCCCGACATTGCGGCGCGCTATGGCGTGCCGTTGTCTCGAGTCCGCCGACACCTGGCCGACCGGGAGCTGCTCACGCACCGGGTGGGCCCCCATCGGGCGCTGGCCGTGCCGACCGATTTCCTCGGGCCCGACGGTCCTCGGCCGGAGCTCAAAGGCACCTTCACCGTCCTCGCGGACGGGGGAATGAGCGACCTGGAGATCATCCGGTGGTTGCACACTGTCGACACCACGTTGCCGGGTGGGGGCACTCCGCTGGCGGCCCTGGCAGCAGGGTTCAAGACCGAGATCCGCCGGAGGGCTCAAGCCCTGGCTTTCTGACGCTCCCGTCCCAGGCCCACATTCTGGGTATCCGATAAACCAGGGTTAACAATCGGGTGGGACATCCTTGGCGACGTTACCGACCGGTGTTAGTTTCGGCGTTGTTAAGGGTCGGCGCGGGCCGGTCGATGTGGTGGGGGCGCCACGTCGGCACACGGTCCGGGGGCTGTCGGCCGATGCGGAGATTGCTCACGAGGGGGTTCGGGAGCCGATGGATATTGCCCTGCGCGGGCGCCGGGGTTCGAGGGGTGCGCCCACGCTCGACCTGCCGCTGCCACCGACTCGTCCTGAGAAGGTGGCCTACCTGGCGACGCCGCAACACCGGTGGCTCTTCTACGCTTCCGCACTGGCGTTCCTTGGCGTCGCAGTGAGCATGGGCGGAATGGCCACACACTCTCCGGCCACTGTGCTGTTCTTTGTTCCATTGGTGCTTTGGCTGGTGGAACAGCTGGTCACCTTGCGCACATCGACCATGGCCCGGCGGGTGACGATGCACAGCCATCGGCGCGTGACCAGCGGATGGCGGCCGGCGGCATACCCCTCGGTCGACGTCTTCCTCCCGACCTGCGGGGAGCCGTTAGCGCTATTGGAGAACACCTACGCCCACGTCGCGCGGTTGTCCTACCCAGGGGAATTGGTGGTCTACGTCCTCGACGACGCCGACCGCTCCGAGGTAGCTAGTCTCGCGGCCCACTGGGGCTATCACTATCTCGCGCGGAAGACGTCGGCGTTCAAGAAGGCGGGCAACCTCCAGTATGGCCTGACGCACAGCAGCGGTGACGCCATTCTCCTGCTGGACGCCGATTTCGTACCGCGCCCAGAATTTCTCCGAGAAACGCTGCCCTACCTGGACGACCCGGCAGTCGGAATCGTCCAGACGCCGCAGTACTTCGACGTCCGCTCGTCCCAGACCTGGCTGCAGCGCTGCGCCGGCGCCACCCAGGAGTTGTTCTTCCGGTTCATCCAACCCTCCCGGGATGCGGTGGGGGCGGCCATCTGCGTCGGCACCTCGGCGATCTATCGCCGGGCCGCACTGGACCGGATCGGTGGATTTCCTCAGATCGGCCACAGTGAGGATGTCTTTACCGGTGTCCACATGGGCCGCGCAGGCTTTCGGGTCCGCTACGTGCCAGCGCTGCTGAGCAAGGGCACTTGCCCGGATGATCTCGATCGGTTCATTGCTCAGCAATACCGCTGGTGTGAGGGGACCCTCAGCCTGTTCACCGATCGAGCCTTCCGCCGCGATCCCACGTTGACCCGCATGCAGCGATTGAGCTTTTGGTCCGGCCTGCTCTATTACGTCACGACCGCACTCAACGCCCTCATCGCACCCGCGCCTCTCTTGGTCATGGTGTTGTGGCTGCCCCAACACATCGCGCCGATCAACATGCTGCCGCTCATCGGGGTCGTCGTGCTCTGGTTTGTCGTCCTGCCCGTGGTGAGTCACGTGACCTGGCGCGTCGATGTGCTTCGCGTGCAAGCCATTTATGGCTTCGCGCACCTGTTCTGCATCGTCGACATGCTCTCCGGCCGCTCCGAGGAATGGGTCCCGTCCGGTCGCGTGCAGGGCACGGTCCACCTTGCGGCCCGGGTTCGCCGATTCATGGTCCCCTATCTCCTCATCACCCAGATGGTGGCCTTTGGCGGTCTCGTGCACGGCGTTTGGGTCTATGGCATCGCTGCCTATTGGGCGACCGTGCTTTTCGCGGCGCTAGGGGCCTACATCCTCTGGCCGGTCGCCTGGCTGGCGGCTCGGCAGTGGCAGGTCACGCGGCGTGCCGTCAGAGCCCAGCGAGCGACTGGAGGGAGACATCGGGCCCCTGAACGGCACGAGGTCGGCCAGCCTCAGTCTGAGCCCGAACCGCCCGAAACCCTCGATCCCGACCGACTGGATGCGATGGTCCCCGGCGGCCGGCGTCGGGGCCTGGCTGTGGCGCCTCTGCAGACGCACTCGGCCGGAGTCCGTGATCGGTGACGGTGTCTCGCACTCAGCCCTACTCCTCCCGGCACGCAGCGCCGGCACCCTTGGCGCGCTGGGCCATCGTGATTGCGGAGTTGGGCACGGCCCCACGATCGCAGGCCAGCTTCCACCTGCTGCGACATAGACCGTTGTGGGCTGCACTCGCCGTCTTGGCGATCCTCAGCCTGCGACTGGACAACTCGGTCCGCGCTGATGAGGCGCTCGGGCTGTTCACCGGCTCGTGGATCAGGCGCTCCTGGGGCACCGGCGAAGATGTCTACAGTCGGCCGGACACCTTCTACGGCGGAGTGCCATCTCTGTATCCACCGTTGGCCAGTCTCGTGGAGTCCGCGGGTGGCCTGCTCGGTGTTCGGATCATGTCGCTGCTGCTCATGGCGCTTGCGACCGTCGCCGTTGTTGTCAGCACGGACGCGCTCTTCGACACGGGGCACGGCTGGCGCCCAGGCACCCTGGCTGCCCTCCTGTTTGCCAGCAGCGGCCCCGTGCTGGTGCACGCCCGTCTGGCCCTCCCAAGCAGCCTCGGGCTTGCCCTGCTCCTGTGTGGAAGTGCGCTCGGCCTCCGTGCGATGGGGTGTGGCGATCATCACCGGCGCGCCCTGACTGGCGCACTGGGTGCGGGATGCCTTATCGGGCTGTCCGCCATGGTCAGCTATCCCACGCTCCTGGCGGTGCCCTTCGTTCTCGCGGCTGTCCTTGCGAAGGCGAAAGCGGCCGGGCCGGTCGCCGCCCGACAGCACGTCCGTCTGGCTCTGCTCCTCGGTGTGATCCAAGCGCCCGTGCTGGCCCTCGTCGTCGTGGGGCCGCAATGGGCAGTCGGTGCTTGGGCCACCCTTATCACCATCCCAATGGGCCCGAATGTTGGCTCCGTGCTCCTGCACACCGTGGCCTGGACGCTCGTGCCTCTGGGGTTGGCCCTGCTCGCGTCCCGGGTCGTGTCTGGGCCTGACCTGGCGGTCGTCCGGGCCCTGGCGTTCGGTGTCGCCGTGCTCGCCGCGCGGCAGGCCCTCGCCGGAGGTGACCCCACGGCATACCTCGGGCTCGCGGTCGCGCTCGCGGTGCCGGGTGCCGGGATGCTGCTGGCCAAACTGGCCAGGGTGCGCTTTGGGTGGGCGGCCCTGGTCGCCGTCGGGTATGCCGCCCTGACCACCGGACTGGCCCAGTCCCAGCAGGTGTTCGATGGCTGGCCCGACTCCGCACCGCTGATCCGCCAGGTGAACTACGCCGTCGACGCGATGCCGTGGATCCGGATGATCGGGGAGTCGCCCGAACCGGTGCAACACGCGATGTGGGGTCGCCTGGAGCCGTGGCAGGTGCAGGCGACCTACCCGGGCAGCTTCCGCTACGAGGGCCTGACGGATCTGGAGGCGATCCGCGCGGCGTTGGCGGACAACTACGTCCAGCTCGTCTTCTTCGACGGCTCCACCCAGGCAGGTCAGCTCATCGATCCGACGGCCTACGGCTTCCGGCTGACCGACACGGTGGCGCAATCTGGCACCGCCAACGGTGCGTGGCGGATCTACCAGCGCTTCGACGCGGTCCCGTCGCGTTAGCGCACGACGCAGGGTCAGGTCACCCGATCGGTCGCCAAGACCACCAACTCGCCCAGCGCGGTGGTCGCCAACGGCTGCAGGTATGCCGCGGCGCGCCCCAGCGCCTCGGTCGCCTCGGTCGTGCGGCGGGCGATGTCCGCCTCCACCCGATCGACAGCTCCCGTGGCTCGAATCACCTCGCGCAGCGCGTCGACGCCGGCCAGGTCCAAGTCCGGCCGCCCGAACCCGTGGGCCACCTGCGTCCGCTGACCTTGGTCGGCGACATCGAGGGTGTAGGCCATCAACACCGTGCGCTTGCCCTCGCGCAGATCGTCGCCGGCCGGTTTGCCGGTCTGTTCGGGGTCGCCAAAAACACCGAGCAGGTCATCGCGCAACTGGAATGCCTCGCCCAGCGCCAGCCCGTAGTCCGACAGGGCAGGGACCGCTGCCGGGTCCACGCCGCCGGCCCACGCCCCGATGAGCAGGGGCTGTTCGATGGTGTATTTCGCGCTCTTGAAGCGGATCACCTTGCGAGCCGCAGCGATGCGATCCTCGGTCGAGCGCTCGTCCCACCCGCGCACCGATTCGAGCATGTCGAGGAACTGGCCGCCCATGAGTTGGGTGCGCATCCGGTCGAACGTCGCCCGACCGCGAGCGAGGTGCTCGGCGGGCAGCCCGCTCGTGGAGTAGACCTCGTCGGTCCACTGCAGGCACAGGTCGCCGGCCAGGATCGCGGTGGCCTCCCCGAATCGATCGCTGCTGCCCGTCCAACCGCGCTCCGCGTGGACCGCCGCGACGGCCCGGTGGGCGGACGGCATCCCTCTGCGGGTGTCACTGCCGTCCATGACGTCGTCGTGCAGCAGCGCGGCCGCCTGGAACAATTCCATGACACTGACGAACCGTGCGAGCGCGTCGGAATCGCCGCCGCCTGCGGCCCGATAGCCCCAATAGGCGAAGGCTGCTCGCAGGCGCTTGCCACCGGCGAGCAGGGCCCGGACCGGCTCGAGAAGAAGGGTGAGATCTTCGTCGAGATCCGCCAGGACCCGCTCTTGGTGGTCCAGCTCGGCCGCGAGGGCCGCCTGCACCCGGGAGCGCAGCGACTCGCGGTCCAGGGGGTTGGTCACCGGGCGGCCTTCCAGGGCTAGCGGCATACCGGGTGTATGCCGCGCGCGAACTCGTCGACCCAGCCTAATGGGGTCCGCTGACGGGGCCGGGACCGAGGCAACCTTCCGGGGCCCCTGCCCGTAGAGGATGGAGACAGCATCGAAAGGGCCGGACATGGCACCCAGCACCAATGAGCGGGACGAGTCGTTCACGGGCTTCGTCGCGGTCGCCTCGCCCGGCCTGATGCGCACGGCGTGGCTGCTCACCGGGTCGGACGACACCGCCCGGGAGCTGGTTCAGGCGACCCTGGTAAAGGCCTACGCCCACTGGCCCCGGATCCGGTCCGATTCAGCGCTGGCCTACTGCCGAAGGATCCTGGTCAACGAGCGGATCGATCGGCTCCGGCGGCTGCGTCGTGAGGTCCCGGTCGCGGATCTGGAGCTGGTGAGGGCCTCCGCCGCGGACCGGGAGCACGGGTCGGGGCTCGTGGACGAGCGTGACGACGTGGTGCGCCTGCTCAAGCGGCTGCCGGAGCAGCAGCGCCGCATCGTCGTCCTGCGCTACTACTGCGACCTGTCCGAAGAGGCGGTCGCCGACACCCTGGGGATCTCGGTAGGCACAGTGAAGTCGAGCGCATCGCGGGCGATAGCCGCGCTGCGCACGCATCTGGTGGCTGCGGAAGGAGGCGTCCGATGAACGACGACGTGAGCCGGTCGACGGGTGGAGCGACAACGGCCGAGGTCGAGGACCTGCTGCGCGCCCGGCTGCACCGGGCCGCAGACGGTGCGCCCGCGGCATACCCCGTGGTCGACCCGACGGAGATGCTGGCTCTCGGGCGGGCGGCCGTGCGGCGGCGACAGCGGTTCACTGTGGCCGGAGTCGCGGCGGCGGCTGTGGTCGCGGTGGTGGCCGGTTGGGCTCTGACCGGAGGCTCGGGCGCCCGGTTGTCCGAGCAGCCAGCCACGGCGCCGCTGGTTACGGTGGCCACCGATGCTCCGACCCTGGCTCGGGAGGTGTTCGTCGAGGGTGGGGAGTTCGGGGTTCGGGTGGACACCGGGAGCGTCACGACATCGCTGGCGGGGTATGGCCCGTCGAGGCCGGTGGTGCTGTCGTGGGGTCCTCATCCCGGGGACCCCGGGCCGTGGGAGCTGCTCGTGTTGATTCCCGAGGCGGATCTCCCCGATCCCGGCTCGGTTGCGGTAGCTCTCGCGCCGACGATCGAACAGGTGGCACCGTTTCGGGTGCTCACCGTGGCGGGTCGGACGGTCGTGTCGGTGTTGCACACTCAGCCACCCGAGTTGGTTTCGCCCTTCGCGGGGCTGTCCTACGCCATCGGTGGCCGCGACGTCCGCCATCTCCGGCCGGGTCTGCTGCACGTGGACGGAGCGGGCGCAGGAGATGCCCGGAACGAGGGCGGGGACTTCTGGTATGCCGTGCGCCTCGAGTCTGGCGTCATCCGGGTGTCTGTCAGCCGCTCGGTGGCCGACCGGCCGCTGTTCGTCGGTGAGTTCACCCTGGCTGAGGGCTTCGAGGGGATTCTTCGCACTGGAGATGGTGGGGGGTTCGACATGGCCTACGCCCTCGTCCGCGGGCACCCGCGATCGGTGACGGTGACCGGGGACACCCCGACCCGGTTCACGGGTGGCGTCTCGTGGGGGGATGTCTCGATCGACGGCACTGACGTGACGCTCGTCGGCATCGCTCTCGCCGGGACGGACGACTCCAGCGCGGGACAGCTGCGCTCGATCACCTGGATCGACGAGGCCGGAGCGCGGCATACCGTCAAGGCGTCCTGACCAAGGGGTGAGTGACGCAACTGGGGAGGGTGGGCGAGCGCGTACCGGGGCGTGGACGGGCGGCGAGCGGGCGGCATACCGGCTCGTAGGCTGACGTCATGGCCGTCCTACCGCGCGCTGCGCACCTCGTGCGCTCGATCCCGGACGCTTTGGCCCAGGGCCGGCCGTCGATCAGCTTCGAGTTCTTCCCGCCCAAGGACGACGCGGGGGAAGCGGCACTCTGGGAGGCCATCCGCGACCTGGAGAAGACCCGGCCAACATTCGTGTCGGTGACCTATGGCGCAGGTGGCTCCAGCCGCGACCGGACCATCCGGATGACCGACCGGATCGCCCAAGAGACGACGCTGACGCCGATGGCGCACCTCACCTGCGTGGGGCATTCGATCGCCGAACTGCGCTCGATCATCGGGCACTACGTCAACGTCGGGGTGCGTAACGTCCTGGCGTTGCGCGGTGATCCGCAGGGCGGGCTGGACCAGGCCTGGATGCCTCATCCCGAGGGCCTGGATCACGCCGACGAGCTGGTGGCGCTGCTTCGCACGCTCGGGCCGTTCACGGTCGGGGTGGCGGCCTTCCCCGACCGGCACCCCGAGAGCCCGAGCCTGGACCATGACGTCGACGTCCTCGTCCGCAAGGCCGACGCGGGGGCCGACTTTGCGATCACCCAGTTCTTCTTCACTGCGGCGGCTTATGTCGACCTGCGCGACCGGGTCGTCGGCCGGGGCCGTGATCTGCCGATCATCCCGGGGCTCATGCCGGTGACCAATGTGCGTCAGCTGGCGCGGATGACGCAGTTGTCGGGTCAGCCGGTGCCGCGTGCGGTGACCGAGCGACTCGAGCGGGTGGCTGACGACCCGGTGGCGGTGCGGGCCGTCGGTGCCACGCTCGGCTATCTGCTCGGCAACGAGAGCGCCGACCTCAACGCTGCCTTCACGGCAGCGACCGGCGGGATCCTCGCCTTGCTCTCCCACCTGGTCAAAGCCGGCACCCGGGCCGCGGTCAACACCTCGCCCGAGCCGGCCAGCAACATCGTCGTCTCAACCGCCGAGGACGTCACCGTGGCGGCCGTGATGACGACCGCCTTCGCCAACCCGTGGCTGGCCGCCTCGATGGCCGGGCTGCTGCTCGTCGTGGGCGCGGTGATCGTGCTGTTCCTCCTCAAGCGGATCCGGCGGTTCAAGGCCCGCTATGACTCGTGGGGCGAGCGCCTAGGCACCGGCCAGCCGAGCGCGGCGGGGTCCTTGCGGGACGCGCCGTCCCGTCGGGGCGACACCGCCCGCCTGCCCCAACGACCCGGGCCCGGCTCACCCGACTGACCTACTGGGCCGCCTCCAGACTGAGGTTGGCCCACACCTGCAGGGTCGCCGTCGAGCGGTTCATCGTGATGAAGTGGATGCCCGGTGCACCCTCATCGAGCAACTCCTGGGCCAGCTCGGTCGCAATCT
>JBGAQN010000085.1:0-8961 GCA_044220725.1 Dermatophilaceae bacterium
CGTGGCGCCCGCAGGGGGTCGGGCCGCCACGCGGCATACACGCTGACAACCCCGCGGGGAGCCGGGAGGTTCCCCGCGGGGCGAAACTCAGGCCTTGGGAACGCGGACGATGAGGGCGTCGCCCTGGCCGCCGCCGCCGCACAGGGCTGCCGCGCCGACGCCGCCACCGCGGCGCTTGAGCTCGTTGGCCAGGTGCAAGACGATCCGAGCACCGGACATGCCGACCGGGTGGCCCATGGCGATGGCGCCGCCGTTGACGTTGACCTTGTCGGGGTCGACGCCGAGCTCCTTGGTCGAGGCCAGGCCGACCGCGGCGAAGGCCTCGTTGAGCTCGAGCAGGTCAAGGTCGGCGGGCGCGATGCCTTCCTTCGCGCAGGCCTTCTTGACCGCGAGGGCCGGCTGGGACTGCAGGGTCGAGTCGGGGCCGGCGACGTAGCCGGCGGCGCCGATCTCGGCCAGCCAGGTCAGGCCGAGGGCCTGCGCCTTGGCCTTGCTCATGACGACGACCGCAGCGGCGCCGTCGGAGATCTGCGACGCGCTACCGGCGGTGATCGTGCCGTCCTTGCGGAAGGCCGGACGCAGGCCAGCCAGGCTCTCAGCCGTCGTGGCCGCGCGGACGCCCTCGTCAGCCTTGAACTCGATCGGGTCGCCCTTGCGCTGCGGGATGAACACCGGGACGACCTCGTCGTCGAACAGGCCGTCCTTCCATGCCTTGGCCGCCAACTCGTGGCTGCGCGCGGAGAAGGCATCCTGCTCCTCGCGGCTGAACTCGCGGTCGCCGTTGTTGGCCGACTCGGTGAGGTTGCCCATGCCCTGGTCGGTGTAGACGTCCCACAAGGCGTCGTAGTCCATGTGGTCGCGCATCTTCACGGTGCCGTACTTGTAGCCCTCGCGCGACTTCTCCAGCAGGTGCGGAGCGTTGGTCATCGACTCCATGCCGCCGGCGACGACGACCTCGCACTCACCGGAGCGGATGAGCTGGTCGGCGGTGGCGATGGCGTTGATGCCCGAGAGGCACACCTTGTTGATCGTGATCGCGGGGACATCCATGGGGACGCCACCCTTGACGGCAGCTTGGCGAGCGGTGACCTGCCCACAACCGGCTTGCAAGACGTGACCCATGATGACGTAGTCGACCTGGTCGCCGGTGATGCCGGCCTTCTCCAGGGCGCCCTTGATGGCCACGCCACCGAGGTCGGTCGCCGAGAAGTCCTTGAGCGAGCCCAACAAGCGGCCCATGCCGGTGCGGGCACCGGCGACGATGACAGAGGTGTTCGAGCTCATAGCGCAGCCTCCAAGGGCGGTCGGGGCGAGCGGTCAGGTGTGCGTCCACTGTAGCCGCGAGCGTGTGGGCCAGGCCGGGGATCGCAGGTGGGACGCACCACACGCCGGTCAGTCCGACCGGGGGCGCGACCGACACGGGCAGTCCCGAGCCGGAGGTCGGGGCACCGGTCCCGAGCATGAAGGGCGTCACATCCGCGCGCGGGCGGCATACGCAGGTATGCCGCCCGCCTAGTCTGCGGGTATGGATGCTGCCTTGTTCACCATGATCGACCACGTCGGCATTGCCGTCCCCGACCTCGACGCTGCCATCGCCTTCTATCGGGACATCTACGGGATGCAGCTACTCCACGAGGAGACCAACGAGGAGCAGGGAGTCCGCGAGGCGATGATGGCCGTTGGGGCTTCGGGGTCGTGCATTCAGTTGCTCGCGCCCCTTTCGCCGGACTCGCCGATCGGGAAGTTCCTGGCCCGGTCCGGTCCGGGGATCCAACAGATGGCTTACCGGGTGCAGGACATCGACGCCGTGTGTGCGACCCTGCGCGAGCGCGGGGTGCGGCTGCTCTACGAGGTCCCCAAACGGGGGACCAGTGACAGCCGAGTCAACTTCATCCATCCCAAGGACGCCGGCGGAGTCCTCGTCGAGCTCGTCGAGCCCGCTGCCGGTGCGGGCGCGCATCACTGACCGGCGGCGCCATTCCTGACCCGCGCGAGCGGCATACGTCAACCTGGAGGGAAACCCACGCCAGCGGTGGGTTTCCCTCCAGGTTGGGCGGTGACGGGTGCCGGGCAACCACGCCGACGGCACCGACGGAGTTGGCCGCTCCACCCGCGCGAATGCAGCACCGCGCCCACCTCCACCGCCAGCGGACAGGGCCCCGCGGTCACGTCGAGCCAGCCAGCGCGCAGGGTCAGCCACCCGGCCGCGGCGTTGCCCCGATCCCGGCGAGTGTCGGCCAGCCGGTTCCGGCCCTCGTGACCCAGGCGACCATCGAGTTCCACAAGCACCCGGAAGTCCGGGTAACCGATGTCGTGTCGCCACGGCATACCCGTCGCTGAGGAGACCTGCGCGATGCCGCGCGGCAGACCGTGCGCCCGCTCCACATCGCGCACATAGCGCACTTCGAGAATGCTCTCCGCGCCTCCCGCCACGACGGCGAGCGCCTCGCCCAACTCGCGCCGCCATCGATGCCGCGCTCGGCGCTCCAACGCTGTCGTCAGTGCTCGCACCGTGGTGAGCCGCCGTTGGGTGGCCAGCGCCGCGATGGCGATGGCACCGTCGAGATCCTTGCTGTCAGCGACGTCGAGCACCGTGTGCTCGACCGTTGTCCGCCAGGGCCACGCCAGTTCGTGGGTGCGTTCGGCGAGCCACGCGCTGCGGCGCAACGTGACTCCCTCCTTGGGCTCGACGCGCCGCGTGAGCGGGACGGCGACCTCCACCGATGCGGGTGTCGGGGCCAGCCCCCACAGGTATGCCGCGCTGCCCCCGACCAAGGCGGCTCCCGACCCGCAGGCCAACAAGCCGGCGACGGCCCGGGTGTGCCACTGGGTCCGTCCGGGTTCGGTGAGGTAAATGCCGTGATGGAGCCGGATCCACTGGCCAGCAGCCACCCGTCCGGCGACTCGGCGCTCAGTGAGTCCACCGCTGCGGGCCTGGGCCAGGGTGAGCACACCGAACTGCTCCTGGGCCAACCGGTGCAGCCCCGCGGCGTCGAGCGGGCGATCGGGATGCCAATAGGGAGCCCCAGCCCTCGGCGGGACGTCGTCGTCGCGGTTGGCGCGCATGCGATCAGCATGGCAAGACCCGCGGCACAGCCTGCGAAGTTATCCACAGGGGACCGGGCGCTCGGCCGGGTCGGGCGCGGGCGGCATACGGGAAGGTGGAGGGAAACCCACGCCAGCGGTGGGTTTCCCTCCACATTCCGGCTCGTCTCGTCGAGCGACCTACCCGGGTGGGCAACGTCACGGGTCGAGGCCCTCAGCACGCCCTGAGCTTGCGAGTACGGTCGAGCGAAGAGCGCCAGATCGTTGGCGCGTCGTCGATCTCCGGCGCTTGCAGCCCAGCCCACGGGCGCACGCCCATGCAGAGAGGACCCACGATGACCAAAGAGCTCTACGACCTGGGCGAGCAGCCTCCCCTGGGCGAGGTCCCCGCGAAGATGCACGCCTGGCTGATCCGGCCGGAGCGCTTCGGCCCGCCGCTGGAGGCCTTCCAAAAGGAGGTCGTCGACGTCCCCTCGATCGCCGACGACGAGGTGCTCGTCTATGTCATGGCCGCCGGCATCAACTACAACAACGTCTGGGCCGGCCTGGGCATCCCCGTCGACGTCGTCGGTGCCCGCAACAAGGCGGGCGAGCCGGAGCGCTTCCACATCGGGGGCAGCGACGCCTCGGGCATCGTCTATGCCGTCGGCAAGGACGTCACCAACGTCAAGGTCGGCGACGAGGTCGTCATGCACTGCGGCAAGTGGGACCGCAACTGCCCGACGGTCCTGCGCGGCGGCGACCCCATGTATTCGCCGAGCTTCCGGATCTGGGGCTACGAGACCAACTACGGCAGCTTCGCGCAGTTCACCAAGGTCCAGGCCCAGCAGTGCATGCCCAAGCCCACGCACCTGACCTGGGAGGCCGCCTCGGCCTACACCCTCGTCGCAGCGACGGCCTGGCGGATGCTGCACGGCTGGGGCGAGAACGCCATCAAGGAAGGCGACGTCGCCCTCATCTGGGGCGGTGCCGGTGGCCTGGGCTCGATGGCGATCCAGATCGTCAAAGCGGCCGGCGGCACACCGATCGCCGTCGTTTCCGGCGAGGACAAGTTCGACTACTGCCTCAAGCTTGGCGCCAAGGGCTGCATCAACCGCAACGACTTCGACCACTGGGGCATGCTCCCCCACTGGAAGGACGACGCGGCATACGGGACCTGGCTCAAGGGCGCGCGCAAGTTCGGCTCGGCGATCTGGGACGTCCTGGGCGAGCGCCGCGCCCCGAACGTCGTCTTCGAGCACCCGGGCGAGAGCACGATCCCCACCTCGATCTTTGTCTGCGACACCGGCGGCATGGTCGTCGTCTGCGCCGGCACCACCGGCTACAACGCGACCGTCGACCTGCGCTACCTGTGGATGCGTCAGAAGCGCCTGCAGGGCTCGCACTTCGCCAACGCCGTGCAGTCCAACCAGATGAACCAGCTCGCGTTGGCCGGCAAGCTCGACCCATGCCTGTCGCAGGCCTTCACCTACGACGAGATCCCCCTCGCCCACGACCTCATGTACCGCAACAAGCACCCGCACGGGAACATGGCGGTCCTCGTCGGCGCGACGGACTTCGGCCAGGGCGCGACGGCCCCAGAGCCGGTAGCTATGCCCCATCCGACGCTGCCCGAGGGCGATGCCCACTCGACGCCGCGGATTGTCCCGCACTCGACCGACCGCGAGTTGCTCCCGGAGTGACCCGACCGCCCCCCTGTGGGCGGCACGTCACGCCAGTTGCGCGGCATACTCCCTCGGGGGTATGCCGCGCAGCCACGCGCGCCGACCCTCAGGCAGGGATCCTCGTCGGGAGGGGCGATGTGCCGTCCGGTCGCTAGGCTCGGCCCACACAGGGGCCGGAGCCCATGTTCACAAGGGCCGGAAGCCCATGGTCCGGAGGTGAGCAGATGACGACGATCGGATCCACCGACCCGACCGAGAGTTCCACGCAGCGACCTGCCGAGCCCGCCAAACGCGAGGCCGCCGAGGGTGCCGACGCCGCAGAGCCTGCCGAGGCGCACGAGCCTGCCGAGGCGCACGGGCCTGCCGCGACGGCGCGGAACGGGTCGGCACATCCCCCAGCCGGTCGCCCGATCAACCGTCTCTCACCCTTCTACCTCGGCCTGGTCGGCGGGGTCGGCCTGCTCACGGCTTACATGCTCTGGCAGGCGGTGGCCCAACTCGACACCGTGCTCACCCTCATCGTCATCGCGCTCTTCCTCGCGCTGGCCCTCAACCCGCTCGTCGAACGGCTCATTGCCGCGGGCGTGAGCCGGCCCCGCGCAGTGGCGGCCGTGACCGGCCTGGTCGTCGTGGTCTTTGTCCTGCTCGGCCTGGTCGTCGTGCCCCCGGTCACCCAACAGGGCGGCGACCTGGCCCGCAATGCGCCGCGATACCTGGACAACCTCATGGCCGACCCTCGGCTGCGCGACCTCGACTCGACCTACCACCTGTTGGACAAGGCCCGTGAGGAGATCACCCGACGGCTCAGCGACGGCAGCTTCATGTCCCAAGCGGTCGGAGGTGTCCTCGGCGCAGGCCTGGCCGTGGTCTCGGGTCTGTTCTCGACGATCACTGTCTTGGTCCTCACCCTCTACTTCCTCGCCTGCCTCCCCTCGCTCAAACGGGCGGCATACGCTCTGGTTCCGGCCAGTCGCCGCCCGCGAGTCGAGTCGCTCGCGGAGGAGATCATGCGGCGGGTGGGGTCATACGCGATCGGCCAGGTTCTCGTCGCAACGATCAACGCGTGTTGCTCCTACGTCATGATGAAGATCGTCGGCATCCCGTATGCCGCGGTGCTCGCCGTCGCGGTCGGTGCGCTCGGCCTCATCCCCATGGTCGGCGCCACGCTCGGCGCGGTCGTTGTCGCGGTCGTGGCCCTCTTCGTCGATCCAACAAAGGCGGTCATCGCCCTGCTCTATTTCGTCGTGTACCAACAGATCGAGAACTACGTCGTCGCCCCGAGGATCATGCAGCGAACCGTCGCCGTGCCGGGCGCCATCACGGTGGTTGCCGCCCTGGCAGGGGGAACGCTAGCCGGGGTGCTGGGCGCGCTCCTGGCGATCCCGACCGCCGCCGGCCTGCTGTTGCTCTACGAAGAGGTGCTCGTCCCTCGGCAAGACGCCCACTGAGCCCGGCGTGACCGCCACGCCCGGCCACCGTCCTCAGCGGGCGTGATCTCCTGACAGGATGACGCCATGGCCTTGGACGTGGAACTCATTGAAGTCCGCGACTTCCTCGCGGCGCATCACCCCTTCGACGACCTCCCCGCCGGCCAACTCGATCGCTTGGCGTCGCGGCTGCGCATCGAGTATTTCCGCCGGGGAACCCGGATCATCGCCCGGGGCGAGGACAACCATCACCTCTATGTCGTCCGGTCCGGCGCGATCGAGATGCATGACATGCATGGCGGGTTCATGGATCGCGGTGAGGTCGGGACGACTTTCGGCTCCTACACGCTCGTCCAGGGCAACCCGGCAAACTTCGAGGTCGTCGCTCTCGAGGACACCCTGTGCCTGGTCATGGACAACACCACCTTCCACGAACTTGCCACCGCCTTCCCCGTCTTTGGTCACTACTTCGACCTCCAACGCACCAGCCGAATGCGCGGCGCCGTCGCGTCTTTGCATCTGACCACGACCGGCAGTGCCATTCTCAAGACGAAGGCGACCGACATCATCAGCCGACCGGCGGTGTCGGTCCCGGTCACCGCGTCGATCCAAGCCGCCGCCTTGGAAATGAGCCGCCATCGGGTGTCCTGCCTGCTCATTCTCGACGAGGGCCGACTTGTCGGGATCGTCACCGACCGCGACCTGCGCAACCGAGTGGTCGCCGCGGGCATCGACCACGAGTTGCCCGTTTCGTGCGTCATGAGCACGGAACCGTTCATCGGTTCGTCAGACGCCCTCGCGTTCCAAATCCTCATGGAGATGACCAGCCGCAACATCCACCACCTGCCCATCCTCGCCCACGACGGCACGCCCGAGGGGGTCGTCACGACGACCGACCTCATGCGCCTGGAACAGACCAACCCCATCTACCTCGTCGGGGACATCACTCAGGCCCCGGACATCGCCGCGGTCGCCGAGGTGAGCAAGCGTCTGGCCCTGATCGTCGAGCAACTGGTGACCCAGGATGCATCGGCCGAGGACATCGGTCGGATCGTCACGGCGGTCGGCGATGCGGTCGAGCGACGGCTGCTTGGCTTGGCCGAGTCTGAGCTGGGCCCCCCGCCCGTGCCCTACTGCTGGGTGTCGCTGGGCTCGCGAGCCCGCCAGGAACAGGCGTTGGCGGCCGATCAGGACAACGCCCTCATCCTGGACAACTCGGCGGGACCCGAGCACGCGGCATACTTCTCGGCGCTGGCCACCTTCGTGTGCGACGCCCTCGTCGAGTGCGGCTACCCCCGCTGTCCCGGCGATGTCATGGCCACCAACCCCCGGTGGCGGGTGCCACTGAACCAGTGGCGGGCCGAATTCACCACGTGGCTCACTGAGCCGGTCCCTGACGCCATCCTGCGGGCCAGCATCTTCTTCGACATGCGCCCCGTCTACGGCGACCCGCGACTGTTCCACAAACTGCGCAAGCACTTCCTCAAGCAGGCCCCGTCGGCCAAGTTGTTCCTGGCTCATCTGACCAAACGGGCGCTGGAGAACGAACCACCACTGGGCTTCTTCCGAGGCTTCGTCTTGGAGAAGCAGGGAGGCAATCGCGCCACTTTGGACATCAAGCGAGGAGGCGTGGGCGCGGTTGTCGAGACCGCTCGGGTGCTGGCTCTGTCGATTGGCTCGAGGGCGGTCAACACCCAAGCCCGGCTGGCGGCCGCCGTCGATGCCGGCACCTTAAGCCCAGAGCGCGGCCAGGACCTTCGAGATGCCTTCGAGTTCATTTCCTACGTGCGCCTGCGCCACCAAGCGGCCCAGGTGCGCGCCCAGCGCGAGACGGACAATTTCGTAGCCCCTGACGATCTGAGCTCCTTCGAAAAGCGGCACTTGCGCGAGGCCTTCGCCATCGTTCGCTCGGCTCAGTCCTCCCTCTCGCACCGCTACCCCTCGACCTACATCTCCTAGGCGACCACATGTTCGGCACCCCGACTGCGCAGAACCAGCGCCTGCGCGCCCTGCGTTCGGCGCGGCCCGGACCCCTGCGCGACTATCTGCAGGCCCCGTTTCCTGATGAGGGCACCGAAGTCGGGGACCTGCCGCTGCTGGCCGTCGACCTGGAGACCACGGGACTGCACCCCAAACGTGATCGGCTGCTGTCGATCGGTTTCGTTCCCATTGACGGGTTGTCCATCGACTTGGCCGGCGCCCGGCGCTTCGTCGTCCAATCCCCCGTGGGCGTCGGGCAGAGCGCGGCCATTCACGGCCTGACCGACGACACCGTCGCGGCCGGCACACCAATCGAGGAGGCCCTCCCGGAGGTTCTCGAGGCCCTGCGTGGCCGGGTGCTGCTCGCCCATTACACCGACATCGAGGAGCGTTTCCTCTCGGCAGCGTGCGAACGGGTCTATGGCTCCCGGATGCCGGTGACCCGCATCGACACCCTCGAAGTCCACCGACGGATCATCGTCGGCTGGGGGGAGGCTCCGATGCGCCTGTCGTTGCGGCTGTGGGCAGCTCGCGAGCGCTACGGCCTGCCGAGCTACCGTGCCCACGAGTGCCTCATCGACGCCATCGCCTGCGGCGAGCTCTTCCTGGCTCAGGTCGCGGAGCTGCGCTCGCGCGGTGACCGGGTCACCTTGGCCAGCCTGCTGTCCTGACTCCACCCCGGGCCAGCCCGGCCCATCCCCCGCCCGCCTCCGGGAGCGCGAGCGCAGGACGCTTATCGGAACGAGCCCTGAGGTGGCCGGGTATGCCGGTGCCGCCAGCAGGCGGTGTGCCAGTGCCGACGCTGCTCAGCTCCGCCGATGCCGTCGGCCGGCCAGACGACGACA
>JBGAQN010000085.1:9006-19654 GCA_044220725.1 Dermatophilaceae bacterium
GCC
This sequence comes from Dermatophilaceae bacterium, assembly GCA_044220725.1. Classification (GTDB taxonomy): domain Bacteria; phylum Actinomycetota; class Actinomycetes; order Actinomycetales; family Dermatophilaceae; genus Phosphoribacter. The sequence goes on from JBGAQN010000085.1 coordinate 9,010, forward strand.
ACGCCGGACTTGGCGGCCGGCGGGCCCACCGGCCGGACGAACCACTCCCGACCGGCATAGTCAGCTCGGGTGGGGGCGCCTGCGGTGGCCCGGGCCAGGTCCAGGGGCGCAACCCCGTCACGGCGGCGATTGGCTCGAGGCATGACCAGATTCTCCCAGCTGCAGGGATCGGCGGGCACCCACGCCCGCTGCCCGCGACACGCGTGCCCGGCTCCAGCTCTTGGACTTCCAGCGAGGGCAAAAGTATGCCGCCCGCGCGAGGTGAGCGGGCGGCATACCGGAGGCGGTTCGGGGCGATCAGGCGTAGGTGCGGAACCCGCGCTTGGTCTTGCGGCCCAGGTAGCCGGCCGTGACAAGGTGCTCCAGCAGCGGGGCGGGCGCAAAGCCGGGCTCGCGGAACTCCATGTAGAGCTCCCGCTGGATCGCCAGGGACACATCCAGCCCGACGACGTCAAGCAGCTCGAAGGGACCCATGGGATAGCCACAGCCAGCCTTCATCGCGGTGTCGATGTCGTCGGCCGTGGCGTAGTGCGCCTCTAGCATTCGGATCGCGTCGTTGAGGTAGGGGAACAACAACGCGTTGACAATGAAACCGGACCGGTCGCCACACTGCACCGGCACCTTGCCGACCTTGCGGGACAGAGCGACGACCGTCGCGGTGACCGCCGGGTCGGTGGCCACCGTCGAGACCACTTCGACGAGCTTCATCACCTGAGCCGGGTTGAAGAAGTGCATCCCGATGACGTCGCCGGGACGGCTGGTGACGTTGGCGCACTGGATGATCGGCAGGGACGATGTTGTCGTCGCGAGGATGGCACCGGGCTTGCAGATCCGGTCTAGGTCGCGGAAGAGCTCCTGTTTGATCGCCAGGTCCTCTGCGATGGCTTCGACGACGATGTCGACGTCCGCCAGGGCCTCGCGCTCGGTCGCCCCCGTGAGCCGACCGGTGACCGCATCGGCGGCCTCCTGGGTGAGTTTGCCGCGCTCGATCATTCGGGCCTGGCCCTTCTTGATCGAGGCAAGCACCCCATCGACCTTGTCCTGGCCCCGGGCGACATAGACCACGTTGTAACCCGCCTTGGCGAAGACCTCCATGATGCCGGTGGCCATCGTCCCCGAACCGACGACTCCGACCGTGGCAATCTTGGCCAGGCCCGGGTCCTCGGCGACGTCCGAGCGTGGTGTCTGTCCGTCGGCGATCACCTCGGAGCTGCCGGCAGCGGCATACGAATAGAAGCCACGCCCGCTCTTGCGGCCCTTGAGCCCCGCGTTGACCATCTGCTTGATGATCGGGCTGGGGGCGTGCAGCCGGTCGCGTCCCTGGTGGTACATCGTGTCGAGGATCTCGTATGCCGTGTCCAGGCCAATGAGGTCCATGAGCGCCAGCGGACCCATCGGCAGCCCGCAGCCAAACCGCATGGCCGCGTCGAGGTCCTCGCGGGTGGCATACCTCTGCTCATACATCGACACGGCATGGTTGAGGTAACCGAACAACAAGGCGTTGGCGATGAAGCCGGCCTTGTCGCCGACGACGACGGGCTTCTTGCCCAGGCTTTCGGCCAGCGCCTTGACGTCGTTGAACACGTCGTCGGACGTGACGACGGTGCGAATGACCTCGACGAACTGCATGACCGTGGCCGGGTTGAAGAAGTGCATGCCGACAACTCGAGAGGGCTTCTTCGTCGCGACCGCAAGCTCAGTGACCGACAGCGACGAGGTGTTGGTGGCCAGGATCGCGTCGTCCGCCACGATGGCGTCCAAGGCCGCGAAGATTTGCTTCTTGAGATCAAGCTTCTCGGGCACCGCCTCGACGACCAACTCGCATTGGCCAAGGGCAGCCAAGTCAGTCCCGTAGCTGATCCGGGCATGCAGTGACTCGGCGTCGGCGGCGGCTAGCTTGCCGCGCCCGACCGCCCGGGCGGTGGACTTGGCAATGATGCCCGCTCCGCGGTCGAGGGCCGTCGGGTCGATCTCGACCGCAACGACCGAATGCCCATTCCGGGCGAAGGTTTCGGCGATGCCTGCGCCCATCGTGCCGAGCCCGATGACGCCCACTGTGCTGAATTCGCGTGCCATTGTGCGAGTCTCGCAGGATCGGCCGGGACCGGGCTACCGAACACAGGGCGAGAGTCGTCACACCCGGCGTCACCGATGGCGTCGAAGGGCACAAACAAGCGCGTCCCGTATGCCGCGGGCGCGGCATACGGGACGTCTGCGGTGGTGGGTGGCCCGAGTCAGATCGTCTTGACGACGATGTCGTGCAGGCATCCGCCGGCGCCGGCCAACTTGTCTGCTGCGTTCGACATGTGCCGGTAGACCTCACGCTTCTTGAAGACGTCCATGACCTGACGCAGCGCGGCCGGGCCGCTGTGCCCGTCCATCGACTCCATGTCGGCAACCTGGTTCTCGACGTCGAAGAGCTCGGCCAGGGCGCGCCGGTAGGTCTTCTCGGTGTTGCGCTCGGCCTTCTTGGCCGCCTGAGCGAACCCCTCGGCACCGGCCGGAGCGGTCGAGAAGGTCTGGTATCCCTGGTTGAGCGACTCGGCACCGTCCTTGAGGTGCTGAGCCATCTCGAGGGTGTAGGCGTCGGGCACGACCCCGAGGACCTCCATCTCTCGGACCGTGGTCTTGCAGTAGTTGAGGATTTCGTCAATGGAGATCATCGCCCGGTAGAGGTCTTCCCGGTCCATCGGGGTGGAGAACGCCTGGTTGAGCTCGTCGACGTTGCGATCCTTGACCGAGTCGCCACGGTGTTCGAGCTCGCGGACCCGCAGCGCGGCCTCCTCCGAGCCGGACTCCATGTAGGAGACAAGGGCGCTCGTGGCATCCACGGCGAGGGCCGACTGCTCGGCGATCATGCCGACGAAGTCCGGGACCTTGGGGAAGATGCGGCCGACCACCTTGGACAGGGGGTTATTGGCGCTACCGCTCATGTCGTGTGCCTCCTGAATTGACCGGCTGCTCACCGGGTCTGGATGTGTGGGTGTGCGGGGGTCGAGCCGGGTTCAGCGGGTGAAGAGCAAGCTGACGAGATAGCAGATGACGCCGACAATCCCGGCGCCTGGGATGGTGATGAGCCACGTGGAAAGGATTTCCTGGGCCTTGCCCCACCGGACCGCCTTGGCCCGGTCAGCGGTGCCGATGCCCATGATCGAGGAACTGACGACGTGGGTGGTCGACACCGGAGCGCCGAGGATCGACGCGCCGTAGATGACGGCGGCCGAGGTGAGTTGGGTGTCCAGAGCGTGCAGCGGGCGGACCTTGTAGATCCCGAAGCCGACGGTCCGCACGATGCGCCAGCCACCGGACAGGATGCCCAGGGTGATCGCGGTGGCGCAGGTGAGGATGACCCAGAACGGCACCTTGAACTCGGTCAGCTGGCCGGAGAGCACGAGGACGAGGGTGATGATGCCCATGCTCTTCTGGGCATCGTTGGCCCCGTGCGAGAAGGCCAGGAAGGCGGAGGTGACGAACTGCGAGCGCCGGAACCACTTGTTGATGCTCGGCTTGGCCCGCGAGAACGCCCGCATCATGAACTATGGAGCAACCAGCCGACGCCGAAGCCGATGAGCGGAGAGATGACCAGGCCGATGAGGATCTTGGCCACGCCGTCCACCTTGCCGTGCGCCAGCTCGGCGAACCCCCACTTGACCGAGCCGGACCCAGCAGCCAACAGGGTCGCCCCGACCAGGCCGCCAACGAGAGCATGCGAGGACGAGGAGGGGATGCCGAACCACCAGGTCCCCAGGTTCCAGGTGATCGCCCCGATGATGCCGCACAGAACGATGATCATTGCGGTCTGCTGCGGCAAGGGACTGACGTCGATGAACTTGCCGATGGTGTTGGCCACCGCAGTGCCGCCGAGAATCGGCCCGAGGAACTCGAACGTCGCGACGATGATGACCGCCTGAATCGGCGTCATGGCTCGCGAGGCGATCGTCGTGGCGATGATGTTCGAGGCGTCGTGGAAACCGTTGGTGTAGTCGAAGATGACGACAAGGACGACTGCGACGGTTGCCAAGACGAGGACGGTGTTCATGCGCTGGCCACCATAGCTTGTCGCTCCTTTGCGAGAAATTCACACGTCATTCAGACAACGCCCGCCAGTATGCCGTGCAGACACCAACCGGGCTAGGGGACGTAGGTCACCCTAGCGACCTCGCAGGTACGACGGACAGGGTTGACGGACCGGCACTACGCTGGGCGGTCGTGCGTTTGGTCATCGCCCGTTGTGCCCTCGACTACGAGGGCCGCCTGCAAGCCCATCTCCCGTTGGCCGTGCGTCTCCTGCTGGTCAAGGCGGACGGATCGGTCCTCGTGCATAGCGACGGCGGGTCCTACAAGCCGCTCAACTGGATGGCCCCACCGTGTCTGACCACCGAGTCCGAGCCCGACGAGCAAGAACGGCAGGCCGGGGTCGTCGCGGTCTGGACAGTGCGGCATACCAAGTCCGGCGATGTCTTGCGCGTGCGCATCCACGAGGTCTTACACGACAGCGCACACGACCTCGGGATCGACCCCGGGCTGGTCAAGGAGGGCGTCGAGTCCCACCTGCAGGCTCTTCTCGCGCAGCACATCCACACCCTTGGCGAGGGCTGGACGTTGGTGCGCCGCGAACACATGACCGCCATCGGCCCTGTCGACATCCTGGCCCGCGACGCCACCCGCGCGCACGTGGCCGTCGAGATCAAGCGGCGCGGTGACATCGATGGCGTCGAGCAACTCACCCGCTATCTGGCGCTGCTCAACCGCGATCCGCTCCTTGCGCCCGTGCGTGGCGTCTTCGCCGCCCAGGAGATCAAACCTCAGGCCCGGACCCTGGCAGAGGATCGCGGGATCCGTTGTGTCGTGCTCGATTACGACGCCCTGCGCGGCATCGACAACGCCGAGTCGCGGCTGTTCTGACCAGTCGCGGCTGGCTGGTCACGGCTCGCGGGAGGAGTCCCAAGACGCCGAGTGCCGCTGGATGGGGATCGGGCCGGTGACCACGGCACAGGCCCGCCACCCATCCGAGTCCACTTCGAAGGCCAGCACGTCGTGCGGCTGCACCGTTCGCCCGACCTCGCGCAACCAGCCGGAGATGACCGCCGCCGGAGCCACGATGACGACCGCCTCGCCCCGGTGTCGGTCGACGATGTCGTCAAACCACCCCGGGTCGACGGAGTCAGCGGACGACACGGCATACCTGGCAGCGATCCGCTCCACCGCGGTGACCGAGTCCACCCGCGCCGAGGGCAGGTCGTCGCGGGCGAGGAACACCCGGGCGGGACACTGCAAGTCGCTCATACCTATCGAGTATGCGGTTCGCCGGGACACCGCGGGGGGTTGACCAGGCAATCGACAGACGACAGGAGCCCAACGGCAAGGTGAACCGTCGTGCGATTCGGCCGCCTCACCGGGCCAGAATCGCCGCCGACCCGGGTCAGACCGGTTCCGTGACCAACGGGGCCAGCCCGCGTGAGGCCCGGATGATCTCGACGAAGCGTCCCATGATGTCGTTGAGGCCGAAATCCTTGGGTGTGAAGACGGCCGCGACCCCCTGGGCGCGCAAGGCCACCCCGTCCGACTCGGGGATGATCCCCCCGACGACGACGGGCACGTCGCCTGCCCCCGCCTCACGCAGCCCGAGGAGTACGTCCGGCACCAACTCCAGGTGTGAGCCGGACAGGATCGACAGGCCCACGAGGTGGACGTCCTCGGCGACGGCGGCCGCGACGATCTGCTCCGGCGTCAACCGAATGCCCTGATAGATCACCTCGAACCCGGCGTCGCGAGCCCGCACCGCGATCTGCTCGGCACCGTTGCTGTGGCCGTCGAGGCCGGGCTTGCCGACCAGCACGCGCAACTTCTCGCCGAGCTCCTCACCCGTGCGAGCCACATCGGCGCGCACCCGGGCCAGGTCCCCCGAGGGCGTCGCACTCGAGGACACCCCCACCGAGCCGGAGACGCCCGTGGGAGCTCGGTATTCACCGAACTGCTCCCGCAAGGCGTGGGCCCACTCGCCCGTCGTCAGCTTGGCCCGGGCGCACTCCAGAGTGGCCGGCATGAGGTTGACACCGCTGGCGGCATCGGCCTTGAGCCGTGCTAAGGCCGCTTCGGCCCGCGCCTTCGCATCGGGGTCGGAGTCGCGGGTATGCCGCCACGCCCGGATCGCCTCGATCGCCGCCTGCTCGACGGCGGGGTCGACGGTCTGGATGGCCGTGTCCAGGTCAGCGGTGAGCGGGTTGGGCTCGGTCGAGGTGAACTGGTTGAGCCCGACGACGATGTCCTCGCCAGCTTCGATCCGCTGACGACGCAACGCGTGTGAGGCGACCAGAGCCGACTTCATATAGCCGGACTCCACCGCCGCCACGGCCCCGCCCATCGCCTGCACGCGGGCGATCTCGGCCCGGGCGCCCTCGACCAGCTCGCGGACCTTTGCCTCGATGACGACCGACCCGGTGAACAGGTCGTCGTATTCGAGCAGGTCACTCTCAAGGGCCAGCACCTGCTGGATCCGCAGCGACCACTGCTGGTCCCAGGGCCGGGGCAGGCCTAACGCCTCGTTCCAGGCGGGCAACTGCACCGCGCGAGCGCGGGCATCCTTGGACAGCGTGACAGCCAGCATCTCCAGGACGATCCGCTGGACGTTGTTCTCCGGCTGGGCCTCGGTGAGCCCGAGGGAGTTGACCTGCACCCCGTAGCGGAACCGGCGCGCGACCGGGTCGGACACGGCATACCGCTCCTGGGTGATCTCGTCCCACAACTGGACAAACGCGCGCATCTTGCACATCTCTTCGACGAAGCGCACACCCGCGTTGACGAAGAACGAGATCCGGGCGACGACCTCGCCGAACCGCTCCGGCGGCACCTGACCGGAGTCGCGGACCGCGTCGAGCACCGCGATCGCTGTGCACATGGCGTAGGCGATCTCCTGCACCGGCGTCGCACCGGCCTCCTGCAGGTGGTACGAGCAAATGTTCGTCGGGTTCCACTTGGGGATCTCAGAGACCGTGTAGGCGATCATGTCGGTGATGAGCCGCAGCGACGGCGCGGGCGGGAAGGCGTAGGTCCCGCGCGACAGGTATTCCTTGATGATGTCGTTCTGGGTGGTGCCGGTCAGGGACTGCACCCAGGTCGCCGGGTCCTCCCCCACGGCCGCGGCCTGCTCCTCGGCAGCGACCTGATACATCGCCAGTAGCCACATGGCCGTCGCGTTGATGGTCATCGAGGTGTTCATCGCCTTGAGCGGGATGCCGTCGAAGAGCGCCGCCATGTCGCCGATGTGGCTGATCGGCACGCCGACCTTGCCCACCTCACCCCGGGACAGGACGTGGTCGGAGTCGTAGCCGGTCTGGGTCGGCAGGTCGAAGGCCACCGACAGCCCGGTCTGGCCCTTGGCGAGGTTGCGCCGATAGAGGGCGTTGCTCGCGGCGGCGCTGGAGTGACCGGCATACGTGCGCATCACCCAGGGACGCTCGCGGGTGGGGCGGGCGGCGGCGGTGGAGGCGTCCTGCTGGCGCGCAGCAGAGGAAGTGGTCTCGGCCATGGTTCCGACGGTACCGGCCGGTAGCCCGCGGGGCGAAGGGTCAGGCCGTGAGTGCGGCCACAATGCGGGAGGCCTGCCGTCCCTGGGCGAGCACCCGATCCAAATGCGACATCCGCAGCAGCCTGGCGGTGCGCTCGGACATCTGCCCGACGTAGAGGTCACGCCCTTGTCGACGAGCCCGATGGTGCGCACCGACAAGCAAGCCGAGGGCGCTGGCGTCGCCGATCTCGGCGTCGGGGAGTTCGATGAGCACCGGCCCGGTGCCGTCGTCGATGACCCGATGCAGGGCCTCGCGGACCTGGGCGACCGAATGTGAGTCCAGGCGCCCGTCCACGCGAACGCGCACGCCGGCCGGGAGGGCGACGATCTCCACGGAGGCCACGGAGGCCACAGACGCTGGGGGCGCCACGGAGGCTGGGGGCGCAGCGCCGTGCGCATTCGGTCGAGTCATCGTGCGGTCACCCCCTGCGGCGACGGGAAACTGTGGTGGGTGGCGCCGTCGAGGCGCCGGTCGAGTTATCACGGTAGGTGAGGAGCACTGACCAGTTCGTTTGAGACACGCTGTTACGGATGTTACGAAAGAGACACAAGTGTATGCCGTGGCTCTTGGGATTCTCGGGGCGGGAGGGAGACCGGGGCCTCTTCAGCGCTGACCACTGGGTGCTGTCACGTGGGATCTGACAGGCTGGAGCCATGGTCAACCTCACCCGCATCTATACGCGTACCGGCGACGATGGCACGACTGCCCTCGGCGACTTCAGCCGCACGCCGAAGACCGACCCGAGGCTCGCGGCATACGCCGACGCCAATGAGGCCAACGCCTGCCTCGGGGTAGCGGTCGCGGCCGGGGGACTGCGCGAGGACGTGCGGGCGATCCTGCTGCGCATCCAGAACGAGCTCTTCGACGTCGGCGCCGACCTCTGTATGCCGTTGCGCGAGACCTACGACTATCCACCCCTGCGGGTGCAGCAACCGTGGGTCGACGATCTGGAGGCCGACTGCGACCGCTATCTGGCCGAGCTGGAGCCGCTGCGGTCCTTCATCCTGCCCGGTGGGAGTGCGGGCGCGGCATACCTGCACGTGGCGACGACCGTCGTGCGGCGGGCCGAGCGGGCGACGTGGGCGGCGCTGGAGCACTACGGCACCGAGCCGGGGGCGGGACGCGGTGAGGGTGGGGTCAACCCGCTGACCGCGACCTATCTCAACCGGCTGTCCGACCTGCTGTTCGTCTTGGCTCGGGTGGCCAACCTGCCGGGCGGCGATGTGCTGTGGCAGCCCGGCGGCGGGCGCGTGGAACCTCCGGCGCGCTGAGTCACCGTGCGGCGGCGACACGGGAGGCCGAAGGTTACGTGACTGAGGACGCAGACTCCGGCGGCGCGGCCTCGACGAAAGCCCGCAATGCCGTGTATGCCGGTCGCGCCATCGCCAGTTGGAAGCGCGTCGTGCCGTCGTAACAGGGCACCCAAACGGCGTCATCGATGAGCTCGAGATGCTCGCGCGGGTCGACGGCAACCGGCGTGCCGAGGTCAAGGGTGCGCCGGGACCACGAGTGACGTGGCCGAAGTGACACCCCACCGATGGGGTACCACTCGACCTCCCCCTCGCCGAACCGGATGAACCCGTTGCGCCACATGGCGGCTCCTTCACGGGCATAGGCACACATGGCCAGGAGCTTCCCGCGGGCGATCGCCCGACGGCGCAAAGTCACTGCGAGCAGATAGCCGCCGACGACGGCAACCACGACCCCGACTGCGACCTCAAGGGTGAACAGGAGGTCGGGCACGACGGGGTCCGGTCAGGCCTGGATGTCGACGTGATCGGCGACGATCGTCACGCGGTCGTGTTCGACGGAGAGGAAGCCGCTATCGATGGTGGCAGCCTGCTTGGCGCCGTCGGCCTGGTGGATGACCAGATCACCGTTGACGAGAACACCGAGCAGCGGGGTGTGGCCCGGCATGACACCGAGTTCACCCGACGCCGTGCGGCAGCGAACCATGCTGGCCGCTCCCACCCAGACCCGTCGGTCCGCAGCGACCAACTCGACCTGCAGTTCACTCACGATGCCCTCCGCACGATCAGCTCCAGCGCCCTACTGCCGCCCGAGTCTATCGGTCCGACGGCCCCTCCCCGTCCGCGATGTGGGCGCGGCCACCGTATGCCGCGACACTCCCCTCTGCCCCCACCCTTTCCCCTGCTCGCGAGTAACCGCTTCACTGTTGGCGATTCCGCGCTCCAAGGGTCGTTGAACGTAGATTTGCCAACACTGAAGCGGTTACTCCGGCACAGGGGCGGGGTGGGCGCGGCCACCGTATGCCGCGACCAGCCGCTCCGCGACGAACCTCGCGTTCTCCGCGGCGACCTCATCCGGCACCTTCGGGAGGTTCTCCTCCCAGTCCAGCAAGGGCGAGCCGCGGAACTGGCCGACCCGGACCGGACGACCGAAGAAGAACACGTGCAGGTGTGCTCCTCCGTGGCCGCCAGGATCCTCGCGTCGTAGTCCTCGACCGACTCAGCCATGGTGCGGAACCTACCTGCAGCGCGGCATACCGGGCTCTCCGTCGCCACCTCGGCAGCAGGGGTGACCTTTGGGCACGGTGCGGCAGGACCCTGCCATGGCCGGTTGCTGACACCCTTCGCGCGGTCGCGTCGAGCCGGGGAGCGGTGAGCATAGAAGCGGGCGAACTCCCTCGTCCGCTCTCTCTCACCCGAATGGAGACCATCGTGAACACCTTGATCGACCACGATCTCGCCGACCTCGATCTCTACCTCGCCGCGTGGGCCAGGCCGGAGGCGCTGACCGCGGACGCGCGGGACCTGCAGGAAGGCGAATGGGCCGTGTTCGGCGCTGTCGCTGCCGTGCTCGGCATCGCCGTCAGCGTCGTCGCCTACATCTGTGGCGTCTGCGGCGCACGGTCGTTCTGGGCCTGCATGAGCGCGGTTCGCAACTACTGGGGTGCGGGCTGCTGACCCACGAGTCCGGAGAGGGAGCGGGCCGTGCATGCCTGTCGACGGACTCACGACCCGCCCCCTTCCCGTCATCGTAGGCGACCCGATCCACCCAACCGAAGGAGCGCAGATGGACCTTCGACTCGACCAGTCCACCTGGGTGCTGCCGGG
>JBGAQN010000086.1:0-10613 GCA_044220725.1 Dermatophilaceae bacterium
CGGGACGTCGGTTCGGTGTGCCGACGACAGGAACGTCCGCGCACGCCTTCACCTTGGTCCACGACTCGGAGCGGGACGCCTTCGTCGCACAGCTCCATGCGCTCGGCGAGGAGACCACCCTGCTCGTCGACACCTACGACGTGCCGGAGGCTGTGCGGACGGCTGTCGAGCTCGCTGGCCCCGGTCTCGGCGCGGTGCGGTTGGACTCGGGCGACCTGCTTGTCCAGGCTCGAGAGGTGCGCGCACAGCTGGATGCGTTGGGCGCCACCCGGACTCGGATCATCGTCACCTCGGACCTGGACGAGTATGCCATCGCGGCCCTCGGGGCCGCGCCTGTGGACGGCTACGGGGTGGGGACCGCTCTGGTGACCGGGTCGGGTCATCCGACCTCGTCGATGGTCTACAAACTGGTGGCCCGAGAGGGCGCGTCGGGGCGGCTCGAGCCGGTCGCCAAGAAGAGCACGGACAAGCCGTCCGTCGGTGGGCGCAAGTGGGCGATGCGACGGCTCGGACCGGATGGCCGGGCCGAGGCAGAAGTCCTCGGCATTGGAGCAGCACCCAGCCCGGACGGCAACGACCGCCCGCTCATGGTCGATCTCGTCAGGGGTGGCGCCGTGGTTCACCGCTCCGACCTGCACGACGCTCGGGCGCGACACGAACGCTCTCGGGACGAGCTCCCCCGAACCGCCCTGCAACTGCAGCGGGGCGACGTCGCCATCCCCACGATCTATCTGGACGGCGCCCAGACCTGACCGCATAATCGCCTGCATGTCGCAATCGCGCCGCGCCTTGGTCATCGTCGATGTCCAGAATGACTTCTGCGAGGGCGGCTCGTTGGCCGTCGCCGGAGGTGGCCAGGTCGCGACAGGGATCCGCGAGTGGGTCCACGAGCACGCGGATCGGTATGCCGCCATTGTCGCCACCGCCGACTGGCACGAGGACCCGGGGCCGCACTTCGGCAATCCGCCGGACTTCCGCGACTCATGGCCGGTCCACTGTCGAGCCGACTCCGAGGGTGCCGCCTTTCACCCCGCCGTCCAGGACCTGATCGAAGGCGCCGACGCGGTCTTCCGCAAGGGCCGCGACCGGGCTGCCTACAGCGGGTTCGAGGGGCATCTCGTCGAGCCCGACGGCCGATCCGGCCCGGACCTGGCGCATTGGCTGCGCGACCGGCGCATCGAGGCGGTCGACCTTGTGGGTCTCGCGACGGATCACTGTGTGCGGGCGACCGCCCTCGACGCCGTGCGGGCCGGGCTACGCACCCGTGTCCTGCTCGACCTCACAGCCGGCGTCGCTAGCGACACCACCGTCGCCGCGCTCGCCCAGTTGCGCGAAGCAGGCGCCGAGCTCGTCGGGTCCCCTGAGATCGGCTGAACCGGCGGTTTCGCGCGCTGTTGGGTCGCGCAAGCTGCGCAGGTTTCCCGTGGTTCGCTGCACCACTGCGACCCGAGACCAACCGATCCGGTCGGCTAGCCTGCAACGCATGGCAACGCGGCTGCCCTCCCCTGTGCTCGACGGTCTCATCGACGATGCCGCCGTCTTCCCGCCAGGTTTGGCTCCGCTGCCCCGCGCCGTCAGCGAACACGTGGCTCGCACGGCATACCGGTGGGCGGTCGGCCCGCTCCTGGTCCCGGCGGCTGCCGCCCGCGAGGTCCGCGACCTCGCCGGCGACTCGTCTGTGCGGCTGGGTCTCATCGCGCGGCCGGGCGCCCCGATCGACCCGGTCCGGGCCGGCGTTCAGACCCTGGCCAACAGCCGCGTCCACGTCGTCGGCGTCGAGGTGGGCGCCGGCTCGGATTGGGAGAGCCTGCTCGACCTCGGGGTCCCGGTCACCGTCGAAATCCCACGCGAGGGATTCGAGCAAGCGCTGGACCGAGTGGCCGGGGTGGCCCGACACGCCACAGGGGATCAGAGCTTGCAGGCCAAATTCCGCACCGGGGCCACGCCTAACTGGGCGTGGCCAGACGAGGGCGAGCTGGCGCGATTCTTCGTCGAGTGCCTGGCTAGGAAGACCTCGTTCAAGCTCACCGGCGGGCTGCACCACGCTGTGCGTGACGACTACCCCGGTCCCGACGGCGGGCCGCAGCACGGGCTGCTCAACGTCCTAGTCGGCCTCGACGCTGCCCAGCAGGGGGCGACGGTGGGACAGGTGGCCGAGGTGCTCGGGATCCGCCACGCCCAGCCTCTGGCCGAAATCCTCCTGGCGCTGTCTTGCGACCGGGTGCGCCGGATGCGCCAGGCGTTCACGGCATATGGCTGTTGCACCGTCCTGGACCCTCTCCGCGAGCTCGCAGCGCTCGACCTCATTGACAAGGAGCACGAATGACCGCCACCTGGCTGGACCTGTCGGCCGACCATCCGTTCGGTATTCACCACCTCCCCTACGGCGTCTTCTCGACGGCTTCCGATCCCCATCGCCGCGTCGGGGTGCGGATCGGCGACCTCGTGCTTGACGCCTCCCGTGCGGCCGCCTCAGCGGGTTACGCCGCCGGTGCCGTGTGGTCGGCGCCCTCCCTGAACGCCTTTCTTGGCCAGGGAGCCGACGCTTGGGCCGCAGCCCGAACGTGGTTGACCGAGGTCCTATCCGATGCGGCATACCAGCCGGTCGTGGGCCCGCACCTCATCCCCCTCGACGAGGTCACCCTGTCTCTGCCCATTGAGGTCGGGGATTACGTCGACTACTACGCCAGCGCACACCATGCGAGCAACGTCGGCAAGATCTTCCGGCCGGACTCCCCCGCGCTGCCGGTCAACTGGAAGCACCTGCCGATCGGCTACCACGGTCGATCTGGCACGGTCGTTGTGTCCGGAACGGCGTTCCACCGGCCAAGCGGACAGCGCAAGGGCCCGCAGGATCCAGCACCCGTCTACGGGCCGAGCATCCGCCTGGACATCGAGGCCGAGTTGGGCTTCGTCGTCGGTGGAGCCACGACGATGGGCCAGCGGGTGAGCATCGACGAGGCACCTGAGCACCTCTTCGGGGTCGTAATCCTCAACGACTGGTCTGCCCGCGATATCCAAGCCTGGGAGTATGTGCCGCTCGGGCCTTACCTCGGCAAGAGCTTCTGCACCTCGATCTCGGCGTGGGTCACGCCGATCACGGCCTTAGCAGCGGCCCGGGTCGACCTGCCGCGTGAGGTCGACGACCCGCAGGTGCTGCCCTATCTGCGCGGCACCGGCACCGGCCCCCAGGGGTCCGGCGGCGCAGCATACGGGCTGGATGTCCACCTGGAGGTGAGCGTCAACGGCACCGTTGTCACTCGGCCGGAATATCGCGACATGTACTGGTCGCCGGCCCACATGCTCGCGCACATGACTGTCAACGGGGCCAGCTTGCGAGCCGGCGATCTGTTTGGGTCCGGCACGATCAGCGGTCCGGACCAGGGCCAGCGCGGCTCGTTCCTCGAACTTGCCTGGGGCGGTGCCGAGCCGTTTGCGCTCGCCGACGGCTCCCTGCGTAGCTACCTGCTGGACGGGGACGAGGTCGTCATCACCGCTTGGGCGGCCGGCCTTGACGGGTCCCGCGTCGCGCTCGGCGAGGTGACCGGCCGGGTGCTGCCTACCGCATAGCGCCGACAGGAAGGCGATCCGGTGCGCTCACTCCGGGCAGTGCCGCGCCGGCCATGGCGAGCGCGGACGCCGAGAAGGCCTGGTCGAGGTCGGCGATGACGTCGCGAACGTCCTCCAGTCCCACCGAGATCCGCAGGACGTTTGGGTGCGGCTTGGCCTCCGCGGCGACGGGCCGGTGGGTCAGGCTCGCGGGGTGTTGGATGAGGCTGTCGACGCCGCCGAGGCTCACTGCATGAGTGACCAGCCGGGTGCGCTGGACAAGATCGGCGGCTGCGTCAAAGCCACCGGACAGGGCAACGGCCAGGACAGCGCCCGGGCCGGCCATCTGGCGTCCCACCAGGCCGGTGGGATCGGACCCGCCCATCCCGGGGTAGTAGACCTGCGCAACAGCCGGGTGGCGCGCCAGCCATCCGGCGAGGGCGATGGCGTTGTCCTGCTGCGCGCGCACGCGAACAGGCAGCGTCTGCAGACCGCGGTGCAGCTCGTATGCCGCGAGCGGATAGAGCAGCCCACCGGTCAGCGCGCGCACCTGACGCAAGCGCACGGCCCACTCGGGGCTTGTCGCCACCAGGCCGCCCAAGAGGTCGCCGTGCCCTCCGATGAACTTGGTCGCCGAGTGCAGCACGAGGGTCGCGCCTTGACGCCGCGGCTGTTGCAGGACGGGGGTCGCAAAGGTGTTGTCCACCATGACCGGCACGCTCCCGGCCTGGGCGACGACCGCAGCGATGTCGACCAGGTCGAGGGTCGGGTTTGCCGGGGTCTCCAGGAGCACGAGGCCGGTCCGGTCGGTGATCGCGTCGCCGACCGTCTGGGCCGTCGCCCAGGTCACCTGAGTGCCGAGCAACCCGGAGGCCAAGACGTGGTCTGAGCCCCCGTAGAGCGGACGGACCGCGACGATGTGCGGCCGGCCGGCCGACACACAAGCGATGAGGGTGGCCGTGAGCGCTGCCATCCCGGACGCAAAGGCCACGGCTTCCTCCGTGCCTTCCAAGTGAGCCAGGGCGCGCTCCAGCCTGTCGACGTTGGGGTTCCACAGCCGCTGGTAGACCAGGGTTGCCGCGTCCTCACCGCGGCCGCCCATCGCCAGCGTCTCGTATGCCGCGCCGCCCGCGTCGAGGTCGCCGATCGGGTAGGTGCTAGACAAGTCGATCGGGGGCACATGGACCCCGAGGGCGACGAGGTCTTCACGGCCAGCGTGGACGGCAACGGTGTCGGTGCGCATGCCCCAGTGTCGATAATCCTCGATTCGATTGCCATAGTCCCGCAGATCACGCGGAAGATCTCGATCCCTCGGTAGATTCTGCGGCCGAGGCTGGCCTAACATCCCGACATGCCGAACAACCCTCGGGCTCTGACCCCAGGCCCTGCTCCGCGGACCCCGGCGCTCGCCGACGAGATCGACCGAGCGATCGTCGCCGCTCTGGTCACCGATGCTCGGGTCCCCAACGTTCAGCTGGCTCGGATGGTCGGCATCGCCGAATCGACCTGCATCGGCCGAGTCCGATCCCTGCTGTCCAGGGGCGTCATCGCCGGTTTCACAGCCCGCGTGGACCGGGCCAAACTCGGCTTCCCCATCGAGGCAATGGTTGCCGTGCGGCTGGCCGGAACCGACCGTCGCCGCGTCGACGAGTTCGGCGACCACGTCTCGCGGTTGCCCGGCGTGATCGCGGCATACAACGTCAGCGGCGCGGACGACTTTCTCGTCCACCTCGTTTCCCAGTCACCGGAGTCGTTGCGCGGCCTGGTCTTGGATCACCTGTCCGGACACCCGGGGGTGGTCCACGTGCAGACGTCGCTCATCTTCCGCACCCACCCGGGCCAGCGTGCCATCCCCGACTCGCTCGGCTGAGCCAAGGCCCCTGACTCAAGTCCGCGGCGGCTTTTGTTCCACCAGAGTGTCGGCCAGCTTGTCGTGCAGGCACTGACGACGCTGATCCCAAAGCAGCCAGGCCTGGTCCAGATAGCTGGCCAGACCAGCTATCGAGCCGATGATGGGGACGAGGGCCAGCAGAGAGAGAAAGAACTGCAGCGCCGAACGCCGTAGGGCTTCGACAAGCGTCAACGGACCCGGGCGATGGACCCGGCGCACCCGGATGCCCAGAGCCATCTTCCCCGGGGTTGCGCCACGGCGAGCCAGGAAGGCGGCGTGGTAGACCAGACCAGTCATCGCTTGGATCATCGTGATCGGCACGATGAACCGGTTCATCTCGTCGGTGATCTGGCCGAACAGGGTCGCAAAGTCCGTTGTCGGTGCGCCACTGGACATCTCTTGGATGACCTCGACATACCAGACAAAGAAGTCGCGCAGCCAGGGAAAGGACAGCACGCCGGCCACGATCGTCAACACGAGGCCGTCGATCAACGCCGCCAACAACCGTTGCCACCATTGCGCCAACGGCACCCCGTCGGGCGTCGTCGGTCCTGAAGGTCTCCACTGGTAGGTGGGCGCGGCTCCGTAGTCCCGACCGATCGGCGGCTGACCATACGGAGTCTGCCCGGAGGGGCCTTGGGCGTCGGGCCGTGGTCCGGGGTGGCCCTGTCCGCTGGGACCAGGCTCGTAGGGATTCGGCCCGGGATGGCTCTGCCCCGCAGGCGCGTAGGGTGCGGGAGGCTGACCGAACTGGCCTGGGGAAGCAGGAAGTCCGATCGTCGAGGACGACGCCGTCGGAGACTGCTTGGGGACCGTCCGGTCGGTCCACAGCACGCCGTCCCAGTAGCGCAGATTATTCGAGTCGGACGGGTCGTCATACCACCCCGAGTTTTGCGTCATATCACTAGTTTCCCACGGGATCCGGGTCGCCGCCCGGAGCGAACCTGCTGGCGAAACCGGCAACGCGACTATCCACAGCTATCGACACAATCGTCGGCATGGGGGTTTGAAGTGCGTCAACGGGACATGTTGCAGGAGCACCTGGAAGGGATGCTTGGGGCCCAGCTGCCCGAGTATCACGTCTTCCAACGCGCGGTGACGCGCATCGTCCTGGACCCCAATGCTCTCTTGTTCGACGTCGGGGTCACCGACCGCCGGTTCTTCTTCGTCGTCGACGGAGTCATCGGCGCGAGTATCGTCCAGGTCCCCGGTGGTCCGGAGTGGATTCGGCGCTTCGCTGGCCCAGGGGAGTTGATCTCCGGGGTGCCAGCGCTGGGTCATCCCGTGGCGCGGGCTATGGCCGGACCACCCCCGATCGGTCACTCGACATCCGAATCGTCCAAGACCCAATACCGGGCCCGAGCCTTCACCCGCGCCGACCTGCGGGCTGTCGACGCAGCAGTGTTCTGGGCCCTAGCTGCCCGCCATCACGAGTGGACGACCTTGGCGGTGTTGGGGGCCCTCGCCTCCTCGGCCGCCCATGAGAAGCGCGAACGGGAGTTGCTGACGTTGTCGGCTGAGGAGCGGTTCCGGGTCCTGATGGCTGAACGCCCGCAGCTCATCGGCCGAATCCCTCAGAAGGACCTGGCCCGCTACATCGGCGTCACCCCGGTCGCCATGAGCCGGATCGTCTCGCGAATCCGGCTCGGTCAGCGCGCCACCCAACCGGTCGAGGGCATGCCCCTACCCTTTGGCGCTGCCCTCACCAACCCTGACACCGCCGCGACCGCCAGCTGAGGGCGGCATACGCTGACCCTCGTGACCGTCCCTGCCAAGTCCCCCTTCACGCCGGCCCCGGAATCACGCATCACTCACCCGTCCTGGGCGAAGGCGGCAACGATCTACCAGCTCAACCAGCGGCAGTTCACGCCCGAAGGTACCTTCCAGGCCGCCCGTGACCATCTTCCCCGGCTGCGCGCCCTGGGCATCGACATCATCTGGCTCATGCCGATCAACCCCATCGGGCACGAGCGGCGCAAGGGGGGCCTGGGCAGCCCGTATGCCGTGCGCGACTACCGCGAGATCAACCCGGAGTTCGGGACGCTGCGCGATCTTCGCTCGTTCGTCGGGGCCGCCCATGCGCTGGGGATGAAGGTCATTCTCGACTGGGTCGCCAACCACACCGCCTGGGATAACCACCTGGTCACCGAGCACCCCGAGTGGTACGCCCGCGACTGGAAGGGCGACTTCCGGCCGACCCCCTGGTGGGACTGGGACGACATCATCGACCTGGACTACTCACAGGAGGACCTGCGCCGCTATATGACGGAGTCGATGTGCTACTGGGTGCGTGAGGCAGACATCGACGGGTTCCGTTGCGACGTGGCCGGGTTCGTCCCTCGGGACTTCTGGGAGCGGGCGCGCGCCGAGCTCGACGCGATCAAGCCGGTCTTCATGCTCGCCGAGTGGGAGGCCCGAGACCTGCACGATGCCGCCTTCGACATGACCTATGCCTGGTCGTGGAATGAGGCGATGCACCACATCGCGGTCGGCAAGGCCGACGTCGGGGCCTTACACGTGTTCTACGCCTGGAACGAGTCGTCCTGGCCGCGGGACGCGATCCGGATGATGTTCGTCTCCAACCACGACAAGAACGCCTGGGAGGGGACCGAGTTCGAGCAGTTCGGGCCGATGCGGGAGGCGGCTATCGCCCTGTCGGTCATCGGCGAAGGGATGCCGCTCATCTATAACGGTCAGGAGGCGGGCTTCGACAAGCGGCTGGCCTTCTTCGACAAAGACGAGATCGTCTGGCGCGAAGACCCCCAGGGGACCCTCTACCGGACCCTGTTCGCACTCAAGAAGGCGCACCCGGCCCTGTGGAACGGCGCGTGGGGAGCCCGGATGGTCAAGGTCCCCAATGACATGGAGACCGACGTGTTGTCCTTTGTCCGGGCCCGAGGCGAAGACGGCGTGTTCGGCGTCTTCAACTTCACCGGATCGCATCGCACCGTCACCTTCGGCGCGGGGCCGCAAGAAGGCCCCTGGGTCGACGCCTTCGACGGCTCACCGCTGCGTGGGCGCGACGGCCTGCGGCTGGACCTGGCCGCGTGGGGCTGGCGCGTCTTCGTGCGCCCGCCCGCCGTGGGCTGAGACGAAATAGTTGCCCGAAGGGCCTGACGAAGATCGATTCGATCGGCATACAGTCTCCCCTCGTGACCGCCAACTCCGCCAAGGCCGCCGACGCCGACGCCGACGCCGACGCACCATTCCGCACCGTCATCGAGCCCTTCCGCATCCATTCGGTCGAACCGCTTCGGATGACGACCGCCGACTATCGACGCGGGAAGGTGCGCGAAGCCGCATACAACCTCTTCCAGCTGCACGCCGATGACGTCCTCATCGACCTGCTCACCGACTCGGGAACCGGCGCGATGAGCCGCGACCAGTGGGCCGCGATCCAGCACGGAGACGAGTCGTATGCCGGGTCGCCGTCCTACTTCATCTTCCGCGACGCGGTGCGGGAGCTGTTCCCCTACGAGCACGTCATCCCGACCCACCAAGGGCGCGCGGCCGAGCGGATCCTCTTCCAGGCGCTCGCCGGACCGGGCAAGGTCATCCCGTCGAACACGCACTTCGACACGACCCGGGCCAACATCGAGTTCACCGGGGCCGAGGCCGTCGACCTGGTCATCGCCGAGGGCCGGGATCCCGCCGCTCAGCACCCGTTCAAGGGCAACATCGACCTCGACGCCCTGGAAACCGTTCTGCGCGAACGCGGCTCGGACATCCCGTGCGTGATGATGACGATCACGAACAACTCCGGCGGAGGCCAACCGGTGTCGTTGGCCAATCTGCGCGCCGCCGCTGAGATCGCACACCGACACGGGAAACCACTCTTCCTCGACGCCGCCCGGTTCGCCGAGAACGCCTGGTTCATCCACGAGCGCGAGCCGGGGCAGGGTGGCCGCGACGTTCGCGACATCATCCGCGACATGGCCGCCTGCTCGGACGGCATGACCATGTCGGCCAAGAAGGACCCGATGGGCAACATCGGCGGTTGGCTGGCCCTCAACGATGACGAGATCGCCGCCAAGTGCCGCAACCTGCTCATCCTCACCGAGGGCTTCCCCACCTATGGCGGTCTGGCCGGGCGGGACCTCGAGGCGCTCGCCCAGGGGCTCAAGGAGGTCGTCTCGCACGACTTCCTGCGCTACCGGATCCGCTCCACGGCATACGTCGCGGACGCCCTGGAAGCATTGGGTATGCCGTGCATCAAGCCCGCGGGCGGGCATGCGGTCTACATCGACGCCAAGGCGCTGCTGCCGCACATCCCGCCGTTGCAGTTCCCCGGGCAGGCGCTGGCCGTGGCGCTCTATGAGCATGGCGGGATCCGCTCCTGCGAGATCGGCTCGGCGATGTTCGGCAAGCACCCCGACGGGTCGGAGTCCCCCGCCGCAATGGAGTTGGTGCGGTTGGCGATTCCTCGGCGCACCTACACCCAGAGCCACATGGACTACGTCATCGAGGTGGCCGAGCGGGTCATGGCCGTCAAGGACTCGCTGCCGGGCTACCGGATCGTTGTCGAGCCCCCACAACTGCGCCACTTCACCGCGCAGTTCGCCCCCATCGGGTGACCGGTCGCTGAGCAGGGGCTGTGGATAACCCCGGAGGCCGCACCCGGACCTTCGCTGTGGAGCTACCCTTCCCGATCCAGGTGCGCCCCGTCGACCTGCGCGACTGACGTCGGCGCCGGCCGGTTGCTGAGGAACGGCGGATACATCATCAGGGCGTGGTTCTCGACGACGAACTCGTCGTCGACCTCGACACCGGCCACGTCGAAAACCTTGCGGCGCAGGATGTTTCGTCGGACGAAGCGCCCCGGGAGGTCGGTCGCGATCTCGTGTGCCGCCTCGTAGACCTGATAGTTGCGGCTCGGCGCCTGGTCGGCGCGCCACTCGCCCACGAGGTGGGTCGCGGTCAACGCCAACCCCAGCCGGTATGCCGTGTCCGTCCGGTTCTCGACCTGTAGGTCCAGCGACGGCCAGGCACAGGTGGCACCACTCGCGAACGGCTGGGTTCGCCCGGCGTCGGGGAAGACGTCATACGTATGCCGCCACCGCTCGACGACCGTGAGCGGCGTGTGGATGGTCATCCAGTGGATGAGGTTGGTCAGCTGACACAGCCCGCCGCCGACTCCGGCGGTCAACCGGCCCTGATCGAGCACCAAGCCGTC
>JBGAQN010000087.1:0-13429 GCA_044220725.1 Dermatophilaceae bacterium
CATCCTTCCGGAGGGGGTTCAAGCCATGCGGGACCGTGGCTTCGAGGCCATCGTCCACGACCTGGGTGGAGGCCTGGGCCCGTTGGCCGATCGAGGGCCCTTCGATGTCATCGTCGCGGGTGAGCTGATCGAGCACCTCGATGACCAAGGAATGCTGTTCAGGGTGGCGCGGGAGGCCTTGGCGCCGGGAGGCCGGATGATCCTCACCACGCCCAATCCGTATGCCCCGATGCGTCAGTGGGCTGGGAGTCGGGGGGTCGTCTGGGAGAACGCGGACCATGTCGTGCTCGCCTTCCCCTCCGGAATCGCCGCCTTGGCCCAGCGTCACGGCTTGCGCTTGCTCGAGGCGATGACCGTGGTGCCAGGACGACACGCGGCGTCACTGGGGGAGCGCGCCCGCCGGATCAAGCGACGAGTGACCGGGGCGAGGTTCCGGGTCATCGGCCTTTCGACCGCGGCTGGAGATGTCCGCCCCACTTTCCTCGGCGATTCGACATCGGGTCGGTCACGGCTGATGTTCAGCGGCGAAACCTTCATCTACGTCGTGGGATGGTCCGACGGTCACTGACGACGACGGAGCGTGAACCCGTCGCGTCTCAGAGAGCGCGAAACCTCATACGCCTGTGCCGAGTCCCGGGCCACCCGGCGCTGGTCGAACGCTGACGATCTGGCTCTTGCCGCCCGGGACAGCCGCGTCCTCAGCTCGGCATTTTCGAGAAGTTCACCGACCCGGGCTGTCAGGGCGACCGGGTCATGCGGAGGGACCAGGACGAGGTCGACACCATCGGTGCCGATCTCGCGGCAGCCGCGGATGTCGCTGAGCACCATCGGCAGGCCGCAGGCTGCGGCCTCCATCGACGCCCGCGAGAATCCCTCGCGGTGCGAGGCCAGAACGAAGATGTCGAAGGCCGAGTAGACGGCGGGCATCTCCGTCTGCTCTGGCACGAACAGCACATGGTCGGCGGCCAGACCCTCATCGAAATGTGTCGCGTCGTCACGGGGACCGACCCAGACGAAGGTTGCGCTGGTCCGTAGTCGTCGGGCGGCCTCGACGAACTCCAGAAGACCCTTTTCGGCGACCCGACGCCCCACGCTCCCGACGACGAGGCGTCCGGTCGGAATCCCCCAGTCCTCCCGCAACCGTCGGGCACCCTCGGGGTCGGGTCGAAAGCGGCCGAGATCCACGCCATTGCCGACCACCCGATGGCGACCACGCCGCAGGTAGCGTCGAAGGGTCTGCTCGTCCTGCGCGTTCTGAAAAAGTTCGAAGTCCGAGAAGCGTGTGGCAAACCCTTCGAGGCCGTACACGAACCACCGCTTCTGCCACCGATCGTCCGGGCGTGCCCACAGGCCATGGCAGGTGTTGACGACGACCGGGACGCCAGCGAGTCGGCCCGCGATCCGGCCCATGACACCAGTCTTGGGATTGTGGGTGTGGAGCACGTCGAGTTGGAGCCCCCGCAGTGTCCGAAAGAGCGCGACGAAGGCTTTGGCGTCGGATCCCAGGGACCACGAACGGGTCAGCTGGGGGATGGCGACGTGGTGGACGCCGAAGGCCTCGACCCGTTCGACGTAGGGTCCCGGTGCACTGATGCCGAAGACTTCCCAACCCTCGTGGACTCGCTCTTCGAGCTCGGTGGCCAAGAGCAGGGCCAAACTCATGTCCACGGTCGTGAGGTGAGCGATCCGGCCCGGCGTAGTCGCCGAAGAGGGTCCCGGCTCACTGTGCGACGTCACAGCCCGATGCTCGCAGGCCCCTTCAGCGGGGGCAACCTCACGCCACGTGGAGGCACGGTCGGCACCACTTTCCCCATTCCGCGGCGCTGTTTTCCCCATTCCGCGGCGCTGCGCCGCCACGTCCCTACACTCTGGTCACCTTTGCCACTGAGGAGTCCGTGTCGCATGGCGAAGCATGCCTACCTGATCGCCGCGCACGACAACCTCTACGTGGAGGGCGCGTTCGCCTACTATCACGTGCTCTCCGGCTCGGACATGCCTCTGCATGGACAGGACCACCTCCACAACTTCTTCGACGAACATCAAGGGCGGAGTTCGTCGGGTTTGCCCGGTCGTTCAACCACGAATGGGTCACACACGTCCATGTCCTGACCGCCAAGCAACGTGCCTCGTCCAGATGGGTTCGGCGTGCCAGCGCTCTCGGTGATTCTTCGCTCGGTTCCCTCCAGCGCCGTGGCCACTGTGACCGGGCCGATCGCCTTGGGCGGGAGCTGGCCAAGGGGAGCGACTGGCATTCCACCACACACCAGCTCGTCGAAACCTTGGTGGACAGGGCCCCGGCTCTGCGCGAGCTCCTTCGCTACTCGGTGCACCCGCTCGAGTTCTACCGTCAGACAGCGTTGTGGAACTCCCCACTGAGAGACGTGTCCACCGACCCCGATGACGAGTTTGGCAGCAGCATGCGGTTGATCGACTGGCGCCGGGGTTGGGGGAGCTCGCCCTACGTCTTCCGCGACGACGACTTCGACCTGCTCTCGACATCGGACCGGCTCTTCGCCCGCAAGTTCCGGGCCGACGTGGACCAACGCGCCCAACGAGGTTGGCTCTCAGGCTTGGTCGGCTAGACTCCACGTCGGGACCTCCGATGGGGCGCAGTTCGCGCCGCAGTGCGCTGCAGTGGCGCCTTTCATCGTCGCGACAGGAGAAGCATGACGCTACGTGACGTGCTCAAGGTGCTCGGGCGACGCTGGCCCGTGATCGCCGCGTGCATCCTCGTCGCCGCCAGTGTGACCTTCGCCCTCACCCCGGCCACCCCGGCCAAGGCCGAGGCTGCGACCTCGTACACCGCGACTGCCACTCTGGTCGTCGGATCGACCACGCCGGATACCCAGGTGAACATGGGTCGAATCCGGCTGTACCTCACCACGGGTGAGGTTCCGAGGCTTGCAGCCGAAAAGCTGGGCTATGCGGGCGACCCCGCGCGTCGCTGGCCGGACGCCTCACGGTGGAACCAGACTTCCAAGCCATGTCGTTGCCCGTCTCGGTGACCTCATCGCGCGGTGAGGAGGCGGCCCAGATCGCCAATGCCTTCGCCGATGTGGCCGTCGAGTACTTCAAGACCAACCCGTCAGGTGCAACCAACATCGACCTGTCGATCCTCCAGCGGGCCACTCCGGTCGCAGATCCCGTGAAGGCGGCCGGGTTCGTGATCCCGCCGGGTCGCATTCCCAGGGCGGGGCTCGCAGCCGCGGTCGGCCTGCTCCTCGGCCTTGCGCTCGCTTTTGCCATCGACCGGATCGACTCGCGGCTGCGGACAACCCGGGATCTGGAGGCCGCATTGGGCCTGCCCATCATCGGGGACGTTCCCAAGCTCGGACGCATCTCGGCCAAGACGGGGATCGGCCTGGTCAATGAGCCCCTCAGCCCCTATGCCGACGCCTACCGGGCAGCCAGGACGGCGATCGCCCACCGGGCGCGGTCGGCTGCGGGCGACAGGGGCGACAATGCGGCAGCACCGGTCATCTTGGTCACATCTGCCCATGCTGGCGAAGGCAAGTCCACCAGCATCGCCAACCTGGCAGCCAGTTTTGCCGAGACCGGACAACGCGTTCTGGTGCTCGATGCCGATCTACGCTCCCCAGCACTGCACACTCACTTCGATGTTCCCCAAGGTGCCGGGATCTCGGACTACCTCAACGACTCCATGTCCTACTCCGTCGAGACCTTGAGCCGGCCCACCAGCCTGCCCGACGTCAGGATCCTCACGGCCGGGACGAACCTCAACAACCCGGCAAGCCTGGCCAGCCGAATGGGTGGCCTGATGGCGGAGGCTCGTGAGTTCGCGGACGTCGTGCTCGTCGACGCGGCTCCGATCCTGGCGGCCTCGGACGTCTTCGACCTGCTCGGCGTGGTCGACATGGTCGTCCTCGTGGTCCGCAGCGGCCGGCTCGAGGAGCCCGAAGCCCGGCGACTGTCTGAGCTCCTGCGACGCTTCCAGGTCGCCATCGGCGGCGCCATCGTGGTCGGGGCCAAGTCGGTGCGTGGGCGCAAGGGAGGCTACGGCCGGGGCTACGGCCGGGGCTACGGGCAGACGAGCAACAAGCGGCCGGACCCGCAACCCAAGGCCGAGGTCGCCTCGGAGAGCGTGCCCACGCGCTCCAGCCGAAGCCGCCGGTGACCCTGGGCGGGGCGACACGTGCGTTGGATGCGTGACGAGAGGGCACGCGACGCCTTCATCGGGAGTGTTGTCGGACTTGCTGCCGCCGCCGCGCTGATCATTGCCTTCACGACCAAGTCCTACAGCCTCTGGGGCGGCATCGTCGTCGTCCCGATCATCTTGGCGATCAACGGCATCTTCGCCTGGCGCGTCGTCGAGCGTTGGCGGGACTTCGAGCCCTGGCTGGTCCGACTCATGGGTTGGGCACTGGCGGCCAAGATCGCTGGCTCCTTGGCCCGCTATGCCGTCGCCTACGTCTTCTACAACGGTGCCGCCGACGCCGAAACCTACAACCTCTATGCGGCATACCACTATCAGGCGTGGCGCGCCGGGGACATCACCTGGGAGACCGACGGCAAACAGGGCACCTTGGTCATGCAGTTCCTCACGACCGCTGTCTACACGGTCATCGGGCCGACTCCGCTGGCTGCCTTCGTCGTCTTCGCATCGCTGGCCTTCTGGGGTCAGTACCTGCTCTATCGCGCATTCCGCATCGCCGTCCCGGCCGGGGACGGGCGGCTCTACGCCCTGCTCGTCCTGCTCCTCCCGAGCCTGCTCTACTGGCCCTCGAGCATCGGCAAGGAGGCCTGGCTCATGCTTGGGGTCGGCCTGACTTCCTATGGGGCGGCGAGACTTTTCACGAGTCAGTCCGGAGCCCTTCTGTTCCTCGCGGCCGGTGCAGTCAGCACGGCAGCGGTCAGGCCACACATCGCGGTCCTGCTCTTCACCGCCATGCTCATGGCCCAGGTCTTCCGCCCGGCCGGCAACTCGTTCACCGGCGTCTTCGGCAAGCTTGGCGGTCTGATCGTGCTCGGTGGTGCCGCGGCCTTGCTCGTCACCCAATCGGCGGGCTTCCTCGGGATCGACGATCTGTCCTTCCAAGCCGTGTCGGACGAGGTCCAGTGGGCCTCCGGACAGGCCAGTCAGGGCGGGTCAGCCTTCGCCCCGACGCCCTTCTTCTCGCTGTTCGGACCCATCATGGCTCCCATCACAGTCCTCTTCCGCCCCTTCCCGTGGGAGACCCACAACATCGCACTCCTCGCGCAGAGTCTGGAGGGGCTCTTCCTCATCTGGCTGGTCTATCGCAGCCGCCACCGCCTCCGCGGGTTGCTCTCGGTCATGCGCACGAACCCCTACGTGACGTATGCCGTGCTGTTCACGGCTGCCTTCATCGTGGCCTTTTCCGGCTTCGGGAACTTCGGCATCCTGGCCCGTCAGAGGGTCCTCATGCTGCCGTTCTTCCTCGTCCTGCTGTGCATCCCGGACCGCCCTCGTCGCGCTGGCGAGGCGGACCTGACCCACACCAAGGCCCGCGACCGAGAGTGGGCGCAGTCGATCGGAGCGGCACGTGGCACGTAGCACGGGGGGAGCCCGGCGGCGGGTGAAGAAGGTGCTGGCCCTCGGCGGGGCGGTTGGCGCCCCATCCGGGGCCACCCTGCTCATCTACCACCGCGTGGGCGGTGGGACCCGTGACGAACTCGACCTGACGCCCGCGAACTTCCGATCGCAACTCGACATCCTCGACGGACACGATGTCCTGGCGCTGGATGCTGCACTCGACCGACTCGACGCGGGTGACGATCGACCGTCGATCGTGCTCACCTTCGATGACGGCTTCGAGGATGTCTTTGTCAACGCATGGCCGCTGTTGAAGGAGCGGCGGCTGCCCTTCACGATCTATCTCACCCCTGGCTACATCGGCCGGGCCATGGTCTGGGAGGGCTCGACCGCGGGTGGTGTGCCCGGGAGGGGACTGTCCTGGGATGCGCTGGCCGAGATGCTCGACTCCGGGCTGCTCACCATCGGCAACCACACCTTTTCCCACGTCACTCCGGATCGCTTGTCACCAGCTGAACTCGATCACTGCGACGAAGCCATCGTCGCCCATCTGGGGGTGCGGCCCAGGCACTTCACCTACCCCTGGGGCATTGCGGTGCCGGCCATGGAAGACGCGCTCCGGGCCCGCTTTCGCAGCGCGTCGACCGGTGAGCTCGGACGCAACCTCCCCGGGGGTGACCCGATGCGTCTGCGCCGGGTGCCGGTGCGGCGCACCGACCCCCTCTCCTTCTTCCGTGCGAAAGTGGGGGGAGGGCTGGGCCCCGAGCGCGCCTATGCCTCACTCGTCGGGATGGCCAAACGGGGCGGTCTCTCAGCCTGACGCGTCGGCATAAGCCGCCTCCTGCCTGCTCACGGCCTGGCGGATGTCGTAGTCGTGTGCGCGGGCACGAGCATGGTCGGCAAGATCCGCCCGGCGCGCGTCATCCGTGGCGAGGGCAAGGATCGCGTCGGCCAGCTCCTGCGGACGTCCGGACTCCACGAGGATTCCCTCGACGCCATCGCGCACCTGCGAGGGGACACCACCGACCCGGGTCGCAATCACCGGAAGTCCGGCGGCGAAGGCCTCCATGACGGCGACAGGTAGTCCCTCGTGGATCGAGGAAAGGGTGAAGACGTCGGCCGCCGCCATGAGGGCCCGGATGTCGCGCCGGAATCCCAGGAACTGGAAGCGTTCGCCCAAACCGAGTTCGCCGTGGAGGGCATGTATTTCCTGCGTCAACGGGCCCTGCCCCACCGAGAGGAAACGCACGTCGGGATTGCGGTTCACGACGATGGCGGCCGCCCGCAGAAGCGTCGGGTAGTCCTTGTTGCGGCGAAGGTTGGCAACGGTCAGGGACACGACGGCGTGGGAGTCAAGACCGAGTGCTGCTCGCGCTTGGTGGCGCTCGTCAGGGTGGGGCGTGGCATCGTCGACATCGATGCCGTGCAGCAGCACCTCGACCGCCGGACGATGCCGCGCCCAGACCGTGGCACGGACCTCCTCGGAGACGGCCCAGCGACGCGTGTCCCCCGCACCAGTGAGTCCGTTGGCGATCCGGGTTGGTAGTCGGTGGCTCGACCACACATTGTGCTCGGTCGTCATGACCGCCGGCCGTCTCGCGGCGGGCAGGGTCCGCCGCATCACCCGTGCCGCGACCGCGAGCACAGGGGAGTGGGCATGGACGACGTCATGCTCACTCATGGCCGTGCGCAGGGCACGGAGCCAGCCCAGCGGGCCGGGGTGGTCGAGCCGGGTCGTTTCCATCCCCGCGGCTTCGAACTCGGGCACGAGGTGGATCTTGTCGGGCCGCACATAGGCCACGCGGACGTCGAAGCGCTGGCGGTCGATGACCTTGGCCGACGACAGCAACAACTGCTCGGCACCTCCGGGCCCCAGTCCCTTGACGAGCCAGAGGACGCGTGTGGGGGCTGGCCGCTGCTCGCTCACCCTCGCCTCCCACCTGCACACCTAGACTGCAGCAGAGTAGCAACCCGGAGGAGAGGGCCATGGAGACGGCAGAACGCCGACCTGATCTGACGATTCGCCTCGCCGAGCCGGCGGACGACCCGCAGATCGTCTCCTTGCTGCGGTCCTCCTTGGGCAAGGAGGAGGACCGCCACTACGTGGACTTCCTGCGTTGGAAGCACCAGGAGAACCCGTTCGGTCGCTCGCCGGCCTGGGTGGCGCTCGACGGAGATCAGATCGTCGGCTTTCGGACGTTCTTACGGTGGGACTTCCTGGACGGAGAGGGTCGACGGTTGCGGGCCGTTCGGGCGGTCGACACGGCCACCCATCCGGAACACCAGGGTCGAGGCATCTTCCGTCGCCTCACGTTGGACGCCGTCGCCGATCTCACCCGTGCAGGAGACGCGTTCGTCTTCAACACCCCCAACGACAAGAGTCGCCCCGGGTACCTCAAGATGGGGTGGTCGACGTCGGCCCGGGTGCCGGTGGGCGTGCTCCCGTCGGGCCCTCGGGCACTGGCGGAGATGGCGAGGTCCAAGGTGCCGGCAGCGCTGTGGTCCGAGGAGACCGATGTCGGCGACGACGCACGTTTCGCCCTGGCTGACCCCGCTATTGGTCAGGCCCTGATCGCGCACGAGAGCCGCCGTGGCGTACGCACCGCGCGCGACGCGGCATACCTGTCGTGGCGCACCGGCTTCGGCCCCTTGCGTTATCGCATCCTGTGGCGCAGACAGGGTGACCCACAGTCGGGGGCGCTCATCTTCCGGCTGCGCGCCCGCGGTGACGCGGTGGAGGCAGCGGTCGTCGAGGCCTTCGTGCCGGACCCGCGCACCCACCTGCACCTTCTGCGCGAACTGCTGCGTGAAACCGGTGCCGACTATGTCCTGTCCGTGAGATCGGGACGCACCGACCCGTTGATTCCCGTCCCCCGCGTGGGCCCGGTGCTCACGGTGCGCCCGCTCGCGGCGAGCCCGCCGGCACCGGGTGACTGGTCCTTGTCCTTGGCTGACGTCGAACTCTTCTGACCTCGGGACCCAGCGGCGCCGACGACGGCACCTGCCAGGATCATGACGGGGACGAACTCGACGAGGTGGTCCATCTGTGCATGGACCGCCAAGCCGGTCCATGCAGCGGCGGCGATTGCCGCGACCGGCTGGGGCGCGCGGACGCACCACAGCAATCCGATCAAGACAATGAGCCCGACGAGGATCACCCCGACCATTCCGAGGTCGACGCCGACCTCGAGGGGCAGGGAGTGGGCGGCACGCAGATCAAAGTCCCGGCTCACCGTTTGGAGCTCCCCGAAGGCGCCGGGTCCGTGCCCGAACCACCAGTCCTGGTGCCAGAGGCGCCAGGCGTCACGCCACAGATCGTGACGGACCGGGCTCAGGGCCGCATTGATGGCCCCCGGCCACTGGGCGCTGGTGGTGAGCCGAGCCATGGCGTATGCCGCGAGCCCGATGGCCGCTGTTGTGCACGGGATGAGCCACCAACGTCGGCGCAGACGAAGGAGCATCGTGACCGCGACTGCGGCGGTGGCGACCGCGGCGACGGCGATCCCGGCAGACGAACTGTTGATCCAACAGATCGCCAGGGCGGATCCGGCGAACCAGGTGACGATCACCGGTCGGGTTCCCCCACGAAGGACGACCACGGCGCCCAGAGCGGCGGCCTGGAGGGCGGCCGCCGCGTTGGCATTGGGGTAGGACAGCGGCGCTTTCCCGGGTTCCAGCGACCAGAGGCATCCCACGTACAGCAGGGCCAGGGCCGCACCGCTCAGCGAACCCCCCACCCATGGCGGAAGCCGAGTCAGGCGGTGGCCCAGGCAGAAGCCTCCCAGGAGGGCGACCGGCGCGACCAGATAAGGAGACCCGGGCGGAGGGAGGTCGTGCACGCGGATGCCAGCGGCCAAGGCGAAGCCCACGAAGGCGACCAGCACCCCCACCGAGAGGGTGGGGAGGAGCCGGGACCGGCCGTGCACTCAGCCCCGGAACGCGGGAAGGGTGCGGAACCAGCCGACCGTCTGCTGCAGTCCGTCGGTGAGAGGGGTGGGCTCGACATCAGGGAAGTGGGCCCGCAGTCGGCTGTTGTCGGCCTGGGAGTCCCGCACATCACCTGCGCGTGGATCGATGTGCTCCACGGCCGGAATCTCCCCAAGGGTGCGACCGAGCAGACCGATGAGCTCGTTGAGGGACGTGCGCGTGCCGAAGGCGAGGTTGACCGGCTGGGAGTCCGAGACTCGACGGGTCACCGCGTCGGCGAGCACGCGGGCCACCGTGCCGACAAAGGTGAAGTCACGGGTCTGTTCCCCGTCACCGTGGACGATCAGGGGATCACCTCGCAGTGCGGCGTCGACGAAAGCCGGGATGACCGCGGCATACGCGTGCCCAGCTGCCTGAAGAGGTCCGTAGACGTTGAAGAAGCGGAAGGCAAGCGTCGGCAGGGCGTAGGTGTGCCCGAACGACACGGCATACGCCTCGGTCGCCTGCTTGCTCACCGCGTAGGGCGAGATCGGCTCGGTGCGCATCGTCTCCCGCTTGGGAAGCTCCCGGTTGGCGCCGTAGACCGAGGAGGACGAGGCGACAACGACGTGCAGATCCCCGTGACGACGGGCGGCCTGCAGGACTTCGAGCGTGCCGGTCGCGTTCGCGTGGTGGGAGGCGACCGGGTCGATGACCGAGCGCGGCACCGACGGGAGTGCGGCGAGGTGGACGATCGACGCGGCGCCGGCGCAGGCATGGTCGAGGGCGTCACGGTCGAGGATGCTGCCTTCGACGAGGCGGACACCGGTGCCGTCGAGGTTGGACCTGAAGCCGGTGGAGAGGTCGTCGAGGGCGACCACTTCGTCCACGTCGGGTCGAGCGAGCAGCTCTCGACCCAAGTTGGCACCGATGAAACCGGCCCCTCCGGTCACCACGACCTTCACGAATGTCCCCTCTCGGTCCCCTGACGTGACCTGCTCGGGAAGGTTATCAATCGGGCAGGTTGACGAGGAAGCCGAGGGCCACCAGGTCGGCCAGGAAGTCCTGGACCGGCCCATCCACGCTGCCCGGGGCTTCACCCGTGGCGTCGGCCACGGCTTGGGTGACGTCAGAGGTGCCGGATGTGGCCAGCGTCCAGACCAGGGCGGCGTTGCCCACCAGGGCGTAGGGCTCACCGTCGGGGAGTTGGAGCAGGAAGACCACTTCACCCTCGGTGGTGGACTGCCGGACATGCGCGACGGTCGCGGGGATGCGATGGGTCATGACGGTCCACTTCCCGCCGTGAGCGCTCGCAGGCGACGTATGCCGCGGCGGACCGACGAGTGAAGGACGCGCGCCACTCGCGATGTGTCGCCCCGAAGAAGTTCTGCAGGGGACGGCGCATGGCCGAGGTCCTGCTCGACCCGACCGGGGCGGACGCGCACCAGCCGAAGGCCGGTGGAGAGCCCTTCGCGCAGGGTCGGTGCCGCTCGGACATGACCGATGAGGAGGCTGACGTTGCTCGGGTCAGCGGCGGTCATGGCCTGCCAGAGACGGAATCCGCGCTGGGTACGCACGAGGTCGGCCCGGCCGGTGGCGATGGCCAGTGGTACGAAGGCGCCGAGTTCCCTGGCTACGTCGTCGACCTGCCCCCCGCTCAGCCGGGGTTGCGGCCCCCCCAGGCGAGGTCCAAATCAGGATCGTTCGGCTGGCGCGCGCGCAGGGCGTGCAGGATGAGGATCAGTCGCTGGGTCGCGATCGATGGGACGGCGCAGTCGATGCCGGCAATGGACGTGCTGTGCCGCTCGCTCCACATCATTTCGAAGGCACTTCCTGGGTCAGTGCCGATCCCGGGAAATAGCCGGTGCACGTCGACCGAGAGCCACAGGGGATGCGTCAGTGTCGCTGCATGCTCGAAGGCGGAGCCGTCGGCGAAATCATAGGCGAGGGTCCACCCGTGCTCGATGAGAGCCTCGATGAACCGCTTGGCGTCCGCGGGCTCGACCAAGACATCGACATCGTGGCTCACTCGACCAGACGCGAGCGCTGGATCGAGGGCCGGGCCCTTGAGGTGCAGGAGCCGTGTGCCGGCCAACTGCCCCACAGTCTGGGCGACCGCATGACCGAGACTGACCCGCGCAGCGAGCGTCAATTCTGGCGTCACCGGTCACTTCCCCAAACAGAACGTGGGGGACAGCGCACGCCGTCCCCCACGTCAAGCCCGCGTACTCTCAGGCTTGGTAGTCGCTGCAGCTGCAGTTGGGCGGCGTGCCGGTGACCGACAGCCCCGTCTGGACAATGGGCGGGTGCTGACCGTGGGTGTCCGAACTGCACGGGCAAGAGTGCGCCCACTGGGCCTTGAAGTCGAAGGTGAAGACCTGATTGGCGCTGCTCTTGTTTCCGTTGAAGAAGAAGTTGACGGTGACCGTGGCGCCGGCAGCGACCTTGATGCAGCCCGTGCCGTCGGTCGGGGGAACCCACGTGAACGCGAGGTTGTCAGGGTTGGGCGAGATGTTGGAAATGGTCGGGTTACAGATGTAGATCGCGTGAGTCGCGTCGTTGTTCTTGATGGTGAACTGAATCCCGTAGCCCTTTTGCACGCGACCGCCGCACTGCTTAGGACCGTTGCCCTCGCCCGGGAACTTGCAGGCGCCCTTGTAGGTGAAAGTCGGCTTCGGGCCGCTGATGGCGTATGCCGGTGCGGCGGCTCCCACGGCAACGACCGCGGGCACCGACCAGGCCGCTCCCTTCGCGACGGCGCGCCGCGAGAGCCCGCTCTGGTTGGTCGGCTCGGACATGTCTACTCCCATGGTCAAGGTCAGCAACTCCCTCGGTCGCCCAGTGCACAACAGCACCGGCTGGGCAAGTCGAAAGACGAAATTCACGCAACCGAGTCCGGAACGGTATGTGCCCTGTGAGTAACCTGAGGGCGGCACCCTCAGGAGGTCTGACCCGACATGCACGTGCTGTTCGTGTGCACCGCCAACATCGCACGCTCACCCTACGCGGAGCGACAGGCGCGGTTGATCGTGGGAGACGCGATCGGCCTCAGCAGCGCCGGAGTCCCCGGTGTGGCCGGGGAGTCCATGGACGAGCAGCTGGCGGCCCTGTTGCGGCGACGCGGTGGGGATTCCGAGGGCCATGTGAGCCGCGTGCTGACCGAGGCCGTGCTGGAGACTGCGGATCTGACCCTCACCTTCGAGTTCGCGCAGCAGATGCGGATCCTGGATCGGTGGCCGGAGCGCCGCGACCGGGTGCTCGGCCTCCACCAGTTCGCGGCCGCGCTCGACCGATGTGACGAGACGCTGACCGGCGCGGCCCTCCTCACGGCCGTCGACCGGGCTGTCGGCTTCAACTCGACCACCATGGACGTCAACGACCCACATGGTCGGGGTCGGCGTGCGGCGGCCGCCTGCGCGAAGGAGATCGACGCCGTCCTCGATCGCATCTTGCCTCGACTGGCGGGGTCAGCCGGCTAACCCCCGGACGGCTCCCTGACCTGGGCTCGGTCGATCTCGCCGTCGACGAAGTGCTCGGCCGCAGCGACCAGGAGTGGGTCGAGGCTGGTGTCGCCGCGCCGGATCAGGGCGAGGAGTTCATGGCGCATCCGCGGATCCCAGAACTTCTTGATGTGGGTGGCGATCTCGGTGGCTGCCTGGTCGGCCGGCAGGTGCCCGAGGTGGCGGGTGAGGTCGTGGCCCAGGCGCACGACGGGGTGCTGGGCGGTCATGGAGCCATCATCGCTTCAGGGTCGCGTTCGTGCTCGGCGCGCGCGGCCTCCGTCGCCACGGTCACCTCGACCGCCGTGACCTTGTACTCGGGGCAGTTGGTCGCCCAGTCGGAGTTCTCGGTCGTGACCACATTGGCGCCGGTCACCGGGTGGTGGAAGGTGGTGTAGACCACACCGGGTTGCATCCGGGTACTGAGGGCTGCGGTGAGCCGGGTGGCGCCGACCCGGGATGCCAGTTCGACGACGTCACCGTCCCGGATGCCGCGCAGCTCGGCGTCGCT
>JBGAQN010000088.1:0-10522 GCA_044220725.1 Dermatophilaceae bacterium
CGGTGACCTTCATCCCGCTGTCTCTGGTGGTGTGGGTGGCTGCTCTCGTGCTGGGCATCCTCGGCGGCCTGGCCGCGAACAAGGGCCAGGCTTACCGCTACCCGTTCGCATTGCGCCTCGTCAAGTAGCCCTCCCGAGCGGCTCGAACCCGCTCGACCAGCTCCACACCTCGACTCGCTGAACCCAGAACTGTGCGTGCGCCGGTTGGTGGTCAATCCACCAGCCGGCGCACGACGGTATCCGCCAACAGGCGTCCGCGCAGGGTGAGCCGGACCCGACGCTCTCTCAGGGCCGCCGGACCGTCGATGAGTCCTGCTGCGATGAGACCGGCGACCTCAAGGGCCGCGCGGTCGGTCACCGACGCGATGGGCAGCCCTTCGGTGAGCCGGACCCCGAGCAGCAACCGCTCGTCCGCCCGCTGATCGTCTGTGAGCACCTCCCTGGCCGCCGCCGGGCTGCCGATGGGCCCCCCACGGGAGCCCAGGCGGGCGGCATACGCCCGGGGGTGTTTGACGTTCCACCACCGCACGCCCCCGATGTGGCTGTGCGCCCCCGGTCCGGCGCCCCACCAGTTGCCCCCGGCCCAGTAGCCGACGTTGTGTCGGCACCGAGTGGCCGTCGAGGTCGACCAGTTGCTGACCTCGTACCAGCTAAAGCCCGCGGCCCCCAGGACGGTATCGGCCAGCTCATACTTGGCCGCCTCGTCGTCGTCGTCGGGCAGAGGGACCTCGCCGCGACGCACCTGCGCTGCGAGCCGGGTGCCCTCCTCGACGACCAGGGCGTAGGCCGACACGTGATCTGGTTCGAGTGCGAGCGCGGCGTCGAGCGAATGCCGCCAGTCGTCAAGGGTCTCACCCGGTGTCCCGTAGATGAGGTCCAGGCTGACCGCCATCCCGGCCGAGCGGACGGCCCGGACGGCCCGACCGACCGCTGCGGGGTCATGGGTGCGGTCGAGAGTGGCCAAAACGTGCGGGACCGCCGACTGCATCCCCAGACTCACCCGCGTGTAGCCCGCCGCGGCGAGCTGGGACATCCCGTCGGGGGTCACCGTGTCGGGGTTGGCCTCGGTCGTCACCTCCGTGTCCGGCGCCAGTCCCCACCGATCCCGTATGCCGTGCAGGATCCTCCCCAGGTCGGCCGCCGGCAGCAGGGTCGGGGTGCCTCCACCGACAAACACTGTCTGGACCGGTGGCGGGTCGGGAGTGCAGCCGCCGGCCCCCGGGAGGCCGTTTGGCCCGAGGACCTCGACGGCCAGGTCAAACTCGCGCAGGACCAGGTCGGCATAACCGCCCACCTGCGAGCGGCCCGTGTCGCCCAGCTCCGGCAGCGCATAGGTGTTGAAATCGCAGTAGCCGCACCGCACCCGGCAGAACGGCACGTGGACGTAGATGCCGAATGGTGCGTCGGCGAGTGCCTCCAGAGCGCGACGTGGCAACCGGCCCGAGGGTGGGGCGGGGTCCCCGTCGGGGAGGGCGGACGGCATACCGGAATCCTCTCAGCCGGCCCGCCGAATGCTGGACGCGCGTCTTGCCAAACGGGATCTGCGACGGCCACTGCGGCGTGTCACCGGCGACACGCCGAGGCCGACGAACTCGCCCTTGCGCGGCAGCGCGGACGGGACTACACCTATCTCTACGCCCCGGTTCGCCGGAGGCGAGCAAGGCGCCACCATCGCTCCAAAACTCCTCCGGGAGTGGCGGATTCGAGGCGTCGAGCGACCGGTCGGACTTCCGTTCGGCCACCTGTCCGGGCTTCGGTCCGTGACTGCCCGGCCTTCGGGTCGGCGGCGTCGAGCCGCGTGTTCGGCGCGCGGCGGTCGGCTTCGGTCGGCAGCCAGGAAGGGCCTCGGAACCTCATACGTCCCGAGGCCCTTCTCCTTGCGTCGCCAGCCATGAACGCGTCATCCGGCGAGCGAGTTGCCTGGACGGAAAGTCGCCGTGAGCACGAAGATGACGCCCTTCGCCGTGCCAAACGTCCCGAGCGGCTGCCCGATTCATAGACTGCGGGCAGCGCAGTGACTCGAGGAAGGCACCCGCCCGGATGGAGCAGACCCGCCTCGCAACCGTCCGCGAGATCGCCGATGCACTCGGCGTCGTCCGTGGCCCGCTGCTGCCCGTCCTACACGCCATCCAGGACCGATTCGGTTGGATCGACCGTGCCGACGTTGAGGTCGTCGCCGACGTGCTCAACCTCTCGGTCGCCGACGTCCACGGAGTGCTCACCTTCTATGACGACTTCCGCAGCGCTCCCCCACCCCCGCACGTCGTCTCGGTCTGCCGCGGGGAAGCCTGCCAATCGGTGGGCGCCGAGGCCGTCCTTGCGGCTGCCCGCTCCGGCGCCGACGCGGCCCTGGATGTCCAGATCCGTGAGGTGTTCTGCCTGGGCAACTGTGCCCTCGGCCCCACCGCAACCGTCGATGGGCGCCTGCACGGCCGGCTATCGGCGACAGCCGTGGGCAACCTCATCAAGGAGCTGTCCTCATGACCCGCGTCTACGTGCCCGGGGACGCCGCGGCAGTGTCCGTGGGGGCCGATGCGGTCGCCGAGTCCCTCGGCGCCCACCCGAGCGTCGAGGTCGTGCGCACCGGCTCGCGGGGAATGCTCTGGCTCGAGCCACTCGTCGAGATCGACTCGCCCGCGGGCCGCGTTGGATTCGCCAACGTCACTCCTGCTCACCTCGACTCCGTGCTCGAAGCGGCCCGACACCTTTGCGGTCGACCAGCCTCAGGCGGCAGTGTCGACACCTTCGACACGGGCGACACTTCCGACCAGGGCGGCACTCCCGACCGGGGCGACACTCCCGACCGGGGCAACGGTTCACGGCCGATCGACGCGGCATACCTCGGCGTTGTCGCCGAACACGCTTGGCTAACTCCCCAGACCAGGGTGAGCACGGCACGGCTCGGAATCGTCGACCCCACAGATCCCGCCGACTATGCCCGGCTGGGCGGTTGGTCCGGGCTGCGTCGGGCGCTGGAGCTCGATCCGGCGCGAGTGGTCGACCAGATCGTGGAATCGGGGCTGCGAGGACGCGGCGGCGCTGGCTTCCCGACCGGAGTGAAGTGGCGAACGGTGGCGGCGGCCGAGAGCCCCGAGAAGTTCGTCTGTGCCAACGCCGACGAGGGCGACTCGGGCACCTTCGTCGACCGGATGCTCATGGAAGGAGACCCGTTCGCGCTGATCGAGGGGATGGCGATCGCGGCGTGGGCGGTCGGCGCGTCCGAAGGCTATATCTACGTGCGGTCGGAATACCCGCACGCCATCGCTGCCCTCCAGCGCGCGATTCAGGCCGCCCGCGCGAGCGGATGGCTCGGCACCGACATCCTCGGCTCGGGCTTGACCTTCGACGTGCATCTGCGGGTCGGTGCGGGGGCATACATCTGCGGCGAGGAGACCTCGATGCTCTCCAGCCTGGAGGGCCGTCGCGGCGAAGTCCGGGCCAAGCCGCCGATCCCAGCACTGTCGGGCCTCTTCGGGCGGCCCACGGTCGTCAACAACGTCCTCACCCTCGCAGCCGTCCCGTCCGTGCTCGCCGACGGGCCGCAGGCGTATGCCGCTCACGGCACCGACCGATCTCGCGGCACCCAGGTCTTCCAGCTGGCCGGCAATGTCGCCCGAGGCGGGCTGGTCGAGGTCGGCTTCGGGATCACGCTGCGCGAGCTCGTGGAGGGTTTCGGGGGCGGCACGCTGACCGGACGCCCGATCCGGGCAGTTCAAGTCGGCGGGCCCCTCGGCGCCTACGTCCCGGTCGATCGCTTCGATGTGCGGTTGACCTATGAGGCGATGACCGACGCCGGGTTCATGCTGGGGCATGGCGGGGTGGTCGTCTTCGACGACACCGTGGATCTGGCGCGGATGGCTCGGTTCGCCATGGAGTTCTGCGCCAAGGAGTCCTGCGGCAAGTGCACGCCGTGCCGGATCGGGTCGCTGCGCGGGGTGGAGACCATCGACCGGATCATCGCGGGGCCCGAGCGCGAGGCGAATCTCCTTCTGTTACAAGACCTGTGTGTGACGATGGAACGTGGTTCGCTGTGCGCGATGGGTGGCCTGACCCCCATGCCGGTCCGCAGCGCCATCACCTACTTCCCACAAGACTTTGGTCTCGCCGACGACGGAGGTCGATGATGACCTTGGCCCCCCAACCAGATCTGGGCACCCCGGCAGTGGACGGCGAGCCCACGGCGACGGTGATGGTGGACGGCATACCGGTGCAGGTCCCGCCGGGCACGTCGGTGTTGCGCGCCGCGGCCCTGGCGGGGATCAGGATCCCGCGGCTGTGCGCCACCGATCGGCTGGAGGCGTTCGGCTCGTGTCGGCTGTGCCTGGTCGAGGTCGATGGGGTCCGCGGAACCCCTGCCTCGTGCACGACACCTTGCACCGATGGAATGACCGTCCACACCGGCACCCCGCAGGTGCAGTCGCTGCGTCGGGGGGTTTTGGAGCTCTATCTGTCCGATCATCCGGACGACTGTGCCGGGTGCGCGCGCGGATCGTGCGACATCGCGGCCCTCGCTGCCGACCTCGACGTGGCCGACGTGCGCTACGGCCTGGGCCGCACCCACGCCGACGAGCCGCGCGACGAGAGCAATCCCTACTTTGCCTTCGACCCAGCGGCGTGCATTGTCTGCTCTCGATGTGTGCGGGCCTGCGGCGAGGTGCAGGGGACCTTCGCCTTGACCATCGCCGGTCGCGGCTTCGACTCCGTGGTCACCCCGGGAGGCACGGATTTCCTCGGCTCAGAATGCGTGTCGTGCGGGGCCTGCGTGCAGTCCTGCCCGACGGCGGCCCTGGAGGAGAAGTCCCTCGCGGCGCTCGGCATGCCCACTCGAGCCGTCGTGACGACCTGCGCCTACTGCGGCGTCGGCTGCTCCTTCCGGGCCGAAGTTCGCGACGACCGCAACGGGACGACGCTCGTGCGCATGGTCCCGTCTCAGGACGGGGGGGCCAACCAGGGCCACTCCTGCGTCAAGGGTCGATTCGCCTATGGGTATGCCGCCCACCGCGACCGGATCCTGCAACCCATGGTGCGCGAGACGATCGACGACCCGTGGCGAGTGGTGTCGTGGCCAGAGGCGATCGCCCGGGTGGCCACGGGCTTGCGCGCCATCCAGGACCGACACGGAGCAGGCGCCATCGGCGGGATCTCCTCGTCCCGCTGCACCAACGAAGAGGTCTACGTCGTCCAGAAGATGGTGCGAGCCGCCTTCAGTAACAACAACATCGACACCTGTGCCCGGGTGTGCCACTCCCCCACCGGTTACGGCTTGGGGCAGGCGTTTGGCACCTCGGCCGGCACCCAGGACTTCGAGTCGGCCGACCACGCCGATGTCGCGTTGGTCATCGGCGCCAATCCCACGGACGCGCATCCGGTCTTCGCGTCGCGGCTCAAACGTCGGTTGCGGGAGGGCGCGGCGGTGATTGTCGCCGATCCGCGACGGATCGACCTGGTCCGCGCACCCCACGTCCAGGCGGCATACCATCTGCCGGTCCGGCCCGGCACGAACGTGGCCTTCGTCAACGCCATGGCTCACGTGATCGTCACAGAGGGCCGACACGATCGTGAGTTCCTTGCCGAGCGGTGCGAGAACGTCGAGGCCTATCTCGCCTTCATCTCTCGCCCGGAACACTCGCCCGAGGCCACCGAGGCGGCGACCGGCATCCCCGCGGCGGACCTGCGCGCTGCTGCCCGCAGGTATGCCGCGGGGCCCAACTCAGCGATTTACTACGGGCTCGGGGTGACCGAGCACAGCCAGGGTTCGACCATGGTCATGGGCCTGGCCAACCTCGCCATGCTGACCGGAATGTTGGGTCGGCCGGGAGTGGGCGTCAATCCGTTGCGCGGTCAGAACAACGTGCAGGGCTCGTGCGACATGGGCTCCTTCCCTCACGAGCTACCGGGCTATCGGCACGTGTCCGGTGACCAGGCGCGTGCGATCTTCGAGAAGCTCTGGGGGGTGCCACTGGTGTCCGAGCCCGGGCTGCGGATACCCAACATGTTCGATGCGGCGCTAGGCGGCACCTTCCGTGGGCTCTATGTCCAGGGCGAAGACATCGCCCAGTCCGATCCAAACACTCGGCACGTGGAGGCGGCGTTACGGGCCATGGACCTCGTGGTCGTCCAAGACCTGTTCCTCAACGAGACGGCCCGGTTCGCACATGTCTTCCTCCCCGGCACGTCGTTCCTGGAGAAGGACGGCACCTTCACCAACGCCGAGCGTCGGATCAACCGAGTGCGTCCGGTGCTGCCCAGTCGGGTTGGCAAGGACGAGTGGCAGGTCGTCTGCGAGATCGCCTCAGCTATGGGCTTTCCGATGGGGTATGCCGCGCCCGCGGACATCATGGCCGAGATCGCGGCCACGACCCCCACGTTCGCCGGGGTCTCGTTCGAGCGGCTGGACGCCGTTGGATCCCTGCAATGGCCGGTTCCAGACCGCTCCTCGATGGGCACCCCGATCATGCACGTCGACGGCTTCGTTCGGGGCCGCGGGCGGCTGATCGAGACGGTTTATGTCCCGACGACCGAGCGGACGACGCGGCGCTTCCCGCTCGTGCTGACGACTGGTCGGATCCTGAGCCAATACAACGTCGGGGCGCAGACCCGGCGGACGGCCAACTCGACCTGGCACCCCACCGACGTGTTGGAGATCCATCCGGCCGACGCCGAGTTGCGCGGCATCCGCACCGGGGACCTGGTGGCCCTGACGTCGCGAGTCGGGGCGACCACCGTGCGTGCGCACCTGTCCGACCGGATGACTCCTGGTGTTGTCTACACCACCTTCCACCACCCGGTGACCGGGGCCAACGTCGTGACGACGGACAACTCCGACTGGGCGACCAACTGTCCGGAGTACAAGGTGACTGCCGTCGAGGTGACCGTGGCGACGGCGTTGGACGCACCAACGAGCACCGAGTGGGCGGGGGCGAGCATGTTGACCCGGGCCACTGAGGTGGCCCGGCAGTTCGCCCACCTGGACCCCGACGCTGCGGCGGACGCCGTGGCCACCCACCTGCTCAGATTTTGGGAACCGAGAATGCTCGCCGACCTCACCTATCGGGTAGGTGCGGGTGAGCCCACCGACCTACTGGTGCGCGCGGCTGTCGATCGACTAGCCCGGGACTGAGGGCTGGCCGGTTGCCAGCCCCCGGCGCTGGCGGTCATCCGGTCAGGTGCGGTGTGAGCTCGGCGAGTGCCGAGATCATCCGTGGGCCATACCAGGTGAGCGCCTGGCCATTGACGAGCGCAGTCGCCGTGTCGCCGAAGGCTTCGGGTCCGTCCGTGGCGGTGAAGGGGTAGGGCTCGGCGGCGCGGGGGGTGGCCAGCCACTCCCGGTCCGGAGCGTCAAGCGCGTCCTCCAGCCGTTCGATGGACGCGAAGGCGCCGTCGACGGTGCGAATGTCGGTCACCCCTACGAGGATTCCCGCAGCCCGGAGCGCGACAACATCGGCCTCGAGATTCTCCTCCTCGCTAGCGACGACCAGGTCCGGCGCCAGATCGATGATCCGCTCGAGATCCGGGTTCTTGGTGCCGCGCACCCGGACGACGTCCAGGTCGTCCGGGTGCACGCACCAGTCGGTCGGCCCCGACGAGCACGCCAGAAGCGCTGACGGCAGTGGCCTCGGTCAGTGACGGGACCAGGCTCACCACCCGGCTGATCGGGGAGGTGAGAGGCACGGCATACCCGAGATCGTCGATGAACTCCCCGCTAGTGTCGCGGATCAGGCGGGCATCGGCGCGCTGGTGATGACGCCGAACGGCTCGCCGTCGGGACCGGCCACGATCGCGATCCGACCGTATTCGAAGTCAAAGGGTTCGGCGACGACGGTGCCACCGTTGTCGAGCACCCGCTGGACGGCGGCATCGGTGCCATCGACCTCGAACGTCACCGACCAGTAGGGCGGGCGCCCAGTCTCGTGGCCGATGCCTCCGGCCGGTTGCTCACCCTCCGGCACCGAGAACATCGCGTAGGCCATGCCATCCGCGGACATGTCGGTGTAGGTGTAGCCGAACACCTCGGCGTAGAAGGCCTTGCCCGCCTCAAAGTCACCGACCATGCCCTCGCACCAGGTCACGGCTCCCGGCTCGTTGGCCACGTCGTAGCCAGTGTGCTGACCCGACTGCCAGGTGCCGAATACGGCACCGGTCGGATCGACATAGACGCCCATCGCGCCCAAC
Source organism: Dermatophilaceae bacterium (assembly GCA_044220725.1). Lineage (GTDB taxonomy): Bacteria > Actinomycetota > Actinomycetes > Actinomycetales > Dermatophilaceae > Phosphoribacter. The sequence goes on from JBGAQN010000088.1 coordinate 8,173, forward strand.
CCCTCCAGCGCCATCGACGGGAACATCACCTGGCCTCCCGCCGCCGTGATGGCGGCCTCGGTCGCGGCTGAGTCGGCGGTTGCGAGGTAGACGGTCCAGAAGGTCGGGGTCGGCTCGGCTCCTTGCATGGGCGGCGCCATACCTGCGGCGCCTCGACCATTGACCAGCGCCGTCGTGTAGCCGCCGAACTCCTCAGCTCCCTCCGTGAACTCCCAGCCCAGAACGGCCCGATAGAAGGCCTGGCTGCGGGCCAGATCAGGGACCGAGATGTCGACCCAGCACGGCGTTCCCGGGGCCCAACTGTCTTCATGAATGCTCATGCCCAAGCCTTTCTTGATGTGGTGAGGTCACCCTAACCTCCCCCACCGACAGGCCCTTTTCGCGTCCGGATCAGGTCAGCCGGCCGGTGCACGCCCAGCTCACGGAGCGCGCGCCGCGGTCGCCGTCGATGGCGAGGTGCCGGCCGCCGTTGCGGTTGCCGTTGCGGTTGCCGCCGTCTGTGGAGTGACGAGCACCGTCGCGGTGGGAGTGCCGGTGGCGGTTGCCTGGCCGAGCGCCGGCATCGTCATCGGGGGATGCCAGCTCGGATCCGACTGGGTCCCCGGGTCGCGGGTCCAGGGGTTCACTCCGGGCGGCCACGCCACCGGGAACACGTTGCTCCATCGTTGACCGGTGACATCGCGCCGCCCGACCCACGTCGCCCACTCCCCCACCTCGGGGCTGAGCACGAGGGATCGGCCCTGGTCATCGAAGAGCCGAACGTCGCTCAGCCGAGCACCGGAGGCGTCGTAGACGAAGACGTTCTCGACCGGTCGACCGTTGAAGGTCAACCCCTCCGTGGGAATGTGGTTGGCCTCAGCCCCGACGTAGACCACGGAGGTCTGCGACGAACCCATCGCGGGCAACAGCAGCAGGACGGCCAGGACGTTGCCGATCCGCACGAGGGAGCGGGTCAGCGCCGATGCCCACAGCCCCCGGGCCAACGCCACGCTGCCGCCGACTCCCACGATCGAGAGCAGCATCATCCTCGGGTCCCTGGGCACCAGCGCCGCGCCGTGAAGGCCCAGCAGCCCGGCGGCGGCCCACGCGGCAATGAGGCCGCGCAGGACCCACCAGGCAGGACGGATCGCCACCACGCCGCGCACGAGGCTGGCCACCCAAGGGTGTCGCTCGGTCTGCGTGCGCAACCTCCGGGTCCAGGCGCGGGCCCAGGCCCGGAGACTGATCGTGTGGCCCCCACCTCTGGGTGCCTCGGGCAGGCCCGCAGCGGAACGCAACTCGGCGGCATACACCTGCGGGGAACCCAGCACCACCTCAAGGGGACCGCCGCGCTCGGCGAGCAGCTCGGCCAGGTCGGCGTCCATCCCCGCAGTGAGGTCCTCGACCTCCTCGATCGGAAGGTCGGACAGGGCTGCACGCACGGCCCGGACGAAGCCGTCGACCTGATCCGCGGATGCGGGTCCGGACGCCTCAGATGGGGTGCTCGGGTGGGTAACCGTCTCGCTCATCGTGACGCCTCCGCCGTGGTCAACAGATCCTCCATGGTGGCGCTGAAGCCGCGCCACGTCTTGCCTTGCAGCTCGAGCATGTGTCTGCCCTGGCCGTTGATGCCGTAGTACTTGCGGTGCGGTCCCTCCTCGCTGGGCACGACGTAGGAGGTCAGCGCCCCGGCGTTGAACAGCCGACGTAACGTGCCATAGACCGAGGCGTCACCGACGTCCTCCAGGCCGGCAGCGCGCAACCGACGCACCACGTCGTAGCCGTAGCCGTCCTCGGTCGCGACAACGGCGAGAACCGCCATGTCCAGGACCCCTTTGACCAGTTGGGTCGTCTCCATCGCTCCTCCAACGTCTGGCGAGGGGCCATCCGCGCTCCTCTGCGATGGATACTACTACGGTTTACGCGGTACCGCGCAGACAAGGTCACCGCGTTTGTGGCAGTCTCGGAGTGAGTCGTCGCGCCTTCAGCGCCAGCCAACGCCCAACGTGCCGACAGGCCGCCCGGCACCGGCCGAGTCGGGTCGGGCAGGGATGACCGGTATGCCGTGCTCGCGCCCGCGCGACTTCCGGCTCAGAGGTTGACCAGTCAGATGTTCACGCGGTCAGCTGTTGACGCGGTCAGAGGTTGACCATGTGGCCGGCGATGCCGTGCAGGGCTTCCTTGACCGCCTCGCCCAGGGTCGGGTGGGCGAAGACGACGCGCGACAACTCGTCGGCGGTGAGATCCCAGGTCTGGGCCGCGTTGAGGACGGGCAGCAACTCGGTGACGTCGGGGCCGATCATGTGGGCGCCGAGGATCTCGTTGTGCTCGGCGTCGGCGACGATCTTGACGAAGCCGACGGCATCGCCCA
>JBGAQN010000089.1:0-10505 GCA_044220725.1 Dermatophilaceae bacterium
CCGGATGACCCCCGGCCCGTATGCCGGCCCACCGGCATACGGGGAATGCGTCGCCCACCATGCTGCGTCCAAGTCGCTGACGACGCTCGTCCCCACTGCGGCCACGAGCGAAGCGGCGGCCGCGACGCCGACGTGCGACTCCATCATCGAGCCGACCATCGTGCCAAGGCCCGCCTCCGTCGCCCGGGTGAGCAGTCGAAGGCCCGCCAGGGGCCCTCCACACTTGGCGAGCTTGACGTTGACCGCATCGGCGGCCCCGAGCCGGATGACCCGTTCCAGATCACTCAGCCCGAACACCGTTTCGTCGGCCAGGATCGGCAGATCGACCCGAGACCGCACCCAGGCCAGACCTTCGACATCGTCGCCGGCAACCGGCTGCTCCACCAACTCGACCCCGAGGTCGGCGTCGGCTAGGGCCCGGATCACGGTGACGGCATCAGGTCGGGACCAGCCCTGATTAGCATCCAGGCGGATCCCGATAGCCGGTCCGACCGCCTCCCGCACGGTCCGCACCCGAGCCACGTCGGTGGCCGCATCGGTGCCGACCTTGAGCTTGAGCCGGGTGAACCCCTCGGTGACCCGGGCTGCCGCCGCCGCTTCGAGGGCGTCGGGCGACCCCGCCGAGATCGTCACATCGGTGGCCACCTCACACCCAGCGCCTGGCCCGGCTCCGGGTCGTGCCACGCAGGCGAGGTCGGCGAGGAGGTGGGCGAGCGGCATACCGGCCAGGCGGGCGACCACATCGAGCAGGGCGGTCTCGACGGCAGCCTTGGCCCCGAAGTTGCGGGCGCACGCCCCGGCGAGCCGGGCTGCGAGACTCGCCCAGTCGTCGGTGTCCGCATCAACGAGGATCGGCGCGAGCACCTGCTCGACGCAGGCGGCAGCACCAGCGACGCTCTCGCCTGTTACCGCCCACACTTGCGGGGCTTCGCCGACTCCGACCGTCCCGTCAGTTAGTTCCACGCCGACCACGAGGGTGTCGATCGTCGTGGTGTGCCGCAGCGCCGTGACAAAGGGGGTGTGTAGACCGATCGACAGCGGGTGGGCGGACACGGCCCGAATCCGTGCCATTGGTTGACGGCTCTCGGGCGCTGCGGCGGCTGCTCAGGCGGCCGAAGCGGACACGCCGTCGTGAGACGGGACGGGGAGAACCACTGGGGTGATGATGCCTTCGGCCAGGGCGACCCGGGCCGCGACCTCGTGAAGAACCGCGGACAGTGGCATCCCGAGCGCGTCACAGATCGCGCCCAGCAACTCCGAGGATGCCTCCTTCTCGCCACGCTCAACCTCGCTCAGGTAGCCGAGCGAGACGGCGGCTGACGCCGACACGTCGCGCAGGCTCCGCTGTTGCGCCCGCCGCTCAGTGCGCAAGACGTCACCGAGTTCACGTCGCATGAGCACCATCTGCTCCTCCTTCCCGAGGACACCCAGGCTTCGCACCGGCGGCGTTCAGCAACCGGCGCCGTGGCCCCACCATACGCGAACGCGCCGACTGCGCCACTGCAACGCGCGTCACGCAGTCTCATCTGCGACGAGCGCCTCGTCGATCATCGCCAACGCCGTTTCCACGACATCCGACCGGATCGTGCCTCGATCACCGTCCAGATGTAGTTCCCGGACGCGTGGCTCACCACCTGCGCGGACGACAGCGACGAAGACCATGCCAACCCGTTTACCCTCGACTGGATCAGGCCCCGCCACCCCGGTCGTGGCCACCCCCCAGTCGCTGTCCAGGGCGCGGCATACCCCCAAGGCCATGGCGGCCGCGACCTCCCCGTCGACCGCTCCTCGAACGGCGAGCAACCGCGGTTCCACGCCGAGGACGCGCGTCTTCACTGCGTTGGTATAGGCCACGACCCCGCCTTGCAGCACCCGTGAGGCACCTGGGACGTCGACGAGCCGCGCGGTGAGCAGCCCCCCGGTGAGTGATTCGGCGCAGGCGATCGTCTCGCCCCGCAGCGCCAGGTCGGCCAGCACTTGGGTAGCCCTCATCGGCGTCCGCCCCCCTGGACCTCCGCCCGAGCCGCTCGCTTGGCCATGGCCCGAGGGCTGCTCTGACGCAATCTGTTCGCTTGGACGAGGTAGTCCAGGCCCGTGGCGAGGGTGAGGACGACGGCCGCCGCCAGGACGAGGTATGCCGTCCAGCGCCACACCCCCGGCTCCGGGAGCACCCATGGCGGCAAGATCAACAACGACAGCGCGACCGATTGGGCGAAGGTCTTGACCTTGCCCCCTCGACCGGCGGGCATCACCCCGTGTCGGATGACCACAATACGCACGACGGTCACTCCAAACTCCCGCGCCAAGACCATCAGCGTGACCCACCAAGGCACCGAGCCGATGATCGACAATCCGACGAAGGCCATCCCCAGCAGGGTCTTGTCGGCGATGGGATCGAGGATCTTGCCGACATCGGTGACCAGGCCCCGAGCTCGGGCCAGGTCGCCGTCCAGGCGATCAGTGGCCATGGCGACGAGGAAGACGCCGAGCGCAGCGAACCGTTGCCCGGCGTTGCTGCCGTCCTCGATGAGCAGCAAGGCGCCGAAGACTGGGACAAGGAGAATGCGCAGCACGGTGAGTGCGTTCGGCAGGTTCCACGGGCTGGCGTCGTGCGATGGCTGGGCCATCGGGTCCGGTGGGCCGGTGCGAGGACGAGGTGGGGTTGGCTCCTTCACCTGCGCTCCGCCAGGAGATCGACGCCTTCGGAATCGACCACGACCGCATCGATGAGGTCCCCGACCCGAACCTGCGCGCCGGGAGACAAACCGACCAGGCGCGTGACCCCGTCGACATCCGGCCCTTGCACCTCGGCCCGCCCCACCGGTGACTCGGCGTCGATTTCCTCGACCAGGATGCGCACTCGCTCGCCGATGCGCTCCTCGGCGCGCTGCGCCGTCAGCTGTTCGACCAAATCGGTGATCCGGGCCACCCGCGACGAGATCACCTCGGGGTCGAGCTTGTCGGGCAGCCCTGCGGCCTCGGTGCCGTCTTCGTCGGAGTAGCCGAACACGCCCACGACATCCAGGCGCCCCATCGCCAGGAAGAGCTCCAACTGGCCCAGGTCGGCCTCGGTCTCGCCCGGGAAGCCGACGATGACGTTTGACCGGATCCCGGCAGTCGGCGTTGCCGCCCGGATTCGCCCCAACAAGTCCAGGAAGGCATCGGTGCCCCCGAATCGACGCATCCGGCGCAGCAACGTCGGGGAAGCGTGTTGGAACGAGACGTCGTAATAGGGCACGACACCCGGCGTGGTCGCCATGGCGTCGAGCAAGCCCGGGCGGATCTCGGCCGGTTGCAGGTAGGAGACCCGGATCCGGTCGAGACCGTCGACGGCCGCCAACTGCGGCAGGAGCCGCTCCAGCGCCGCAATGTCGCCGATGTCCTTGCCGTAGGAGGTGGAGTTCTCACTGACCAGGAACACTTCGCGGATGCCCTGCTCCGCCAGCCAACGCGCCTCGGCGAGCACGTCGCCCGGCGAGCGGGAGACGAACGACCCTCGAAACGCCGGGATGGCACAGAAGGCGCAGCGGCGGTCACACCCGCTGGCGATCTTCAGCGGCGCCCACGGGCGGTCGGCAAGCAGGGCCCGGTATGCCGCGTGTCCGGGCACCGCGTCAACACTCACGTGCGCTGGTCGAGCCACCGGCGTGATCGGCAGCATGCGACGCCGGTCGCTGGGGACGTGGGAGGAAACCGGCGTGCCGTTCAGGAGGGAGTTGAGATGGCTGGACAGGTCGGCATACGCGTCGAAGCCCAGGACGGCATCGGCCTCGGGCAATTGTTCGGCCAACTCGCGACCATAGCGTTCGGCCAGGCAACCGACGGCAACGACCTTGCTGGTGCGGTGGCTGCCGTCCTTGAGGTCGGCCGCTTCGAGGAGCGCGTCGATCGAGTCCTTCTTGGCCGATTCAACGAAGCCGCACGTGTTGACCAGGGCCACGTCGGCGTTGGCGGGGTCGTCGACCAGCGCCCACCCGTCCGCAGCGAGTCGCCCAGCCAGTTCCTCCGAGTCGACCTCGTTTCGGGTGCAGCCGAGGGTCACGAGCGCGACACGTCGGCTCGGGTTCGCCTGCGTCATGGCGCCACTCTAGACGGGTGTGGTTGTCTGACCCGGTGCCCACCACGATTGCCGAGCGAGTCGCCGAGCTCCTGCGCGAACACCCCCTCATCGACGGCCACAACGACCTGCCATGGGAGGCGCGGATGCAGGCCGGCTACGACCTTGATGTGCTTGATCTGGCTGGGTCGGTCAACACGACCTGCACCGATGTGCCGCGATTGCGCCAGGGTGGGGTCGGCGGGCAGTTCTGGTCGGTCTTTGTGCCCGGCACGTGGGACGACGAGGCCGCTGTGGCGGCGACCCTGGAGCAAGTCGCCTTTGTCCGCGAGCTGACCAGCCGGTATGCCGCGCACCTGACCATCGCCAGGACCGCCGAGGACATCGTGCATGCGCACGGCCAGGGCCGGATCGCTTCTCTGATGGGGGCCGAAGGGGGTCACTCGATCGGGTGTTCTCTGGACACTTTGCGGCTGCTCGCGGACCTGGGTGTGGGGTATCTCACCCTCACCCACAACCAGCACGTGCCGTGGGCCGACTCGGCCACCGAACCGCCGCGTCTCGGCGGCCTGTCGGCCTTCGGTCGGGAGGTCGTCCGCGAGTGCAACCGATTGGGGGTTCTCGTGGACCTCTCGCACGTGTCGCCCGGGACGATGCGCGACGCCTTGGCGATCACTGAGGCGCCGGTCATCTTCTCGCACTCCAGCGCGCTCGCCCAGACCGCTCACGTGCGCAACGTCCCCGACGACGTGTTGGGCCGACTGCCGGACAACGGTGGCGTGTGCATGGTGACCTTCGTCCCCGAGTTCGTCAACGACACGGTGCGCGAATGGACCGATGCTGCGGCCGATGAAGCGGCCGCGCTGGGCATCGACCGGCTCGACTATGCCGCGTTCACGGCATACCTCAAGGCACGGCCTCGCCACGACCCCAAGCCGGATGCCACGCTCGCCGACGTCGTGCGCCACGTCGAACACGTCCGGGAGGTCGCCGGTCTCGACCACGTCGGGCTCGGGGGTGACTTCGACGGGACCGACACCTTTCCCATCGGGCTCGGCGACGTCTCGACCTATCCCGCGTTGTTGACCGCCCTGGCCGAACGCAGCTGGTCGGACGCCGAGTTGGCAGCGCTGGCCGGGGGCAACGTCCTGCGGGTCATGCGTGAGGGTGAGGCCACTGCAGCGCGTCTGCAGCGTGAGCGGGAGCCTTCGAGCGCGACCCTCGCCGACCTAGACGGCTGAGGGCGGCAACGCTCAGACCTGACATCAACCGGCTGCGACAACGGGTTGGCGAAGGACCGTTCTGAGTTTCGCCGCAGGGGTGCGCCGCGGATCGCTGAGGTAGATCTCGTGATGTCGCCCGTTCCAGGTCAGGCCACGTTCGGGCATGACCTGCCGGTGCAGCCGCGCCAGCACGGGTGCCTCGTCGTCGTAGGAGCCCAGGTGCATGATCTGCAGACTCAGGCCTTCAGTGAGCGTGAGGCGACGGATCCGTGCGATCGGCAGGTGTGCCTTCTTCGCCGCCGCGGAGGTCAGCCCGAGTGAGATGTCCTCGGTGGACACCGTCGCCGGGAGGGCGATGAGCATCGTCCAGTCCCAGTTGCGCTTGTTCCCGTTGACGAAGTCTGTGGGGTCCGGGCTGGACCACAACCCCTCCAGCGGCCCCACGACGAAGTCCGTCCCGGTGCGCGTCTTGACTGCGGCCCGCACGGCATACCCGCTGGTATAGAGCCCTCGACCGCCTCGGCATAGTCGCGGGACGTGTTGGGATCCCCGTGACCGTCGATGGCCAGATAGGTGAACTCGGGAACATCCACCTCGACGAATCGGCCCGACGGCGGCAGGTAGAGGTGCTTGAACTCCTGTTTGAGGTCAATGCGCACGGTGGCTCCTGACGTCCGGGCGTGCCCCTGCTACTGGCGGCCGGTCAGCTCCCAGGCGTCGCCGCCCTCGTCGTCGTCGTCCCAACCGGGCTCGTCGTCGGCGCGGGCGAGCGGGTCGGTCGGGTAGCGTCCCCCGCCCTGCCCCTTGGCGCGGGCGTCGCCGTCGAGCACGTATGCCGTGTCGTCACCGTCAGCGTCACCGTCGAGGCCGTCCGGACGCTCGACGCCGCCGTCAGGGGACCACTCGTCCACCGGGACATCCTCGCCCCGCAGCAGGGCCAGGGTCGTGGGCAGGTCGTCCGGCTTGACCAGGACGTCGCGGGCCTTGGAACCTTCGGAGGGCCCGACGATCCCCCGCGATTCGAGCAGGTCCATGAGCCGACCGGCTTTGGCGAAACCCACCCGCAGCTTGCGCTGCAGCATCGAGGTCGACCCGAACTGGGTGGTGACGACGAGCTCGGCGGCCTGTAGGAGCACCTCGAGGTCGTCGCCGATGTCGTCCTCGACCTGACGGCTGGCTGCGGCCGGTGCGGTGACGTCGTCGCGATACTGCGGCTGCAACTGCAGGGTGACAGCCTTGACGACCGCGTGGATCTCGGACTCGGTGACCCAGGCCCCTTGGACCCGCATCGGTTTGGACGCGCCCATCGGCAGGAACAGGGCGTCCCCTTGGCCGACGAGCTTCTCGGCTCCAGGCTGGTCCAGGACCACCCGGCTGTCGGCGAGCGACGAGGTGGCGAAGGCCATCCGCGAGGGGACGTTGGCCTTGATCAGGCCGGTGACGACATCGACGCTGGGGCGCTGGGTGGCCAGCACCAGGTGGATGCCCGCGGCCCGCGCCAACTGGGTGATCCGGACGATCGACTCCTCCACGTCGCGGGGGGCGACCATCATGAGGTCGGCCAACTCGTCGACGATGACCAGCAGATAGGGGTATGGAGTGATGACCCGTTCGCTGCCGGGCAGCGGCTGGACTTTGCCCGTCCGCACGGCCTTGTTGAAGTCGTCGATGTGTTTGAACCCGAAACCGGCCAGGTCGTCATAGCGCTGGTCCATCTCGCGGACGACCCACTGCAGCGCCTCGGCGGCCTTCTTGGGGTTGGTGATGATCGGCGTGATGAGGTGCGGGATCCCGTCGTATGCCGTGAGCTCGACCCGTTTGGGGTCCACGAGGATCATCCGGACTTCCTCAGGCGTGGCCCGCATGAGGATCGAGGTGATCATCGAGTTGACGAAGCTGCTCTTGCCCGCTCCGGTCGCCCCCGCGACGAGCAGGTGCGGCATCTTGGCGAGGTTGGCGATGACATAACCGCCCTCGACGTCCTTGCCGACACCCATGACCATCGTATGGTCGTTGGCCCGGGCGGTCTGGCTGCGCAGCACATCCCCCAGCGACACGGTTTCCCGGTCGGTGTTGGGGATCTCGATGCCGATCGCGGACTTGCCCGGGATCGGCGAGAGGATCCGCACGTCAGCCGACGCGACGGCATACGCGATGTTCTTGGACAACGCAGTGACGCGCTCGACCTTGGTGGCCAGGCCGAGCTCCACCTCATACCGCGTGACAGTCGGTCCACGGCTGAACCCGGTCACCTGGGCGTCGATCTCGAACTGCTCGAACACCTGGGTGAGCGACTCGACCACCCGGTCGTTGGCGGCCGAGCGGGCCTTGTGCGGGGCGCCGGGAGCCAGCAGGGCGTTGTCGGGCAGGACATAAGCGATGTCGCCGGCGAGCGAGAGTTGCTCGCCCCGCAACGGCAACGTCGAGGTCGGCGGAGCGATGAGCTCGGCCTTGCGCTTGCCGCCAGTGACACCAGCCGCGCCGGAGGCAGCGTTCACGGGTGGCGCGCCGTGGGCGGTCGGGTCAGTGGCATCGACACCCGCCTCAGGCTCGGGCGCGGGCCGACGCTGGCCCGGGCGCAGACCCTTGCGACCGGCCGCTTCGGCGGCCACCTCGGCGGCCTGCTCGAAGGCGTCGTCACCGGCCCGCTTGGCGGCCAGATCGACGACCGGACGGCGTGCTCGAGCCGACGGGGTCGTCTCAGCGCCCTCGTCGGCAGCGTCGGCCGCGGAGCGACCGAGGATCCGGTCGCGGATCTGACGCACCCGGTCCGGGATCATCCGCACCGGAGTCGCCGTGATGACCAAGACCCCGAAGAAGCCCAGCAGAAGCAACAGCACGAGGGCACCGACCGACGACACGGCTGATGCCAGCGGGCTGGAGGCGAGGAAACCGATGATCCCCCCCGCCGCTCGCATTCCGTCGGCGCCGGCCGGAGGAGTCGGTATGCCGTCCGCCAGGTGCGCGATCCCGCACGCCGCGGCGGTGAGGGTGAGGGTGCCGACGACGATCCGGTTGGTCGTCGCATCATCGCCTGGGGCCCGCAGGAACCACAGCCCGAAGCCGAGCAACACCAGCGGCAACGCGTAGGCGATCCGCCCGAACGTCCCGGCTGCGACCGCGTGGACGACGTCGCCGACAATGCCCTGGAAGCCCCACCATTCCCGGGCCGCGACGACGACCGCGAGCGCGATGAGCAGGAAGCCGACGCCGTCCCGACGGTGCTCCGGCTCAAGTTCGGCGGCCGAGTGCCCGACCTTGCGCACGGCGCTGCCTGCGACGTGTGACACGCCAAGCCACGCGCTGCGGACGGCACGCAGCGGGAACGGCATACCGCCACCTCTGGCGCGGCCCGTGGACCTGGGGGCGCGGCGGCCGGCACCCGTTCCCGTTCGGGACCGGGGCGTTGCGGCGCGTGCAGAGGTGCCCCGCGTGCTGGTCTGCGGGCGTGCGGACGCACCCGAGGGTCTTGTCGCCATGCTCGCGAGGGTACGCGAGAAGTCACGCCAACCCCTTGCGCCACACGCGTCACTCCCACAGAAATCCGTCTCAACAACCGGACCCGGGTTTCACCAACCCATCACGTGACGTTATCTTCATCCCAAGGTCATGAGTGTCAGCGCACAGCCCCGGCTTGCTGACCGGCAACCCTCCTCCGCGGCGGGGTGCTCCGGGTGACGACCAGGCTCGCCAGCGGACCTCGCTGGCCGGCAAGCGCGGACCCGTCGCCTAGGGTCCTCGGCCCGCAGGAGATCTCCATGTATGCCGCCTCCCCCACCTCCCGCACGCTCACCCCACCTGCCCTTCGCCCCGCCGGAGAGCTCACGCGCCCTCGAGGCGACCTTGCCGCAGCCTGCACCCAGCGGCTGCCTGGCACCACCGCCGACGGCCTGGTCGTGCCCACTGCACACGGGCCGCGCGACTACGCGAACCTCGACCACGCGGCCTCCACCCCGGCCCTGACCGTCGTGGCCGAGGCGGTCGAGCGGACCCTGCGCACCTATGCCTCGGTCCACCGCGGCAACGGCTTCGCCAGCCGGGTGACCAGCCAGTGGTACGAGCAGGCCCGCGAGCAGGTCGCCCGCTTCATCGGCGCTCGCGAGGACGACCTGGTTGTCTTCACCCGCACGACGACCGATTCGTGGAACCTGCTCGCCCGAGCGCTTCCCGCCGACACCACCGTCGTCGTGTTCGCTTCCGAGCACCACTCGACCCTGCTGCCGTGGGGGTCTCGGTCGTCGGGGGCGACGGTGACCCTCCCCGTGCCGCGCACGATCGAGGACGGCCTGGCCTGGCTGGACACCGCGCTCGCGACGACCCACAGCGCCCACACCCTGGTCGTCGTGGCCGGCGCCTCCAACGTCACGGGCGAGGTCTGGCCGATTGATCGGATCGTCGAAGTCGCGCGTCGGCACGGGGCCAGGGTCGCTCTCGACGCCGCCCAACTCGTGCCACACCGGAGCGTCGACCTCGCCGGTTCGGGGGTCGACTACGTCGCGTTCTCGGGGCACAAGCTCTATGCGCCCTACGGTGCCGGCGTCCTGGCCGGTCGCGCGGATTGGCTCGACGCGGCCGACCCCTACCTCGTCGGCGGTGGCGCGACCGCCCGGGTCGACCAATGCGGAGTCACCTGGGCCACGGGAGCGGCCCGCCATGAGGGCGGCAGCCCCAACGTTGTCGGTGCCGTCGCCCTCGCCGCGGCCTGTGCCGTCATCGAGGAGCGTCGCGACGACCTGGCCCGCTTCGAGCACACCCTGGCGCAGCGGTTGCGCCGGGGCCTGGAGGCCATCCCGGGCGTGCACACCCACTCGCTGTTCGGACCGGGGTCCGACCGGGTCGGGGTCGTCGCCTTCACCATCGACGGGCTGGACTCCTCGCTGGTCTCGACCGCCCTCTCGGTGGAACACGGCATCGGGGTGCGCGACGGCAAGTTCTGCGCCCACCCGTTGGTCGATGCCCTGCTGGCCGACGGTGACGAGGGCACGCCGACCACGGCAGTGCGGGCCAGCCTGGGCCTGGCCTCACGTCCTGAGCACGTCGAACGGCTCGTCACGGCGGTGGCGGGGCTCGCGGCATACGGGCCGACGCTGGGCTACACCCGCGGATCGCAAGGGTGGGAGCCCGAGCACGACCCCCGCGTCATCGACCTGCCGCGTCCCTGGTGACCCCCGCCTGCGGCGGCGCGCCGGGCCGTGGGCGCGCAACCGTGGCGTGGGTCGTAGTCC
>JBGAQN010000090.1:0-10443 GCA_044220725.1 Dermatophilaceae bacterium
GGGCGACGCGATGGCGGTCGTCGTCGCCGGTTTGGCGGACCCGCCGCGCCCGGCCGAGGCCGACTGACGCTGCGGCCAGCAGGCCGTCGCGACGGACCGGCCCGAAGCCCCCGGCGAGTGCTGGAAGAATGGGGGCATGTCCACTCCGGAGTCGACCGTCGTCCACCTCATGCGCCACGGCGAGGTGCACAACCCCGAGGGCATCCTCTACGGGCGCCTGCCCGGCTTCCGACTCTCCGACTTGGGTCGGGCCATGGCCGGGGAAGTGGCCGAGCACCTCGCTGCGCACGACCTCACTCACGTCGTGGCCTCGCCGCTCGAACGGGCCATCGAGACTGCCCAGCCTGTCGCGGATAGCCACGGCCTGGGCATCCACGTCGACGGCCGACTCATCGAGGCCGGCAACTTCTTCGAGGGTAAGGTCGTCGGAGTCGGCGACGGGGCGCTGCGCAATCCGCGCTACTGGTCGATGTTGCGCGACCCGTTCACGCCCAGTTGGGGCGAGGCGTATGCCGCCATCGCCGAGCGGATGATCGGGGCCATCGACGATGCTCGGGACGCTGCTCGCGGACACGAGGCCCTGCTCGTGAGTCACCAATTGCCGGTCTGGACGGTGCGCTCGCGCCTGGAGGGGCGGCGGCTCTGGCATGACCCACGCAAACGTCAGTGTGCCCTCGCGTCCCTGACGTCCCTGCATTACCTCGGAAACGAACTGGTCAGCATCGTCTACAGCGAGCCGGCAGCCTCGCTCGTCCGAGACGCCGCGAAGAAGGCCGGGGCGTGAGGCCCGGCCGCTCGCCTTGGCTGGTCGGTGCGGTGTCCTGCCTCGCCTTGGTCGTTCTTTCGGCCTGCCAGGGTGACCCTAATTCTCTTGCCGCACAGGCTGGTTCGGGCAATCGGGCCGGGTATGCCGCGGGCGACGGCTCCATCGAGCAGCTCGCCCCGACGGCTCGTGGCACGTCCCTGATCTTCGAGGGCCCCACCGTCGACGGGCGGACCTGGTCAATGCGAGAGCAGGGTGCCGGGAAGGTCGTCGTGGTCAACGTCTGGGGCTCATGGTGCCCGCCCTGTGTCGCCGAGACCCCCGCCCTGCAAAGCGCGTGGGCGGCATACGAGAAGGCCGGCAAGCCCGTCGCGTTCGTGGGGATCGACACCCTTGAAGCCAGTGAGACGGGGCTGGCGTTCCTGCGGGCGAAGGGCGTGACCTACCCGTCCATCAACGACCAGGCCAGCCAAGGCGCGGCGGTGCTGGCCCTGAACGGCAAAGCCCCAGCAACCCCGTCAACGCTCGTCCTGGACCGGCAGGGTCGGGTCGCGGCTCGAGTGCTCGGTCCGGTCACCGAGATCACCCTCCGAACGCTCGTCGACGCCGTCATAGCGGAGGCGTGAGGCCTCGCGTGCTCGCCGACACCTCGACCATCAGCAGCGGAGCGTTGCCGCTGGCAGCGCTCGTGGCCGTGGCGGCGGGGCTCGTGTCGTTCGCCTCCCCATGCGTCCTGCCACTGGTGCCCGGCTTCCTCGGCTATGTCACCGGCCTGTCCGACCTCGCCTTGACCGAGCGGCGCCGCTCCCGGATGGTTCTGGGCGCAGGGCTGTTCGTCGTGGGCTTCACCGTCGTCTTCATCCTCGGTGCGCTGGCGGTTTCGGTCGCCGGGGCGGCCCTGTCCACGCATCAACCGCTGCTCACTCGACTCGGCGGGGCGATCGTCATCATCCTCGCTTTGGTCTTCGTCGGCGTGGGTGGCGCGGTAGGCAGCCAACGCGAGTGGCGCACGCACTGGCGGCCAGCGGCCGGGTTGGCCGGCGCCCCCGTGCTCGGGGCAGTCTTCGCTGTCGGCTGGAGCCCATGCACGGGGCCGACCCTTGGCGCGATTTACGCCTTGGCGGCCCCCCTCGCCGGGGACGCGCCGGTGGCCCGGGGGGCGGTGCTGGCGGCGGCATACAGCCTCGGTCTGGGGCTGCCGTTCGTCCTGGCGGCCGCGGGCTGGTCGCGAGCGGCGCGGGCCAATGCCTGGCTGCGCCATCATCAACGGGCCGTGCAGTTGGCCGGAGGTGGGCTCCTGCTCCTCCTGGGCCTGCTCATGGTGAGCGGGCTCTGGGAGGGCATGATGTCGTGGGTGCGGGCTCACCTCATCACGGGATTCGAGACGGTGCTATGAGTGTCGGGGACGAGGCCATCCGCCAGCCCACCCTCGGCCCGCTGGGCTGGGCCCGATGGACCTGGCGCAACCTCACCTCGATGCGCACTGCGCTGTTCTTGCTGCTGCTACTGTCGATCGCTGCCGTTCCCGGCTCGATCTTCCCGCAGCGCACCATCGACCCCGGACGAGTGGCGGACTACCTGGCCGACAATCCCGGTACGGGGCCATGGCTGGATCGGCTGGGGTTCTTCAATGTCTACACGTCGCCGTGGTTTTCGGCGGTCTATCTGTTGCTCGTCGGGTCGCTGGTTGGCTGCATCATCCCGCGCAGCCGCCTGCATTGGCACGCGCTGCGCTCGCGACCTCCGCGCGCGCCGGCCCGGCTCGAGCGGCTGCCAGCCCACACAAGCTTCGGGTCGGCGGCGTCGCCGTCCGAGGCCCTGCGCGAGGCAGCCGCGCTGCTGCGGCGTCGGCGCTACCGCGTCCATGCGCACGACTCGGCATCGGTGAGCGCCGAGACGGGCTATCTGCGCGAGACCGGCAACCTCGTGTTCCACGTCGCGTTGTGCCTGGTCATCGTGGGAGTCGCGGTCGGGCATCTGTGGGGCTGGCGCGGCGATGTCATCGTCCCCGAGGGCCAGACCTTCACCTCGACCTTCCGTAGCTACCACACCTTCTCCGGCGGTGCCCTCGTCGATCCACTGACCGTCCCACCGTTCTCGATGCGGATCGACCGCTTCGACGTTCGCTTCGAGGAGCAGGTCGGCGGGTCGCAGTTCGGCGCGCCCCGCGGCTTCACGGCATACACGACGACCTCGCAAGGCCCTGGGGCGGCCACCCGTGAGCAGGTGTTGACCGTCAACGAGCCGGTGACCCTCGGGGGCGCCGACGTGTTCCTGCTCGGCAACGGCTATGCGCCGGTCGTCACCGTGCGGGATGCAGCCGGGTCGGTGCTCTACCGGCAGGCGACTCCGTTCCTGGCCCAGGACAACTTCTACACCTCGGTCGGGGCGATCAAAGTCCCGGCTGCGTCGCCGAAGATGCTCGGCTTTTCCGGGTTCTTCCTCCCGACCGTCGATCCGAGCTTCGCCAACGGCCCGGTCTCGGAATTCCCGGCCCTGAAGAACCCCGAGTTGGCGCTGTCGGTGTGGGAAGGCAACCTCTTTCCGGGCGGACGGTCTCAGTCGGTGTATTCGTTGAACACCAGCGAGTTGACGGCGGTGCCCAAGGCGGACGGGACGCCGCTGCTCATCCGGCTGGCGCCCGGGCAGTCCTACGATTTGCCCGGCGGGCGCGGGTCGATCTCCTTCGAATCCGTGAGCCGGTTTGCTGGGCTGTCGGTGCGCACCGATCCCGGCAAGGCGCTCACCCTGGTGGCTGCCTTGCTGACCATCGCCGGGCTCGTGCTGTCGCTGCTGGTGCGCCGGCGGCGGGTTTTCGTCCGGGCGGCACCGGACCCGGATGACCCCTCGACTACCCTCGTGACTATCGGTGCGTTGTCCAAGACCGCCGATCCGGGTCTCGCGGCCGCTCTGGACGGGCTGGCTGCCGAGTTTTCCGGCCGATCGCTCGGCGCCGCAGCTGCGGCCCGGCCCGAAAGGACCTGAGTATGCCGTCGACCGCGGCCCTGCCCGCCGTAGCGATCATCGCAGCCGCGCCGTCGCCCGAGCTGGCCGGCGCGGCCAACCTCGCGCTGTATTCGGCGATGGCGGTATTCACCATCGCGATGCTGCTCTATGCGGCATACCTGGCGGCGTTGGGGCCGGTCGCGGCTGGGTCGAGGTCAGCGGCGGGACGGCTGGCAACCGACCGCGAGTTGGTGACGGCTGCGGTCGGCGCGGGCGGCAGTGCGCCGGCCGAGGTAACGCAGCCAGGTGAGCATGCCGACCATGCCCACCACGCCGACGAGGTCGGGCCGTCGCTGCGGGCCCGCAAATTGGCCGGGAGCGCCTTCGGGATGACGGCCCTGGCCACCCTCGTGCTCGTGGCCTCGGTGGTCTTGCGCGGACTGGCGGTCATGCGACCGCCGTGGGGCAACATGTTCGAGTTCGCGACGGCGGGGGCGACAGCTGCCGCGGTCGCCTACTGTGTGTTGGCCCGGCGCAACCGCTGGGAGTGGCTGGGCTTGTTCGTCGTCGGGCCGGTGCTGCTGACCCTCGGGACGGCGCTGCTGGCGTTCTACACCGAGGCCGCCGAGCTCATGCCGGCGCTCAAGAGCGTCTGGCTGGTCATCCACGTCATCGTGGCCATCCTTGCCGTCGGGCTTTTCGTCATCGCTTTCTCGGTCGGGGCGCTCTATCTGGTCAAGGCCCGCCGCGAGGCCGCGCCGCCCGCCCGAGCGACCTTCCTCGAGACGCTGCCGTCGGCAGCGGCACTGGAGCGCACGGCATACGGGCTCAACATGGTGGGGTTCATCCTGTGGACCTTCACGCTCGTCGCTGGGGCGATCTGGGCGCAGAAGGCGTGGGGCTCCTACTGGACGTGGGACCCCAAGGAGGTCTGGACCTTCGTCGTGTGGGTCGTGTATGCCGCCTACATGCACGCGCGGGCGACCGCCGGGTGGGAGCCGCGCAAGGCGATGTGGATCGCGCTGGCGGGCTTCGTGACGATCATCATCAACTTCGCCGTCGTCAACGTGTTCTTCGTCGGCCAGCACTCGTATTCGGGTTTGTAAGCCTGGCCGGACGTGCCAGCACGGTCTGATTCGGTCGTCGGAGGGTTGTCATGATCAAGTACACGGTGCTGCGGTTGGGCTTGTTCGCCGCGTGCTTTGGCCTCGTCTGGGCGGTGTGGCTACGGACCCTTGAGCCAGACGTCGGGGCGCTGTTGCGCCGCTATCCGGACCAGATGTTCTGGGGCCTGGTGCTCTCGGCCGTGGTGTCGATGGTCGTGTCCTTCTTCGCTTTGCGCCGGATGCGTGAGGATATCTCCGAGGGCATCAACGAGCGGGTGAATCGTCGGTTGGCCGCCCGGGCCGAAGCGGCATCGGCCGAACACCCGCACCGTCGCCGATCAGCCTCCGACGATGACGCTGAGGCCGAGGACTCTGAGGCCGACGCCGGCCGAAACTAGCTGCTGCTCTTCCGGCTGGTGCTCGCCGGGCAGAAGCGAGGGACGAGCGGGGGAGCCGGTCAGCCGGAGGGCACGATCAGGCCGGCGGTGAGCAGGACGGCATACCCCAATTGGAGCCGGCCGCTGGCGACCAGGACGGGGACGAGGTCGTGGCCGACTGCCCCGGCGCGCAACGCCCGCCAGGGGGACACCGCCAACCCGAGCGCCACCAGGACAATGAGGGCCCCCGGCCGCCAGAGTGCGGCCACCGCGCCAGCGACGACGGCCACGACGACCAGGCCGCTCCACAGCTGCCGGGTCCGAGCATCTCCCAAGCGCACGGCCAACGTGCGCTTCCCGGCGACCGCGTCAGAGGGGATGTCGCGCAGGTTATTGGCGACGAGGATCGCCGAGGCGAGCGCCCCGACACCCACCGCGCCCAGCAGCCCGGGCCAGGTGACCCGACCGGCCTGGGTCACCTGGGTGCCCAATGTCGCGACGAGCCCGAAGAAGATGAACACCATGACCTCGCCGAGACCGCGATAGCCATATGGGCGAGACCCGCCGGTATAGCGCCAGGCGGCCACGATGCAGAGCAGCCCGATCGGGATGAAGACCCACGCCTGCGACAAGGCCACCAGGGTGAGGCCGAAGAGGGCGGCGAGGAAGAAGCCCAGGTATGCCGCCAACTTGACTTCTCCAGGCACGGCCAGGCCTTGCCCGACCAATCGGACCGGCCCCACCCGCTGGGCATCCGTGCCGCGCACTCCGTCGGAGTAGTCGTTGGCGTAGTTGACCGCGATCTGCAGGGACAACGCGACCATGAGCGCCAGCAACGCCAGTCCGGTGTCGCCGCTTCCTGCGGCATACGCAGCGCCGGTCCCGACCAAGACGGGGGAGATGGCGGCGGGCAGGGTGCGCGGGCGCGCGCCACCAACCCATTCGGCAAGCGTGGCCATGACGGTGAGCACAATCCTTTGCGGGCGAGATCGGTGGGTCCAGCCTAATCGGCTTCGCCAGCGGGCTCCTGCTGGCCTTCGGCCGTGGCGGGTGGCCGCGCGGCATGCTTCAGTTCGAGGTGAAAGAGGCGCTGATCGCGGCGCGGTCCGGCTTGCCGGGTCCCTTCGTCGGGAAGGCATCGACAACCCGCAGCATTCGCGGCAGCGCGGCATCCGGCACGATGCCGCGTAGCGCAGAGCGAGCATCCTGCACCGTCAGCCGTGGCGGCACGGTCAGCCCTGGTGGCGTCCCGTCGCCAGCAAAGCGTCCGGGCGGGAGCATGGTGACGGCCGCTGCCACGACCTGACCCCACGTCGGGTCGGGGACGCCGACGACGACGGCATCCCGAACTCCCGGCAGATAGCGGACCAAGGCGTCTTCCACCGGGCCAGGGGCGATCTTCACCCCGCCGGTGTTGATGATCTCGTCGGCCCGACCGGTGATGTGCAGCCGGCCGTCGTCGGCGAGGAAACCCAGGTCCTCGGCGCGGAACCAGCGCACCCCGTCGGCATCGGCGGAGAAATGGTCGGCGGTCAGCGCGGGGTCGCCGAGATAGCCGGCCGCCACCGTCGCGCCACCCAACACGACGTGCCGGTCGTTGTCGATGTGCACTTCGCTGACCGGCAGCGGAAGCCCGTCGTAGACACACCCACCCGCGGTCTCGGTCATCCCGAAGGTCGTGACGAGGTTGACTCCGACATCCCGTGCCCAGGTGCGCACGCCGGCAGGGATGGCCGCCGCGCCACAGAGCACCGCATCGAAGCCGGCCAGGGTCTCGGCGCCCTGCGGATCGGCGAGCAATCGAGCCACCTGGGTCGGCACGAGCGACACGTAGGTCGGGTCGGGAGTGTCGGGCATGGCCCGGGCTGCGCGCACGAAGCCGTCGACGGTGAACCCACCAGTGAGATCCATGACGGCCGGCTCCCCAGCTGACCCGAGCGCGGCCCGGATGATCACCTGGAGCCCGGCGATGTGGTGAGCGGGTAGGGCCAACAGCCAAGCCCCGGGTCCGGCGAGGACGTCGTGGGCGGCTCCGGCCGAGGCCAGCAGGTTGTCGACGGTGAGCATCGTCCGCTTGGGGATGCCGGTCGAGCCCGACGTCGACACGACCAGCGCCAACCCGTCGGGCAGGCCAGCGTCCGCGCTGGGGGGGAGCACCGGGGGAGGTGAGCTCGCGGCATACGGCAGCAGCGGTGGCCCCGACCCGTCGAGGGCGGCGGCGAGCGGACCCACCGCGGCCAGGAGCGCTGGTCCGGTGGGCAGGGGGATCGGCTGCAGTCGCATCGGGTATGCCGTCTGACCACGCTCAGAAGTACCACGGGAAAGCGGACCAGTCGGGGTCGCGTTTGTCCAGGAACGAGTCTCGCCCCTCGATGGCCTCATCGGTCATGTAGGCCAGCCGGGTCGCTTCGCCGGCAAAGACCTGCTGGCCCATCAGCCCGTCGTCCAGGAGGTTGAAGGCGAACTTGAGCATCCGCTGGGCGGTCGGGGACTTGCCGTTGATCTCGGCGGCCACCTCCAGCGCGACGGACTCGAGTTCGCCGTGGTCGGCGACGAGGTTGACCGCGCCCATGCGGTGCATGTCCTGCGCGGAATAGGCTCGGCCGAGGAAGAAGATCTCGCGGGCAAACTTCTGCCCGACCATCTTGGCCAGATAGGCCGAACCATAGCCCCCGTCGAAGGACCCCACGTCGGCATCGGTCTGCTTGAACCTGGCGTGCTCCCGGCAGGCGATGGTGAGGTCGCACACGACGTGCAGGCTGTGCCCGCCACCGGCTGCCCAACCGTTGACGAGGGCCACGACGACCTTGGGCATGGTGCGGATCAGCCGCTGGACCTCGAGGATGTGCAGCCGCCCACCCTCGGCCTTGACCCGGCGCTCATCGATGCCCTCGGAGGTCGGGTCGCCGCCCGGATCGGCGGCATACTGATAGCCGGAGCGGCCCCGGATCCGTTGGTCGCCGCCGGTGCAAAACGCCCAACCCTCGGTCGCTGGTGAGGACCCTTCGCGCGGGCTCGGGCCGTTGCCGGTGAGCAGGACGCACCCCACGTCGGGGGTCATCCGGGCATGATCGAGCGCCCGATAGAGCTCATCGACCGTGTGCGGCCGGAAGGCGTTGAGCACCTCCGGTCGGTCGAAGGCGATCCGCACCGTGCCGCGCTCTGGGCCGGGGCGCACGCATCGGTGATAGGTGATATCGGTGAGGTCGAACCCGGCTACCGGCTCCCACGCGGTGGCATCGAAGGTCGCCGAGACGAAGGGGAGGGCTCCGGTGCTCACCCCCGAAGGATATGGCCTGACCCGTGCTCCTAGCCCGCCGTGGATTGCTCGGCCTGCCGTGACCTGCCCGGACCGATGTTGGCGCATCACGCCCCGCGGGGCTGGCACACTCAGGGGTATGCCGCTGCGCTGGTCCACCCACGTCGTCGCCCGCAGCCGGTGAGCGGCGACGCAGACCCCCGGCCTGGGATCGTCCCGGTTGCGCCGTTGGGGGAGCTAATCGCCGGGCTCCAGGTGGTGCGGATCCCGTTGCGGGTGCGCTTCCGTGGGGTGAGCGATCGTGAGGTCGCCCTGCTGCCCGGGCCGGCAGGGTGGGGCGAGTTCGGGCCGTTCCTCGACTACGGGCCGCGGGAGAGCTCCCGATGGCTCGCGTCGGCGATCGAAGCCGCGTATGCCGGGTGGCCACCCGCCGTCCGCGACCGCATTCCGATCAACGCAACCGTGCCCGCCGTCCCCGCCGCCGACGTGGCCGGAGTGCTCGCCAGGTTCCCCGGTTGCTCGACCGCGAAGGTTAAGGTGGCCGAGCCCGGTCAAGGTCTACGCGACGACCTCGACCGGGTCGCCGCCGTCCGAGACGTCCTCGGCCAGACCGGGCGGATTCGGGTCGACGCCAACGGAGGCTGGGACGTCGCTGAGGCGACCCGCGCGCTCGGTGCGCTCGCGGCATACCGACTGGAGTATGCCGAGCAGCCCTGTCCCGATGTCGCTGATCTCGTCCGGTTGCGAACCGCCTTGGCCCGAAACGGAATTGACGTGCTGATCGCCGCCGATGAGTCGATCCGCAAGGCCGCTGACCCCTTACGGGTTGCTCGCGAGGGCGCCGCTGACCTTGTCGTCGTCAAGGTCGCGCCGCTCGGCGGGGTGGCGCGGGCGCTTGAGATCGTCGAGGCGTGTGGCCTGCCAGCTGTCGTCTCCTCGGCCCTGGACACGTCGGTAGGCATCGCGGCGGGGGTGGCCCTCGCGGGGGCGCTGCCCGAGTTGCCGTGGGCGTGTGGGCTGGGGACCCTGGCGTTGTTGGGCGGTGATGTCGTGGCACAACCGGTGGCCCAGACCGGCGGGCTGGTTGAGGTCTCGCGGTCGTCGCCACCGCTGGATGACGGGTTGGCGCAGCGGTGGGCGGTTCCTCCAGATCGGGTGGGGTGGTGGCGCGAGCGGGTGCGGGCGGCATACGCGAACCTCGGGCAGTGAACCCCGGTGGTTGGCGCTGCTGGTGCGGCCCCGGCGGTGCCGACGGGAAGATCCTCTCCGGTCCCGGGCGGTCAGTATGCCGCGTGCCCTGTCAGTCGCCGGGGCGGTGGCGGCCGGCGGGGCGTCGGTCCAGCAGATCGATGATCGGGGCGACGAGTCGAGCGACGTCCTGGGCGTTGAGCCACCTGGCCAGCAGCACGTAGGCAACGGCGAAGCCTGCCGCCCCGACCAGCACCGTGAGAGCCTCGCCCGCGCCGCCCCACCCCGCCAGCAACCGGGTGAGCACCATGACCACGCCCCAGGTGAGGTAACCGGCCCCGGCCGCGGACAGCACGATCCGGCCCACCGAACGCAGGAGTCCGGCCCAGTCGATGCCGCGCACGTGCGCAGCAACCAGACGGCTCGAGGCTGCCGCGTCACCCGACGCTGCGAGCACGGCGCCCAGCGCGAGGGCTGGGCCAATCCAGCCGGGCGCGGCAAGCACGGCAAGCCATCCGCACCCTCCGGCAAGGAGCGGCAGAACGGTTCGGGCACTCGGAACTCGGCGCGCGCCGCTGTCGGCCGCCGCGAGAGCGGCCAGGGTGCGACGGTTGATCAACCCGACCCCGGCCGGGACGAGAACCAGAGCCAGACAGCTCAGCACGAGGGCCCCGGCTGCGGTTTCGCCGGGACGGGACGAACCGAACAGGACGCCCATGATCGGCGCTGCGAAGACGACGAGGGCGACCGACACCGCGACGGTGTATGCCGCACTGCCTGCCAGAGCGCGCCCGTAGGCCGACC
>JBGAQN010000091.1:0-10410 GCA_044220725.1 Dermatophilaceae bacterium
GGGGCTGGCTTGACCCATGGGGCATCCAGGTCGGTCCCCAGCCGGGCCGCCAGCTCGCGCATCTGCGCCTCCGTCAGCAACGCCGAGTGGTTCTGTGGGTGCCCCTCGGTGGGCAGCCCGTAGCCCTTGACGGTGTAGGCGATGACGGCAGTAGGTCGGGTGTCGTCGATGGCCGCGAACGTGCGACCAAGCGCTTCGTGGTCGTGACCACCGAGCCGACGCAACGCCGCGTGGACGGTCGCCGGGTCGTGCCTGTCAAGGAAGGCACGAAGGGCCTGGGCGTCGGGACCGTTGCCAGGCAACAGGGCAAGCATCTGCTCCGGGGTCCGGCGCAGCAGCCGCTGGTATTCCGCATTGCCCATGGCGTCGATCCGTCGGCGCAGGACCTCACCATCCGGTTCGGCGAACAAGGCCTCGAGGCGACCGGAGCCCATCGTGGGCAGCACCCGGTCCAACGACTGACGATTGAAGTCGATCAACCAGACAACCTCGCCCAGGCCAGCGACAGTGGGATCCAGCACCGCCTCCCAGACCGCGCCCTCGTCGAGCTCCGCGTCACCGACGAGGCTGTACTGCCGCCCGATCCGCTGCGGCGAGACGACACTGTCGACATATCGCTTGGCGATCGCGCCCCAAATCGGAGCGGTGGCACCGATGCCGACCGAGCCCGTCGAGTAGTCGGCCGGGACCGGGTCTTTCAGCCGGGACGGGTAGCTCTGCATACCTCCGAATTCACGCAGGGTGGTCAGGTGTTCCTCGTCGAGCTGGCCGAGGAGATACTCGATCGCGTGCAGGACCGGCGACGCGTGCGGCTTGACCGACACCCGGTCGTCGCTGCGCAGATGCTCCAGGTAGAGGCTGGTCATGAGCGTCACCATGGACGCGCTTGAGGCTTGGTGCCCGCCGACCTTCATCCCGGAAGGGTTGGGGCGGACCCGATTGGCGTGGTCGACGATCGCCACCGACAACCAGAGAACGAGATCGTCGATCTCTTCCAGGACAGCACGCCCGGGTGCGTCGATCCGCAGCGACGGCTGCGACCCGATCACCGGGCCCCTCCGGCAGGGACCGGGACGCCCTCCCATCCCGGCACCCTGGTCGACGCGGTGCCGGTCCTGAATTGGCTCCCCGGCCCGGTCATTTGGGATCCCACAGAGAGTGGTAGGCGTTGATTGCGGGCTGACCGCCGAGGTGGGCATACAAGACGGTGGAGCTCGACGGGATGTCCCTGGTCGTGACTAGATCGATGAGGCCGGCCAATGACTTGCCCTCGTAGACAGGGTCGGTGATCATCGCCTCGAGCTGGGCACCCAGCGCGATGGCCTCCATCGTGGAGTCGACGGGGATCCCATAGAGATCGCCGGCCCAGCCCGGCAAGACCTGGATCTCGTCGTCCCGCAGTTCGCGCCCGAGCTCGATGAGCTGGGCCGTGTGACGGGCGATCCGGGCGACCTGGTCGCGGGTCTTGTCCAGGGTTGCCGAGGCGTCGATGCCCAGGACTCGGCGCTTGATGCCGGTGATCTCCTCGAGGGCGGCGAAGCCGGCGATCATGCCGGCATGGGTCGAGCCGGTGACCGTGCACACGACGATGGTGTCGAAGTGGACGCCGAGCGCCTTCTCCTGCTCGGCCACCTCGAAGGCCCAGTTGGCGAAACCGAGGCCACCCAGGGGGTGCTCGCTCGCGCCCGCAGGGATCGGGTAGGGCTTGCCGCCGGCCGCCTCCACCTCGCTCAGGGCCTCCTTCCACGAGTCGCGGATGCCGATGTCGAACCCGTGCGGGTCAAGGCGGGAGTCTGCGCCCATCATCCGCGAGAGGAGGATGTTGCCGACCTGGTCGTTCGTCGGGTCCTCCCACGGGACCCACTTCTCTTGGACCAGACGGCACCTCATGCCGAGGTGGGCGGCGACAGCCGCGACCTGGCGGGTGTGGTTGCTCTGGTAGCCACCGATGGAGACGAGGGTGTCGGCGCCTTTGGCGAGAGCGTCGGGGACGATGTACTCCAGCTTGCGGACCTTGTTGCCGCCGAAGGCCAGACCACTGTTGCAGTCCTCGCGCTTGGCCCAGACCTGGGCTCCCCCGAGGTGTTCGGACAGTCGCTGCAGATGGTGGACGGGGCTCGGGCCGAAGGTCAGTGGGTAGCGGGGGAATTGGTCCAGCTTCATGATGGGACGTCCTTGTCTCACAGGGATTCTCGTGGGTTGGTGGGCTTCGGTTGAGCGTGGTCCTCATGGCGAGTGAGTGGGAAGTCGAGCAGGGCCTGCAGCCCGTCCCACGTCTGGTCACTCACCTGCGCGGCAGCCGTGACGTCGCCTCGTTCGCAGAGGTCGACGAGCCGGTCATGCAGGTCGACCGAGCCCCGCCCGGCGTGCGAGGCGAACCGGAGCCGTTCGAGCCGTCGGATCGCCGGGGTGAACTGGTCGAGCACCGCGGCGAGGGCGGTGTTGCCGGCCAGCTCGACGAGCACCCCATGGAAGGCGTCATCAGCGCCAAGCGCCGCCTCGACATCACCGAGCTCGATGGCGGCACGGAAGCGCTGGTTCGCCTCCCTCATCACGCTTAGGTGAGCCGGGGTGACCCTGGAGATCGCGGTAGTCACCGCGAGCCGGTGCATGGCTGCGACGACGGCTTGGGCGTCGCGAATGGCGGCGGGGTTGATCGCTGCGATCCGGGTGCTGCGTCCCGGGGTGGCTTCGACAAGCCCGGCGTCTGCCAGCTTGAGCAGGGCCTCTCGAACCGGCGTCCTGGAGACGCCGAGCCACGACGCCAGTTCCTGATCGCGCACGACCTCCCCCGGTGCGAGCGTCCCGTCCACGATCGCCGTCTGCAACTGGGCATGCACGCCCTGACGCAACAGCGGCGGCCGGACGTCGACGGAGCGAGCGGGGATAGGCACGAGTGATATATTGCATGTAATCAACGCCCTGGTCAAGCAGTCCGTGTCACGGAACGTGCGACGCCACAAGCGACAGATCTCCGCTGACAGCGGAGCTTCGGCATGTCGAGACGACGTCGGGCTACAGATGCCTGCGAACCGTCCCCCGCGCTTCCCCCGCGGCCTTGAGCCATTCCGGCTGTAGGGGATAGGTCACGTTTGGGGAGCCACCTGTGACCTGCACAAACGTGGTGGAGCCAAGGGGACTCGAACCCCTAACCCCCTGCTTGCAAAGCAGGTGCGCTACCAATTGCGCCATGGCCCCGAACGGTGCCGAACCTCGGCTTGCGCCTCAGCGTCCCGGCTCGTCGCTGATCCGCACATCATCGCTGATCCGCATATCGTCAAGCATCCGCACATCGTCGGTCGCCTCGGCCCACAGGTCACGTTCGGCCTGCTGGTCGGCCACGGACTTGCGCAGCGCCAGCGCGGCGGCCACCGCGGCGGCCAGCGCGACCCAGATCTTCTTGGGCACGGCATACCTTCCGGCTGGACAAACGACGGTGGTGGGCCTAACAGGACTTGAACCTGTGGCCTCTTCCTTATCAGGGAAGCGCTCTAACCGTCTGAGCTATAGGCCCTTGCACCATCGTGCGGCGGAGCACCGCCGCGACGCGCCAGACTACCCCACCGCCGCGACCGCGATCAAAACGGATCCCGTATGCCGTCCGCCCGCCACCCGGACGCTGCTCCCGCGTGCTGGTCCGCCGCGTCGCGCCCGCCGCGGAGTGTCGGTCAGTCGTCCGTCAGCGTGAGCTGCACCCCGCCCACGAGCGAAGCGCAGATGTTGTAGAGGTAAGCACCGAGTGTGCCTAGGGCCGTCAACAGGATGACGTCGATGACGGCGATGACCATGGACAGCGAGGTGACCCTCGGGAAACCGATCCAGTCCATGATCGAGAAGGTCTCGGCGGAGGTCGGCTGAAGACTTCGCACCAAACTATCGATGTCACTGAAGACATTCATCCCCGAGAGGATCATCCATAACACCATCGTCGCGACGACCAGACCGACACCGGCGGCGAAGGACAGGAGGAAGGACATCTTCATCGCCGACCAGGGGTCGATCCGGGCCACGGCCAGACGGACCTTGCGCCCGGACGGTCGAGTCCCCGGCGGGGGGCTGCCTGCGGCGGGCCGGGTCGGCCCGGCCTTTCGGACCGGTGCCCCTGCTGCGCCGTTTGACCCGGCTGACGACGGAGGCGTGGAAGGGGTCAACGGCGTGGTCGGCAGCGCGGTTGACGAACCGGTGGTCGGCCTGCCCGCGGTCGCCGACACGCTCGGCGAACCGGTGGTTGACGAACCGGTGGTCGGCCTACCCGCGGTCGCCGGCACGCTCGGCGAACCGGTGGTCGCCGAACCGGCGGTCGGCATACCCGCGGCGGGCGGCATACCCACTGCGGGCGGACCGACCGGCTGGGGTGCGGTCTCGGGGCTCGACACCGGCGAGCCAGCGCCGGACGCGCTGGGCGCGGGCACCCCCTGGGTCTTGCTCACTCGCTACCTCCCGGCTGGTCGTCGTCGCGGGCGCCCGGGTCGCCGGGCAACTCGGTCGAGGCGCCCTCTGCGGACGCCTCCGACTCCCCGGACGGAACGCTCTCGTCAGACGGTACGCCATTCTCGTCCTCGGAAACGCCCTCAGCGTTGCGGGCAACCGCGACAATCGCGTCACCCCGATCGGGCGTCGCGAACTTCACGCCCATCGTCGAGCGCCCGGTATGCCGCACTTCGTCGACCCGGGAGCGGACGATCTTGCCCTTCTCCATGACGACCATGACCTCGTCTTCGGCCGTCACCGTGAGTGCGCCGACCAGGTCACCACCCTTGTCGGACAGTTTGGCCACCTGTATGCCGGTCCCGCCCCGCCCCTGCAGGCGGTATTCGGCGATGGGGGTCCGCTTGGCCAGGCCGTTCTCGAAGACGACGAAGACATCGGGCTCGGTGCCAGCCGTGACGACCGACATGGCCAGCAGCCGGTCGCCCTCCTTGAACCGCATCCCGGTGACGCCCGAGGTGGCCCGGCCCATCGGGCGCAGGTGCTCGTCGTCGGCCCGGAACCGCACCGATTGGCCCTTGCGCGAGACCAGGAGGAGGTCGTCCTCGGGCGCCGCGAGACCCGCACCGACCAGGACGTCGTCGTCGCGCAGGTTGACGGCGATGAGGCCGCCGGTGCGCGGCGAGTCGTATTCGGCCAGTCGGGTCTTCTTGACCAGCCCGGCGCGAGTCGCCAGGACGAGGTAGGGCGCCTGCTGATAGTCGGTGATCGCCAGGACCTGGGCGATCTCCTCGCCGGGCTGGAAGGCCATCAGGTTGGCGACGTGCTGGCCCTTGGCGTCTCGGCCACCTTCGGGCAGCTCATAGGCCTTGGCCCGATAGACCCGCCCGAGGTTGGTGAAGAAGAGCAGCCAGTGGTGGGTCGTCGTCGTGAAGAAGTGCTCGACAACGTCCTCGCCGCGCAGGGCCGCGCCCCGCACGCCCTTGCCGCCGCGGCGCTGCGACCGATAGAGGTCGGTCTTGGTCCGCTTGGCATAGCCACCCCGGGTGATCGTGACGACGACGTCTTCCTCGGGGATGAGGTCTTCGACGGACATGTCGCCCTCGAAGAACTCGATCCTCGTGCGCCGGTCGTCGCCGAACTTGTCGACGATCTCGGCGAGCTCGGTCGACACGATGCTCCGCTGCCGCTCGGGTTTGGCGAGAATGTCCTGCAGGTCCAGGATCCGGGCGAGCAGCTCGTTGTGGTCGTCGATGATCTTCTGTCGCTCCAGGGCCGCCAGCCGTCGCAGCTGCAGGGCGAGGATCGCGTTGGCTTGGATCTCGTCGATGTCCAGCAGCTCGATGAGTCCGGAGCGGGCCACGTCGACCGTTGCCGAGGCCCGGATGAGCGCGATGACCGCGTCGAGTTGGTCCAGGGCCTTGAGGTAGCCGCGCAGGATGTGGATCTCGGACTCGGCCTTGCGCAGCCGGTATGCCGTGCGCCGCACGATGACGTCGATCTGGTGGTCGACCCAGTGCCGGATGAAGGCATCCAGCGGCAGGGTTCTGGGCACCTCGTCGACGAGAGCGAGCATGTTGGCGCCGAACGTCGTCTGCAGCTGGGTGTGCTTGTAGAGGTTGTTGAGCACGACCTTGGCGACCGCGTCACGCTTGAGGACGATGACCAGCCGCTGGCCGGTGCGGCCAGAGGTCTCGTCGCGGATGTCGGCGATCCCGGCCAGGCGGCCTTCCCGGACCAGCTCGGCGATCTTCTGCGCGAGCATATCGGGGTTAACCTGATAGGGAAGCTCGGTGACGACGAGGCAGACCCGGCCCTGGATCTCCTCGACCGCGACCGCCGCCCGCATGATGATCGACCCGCGGCCGGTGCGGTAGGCGTCCTCGATCCCCTTGCGGCCCATGATGAGTGCGCCGGTGGGGAAGTCGGGGCCCTTGACGAGGGTCATGAGCTCGGCGAGAAGTTCCTCGCGGGTGGCGGTCGGGTGGGCGAGGTACCACTGGGCGCCGGAGGCCACCTCGCGCAGGTTGTGCGGCGGAATGTTCGTGGCCATGCCGACCGCAATGCCCGAGGACCCGTTGACCAGCAAGTTGGGGAACCGGGCCGGCAGGACGACCGGCTCTTCGGTCTTGCCGTCGTAGTTGGGCTTCTTGTCGACAGTGTCCTCGGTGATGTCGCGGACCATCTCCATGGCCAGGTGAGCCATCCGGCACTCGGTGTATCGCGGCGCCGCCGCCCCGTCGTTGCCCGGGCTGCCGAAGTTGCCCTGCCCGTCGACGAGCGGATAGCGCAGCGACCACGGCTGGACGAGCCGGACCAGGGCGTCGTAGATCGCCGAGTCCCCGTGTGGGTGATATTGACCCATGACGTCGCCGACGACTCGGCTGCACTTGTTGTGCGCACGGTCCGGTCGATAGCCCCCGTCGTACATGGCATACAGCACCCGCCGGTGCACCGGCTTGAGCCCGTCGCGCACATCGGGCAGGGCCCGACTGACGATGACGGCCATCGCATAATCGATGTAGGACCGCTGCATCTCGGTGTTGAGATCGACCGGCTCGATCTTGTCGCCACCGGTGGGCGGCGGTGGCGTTGTGCCGAGGTCGTGCGCGGACTCGGCGTCGGTGTCCGGCTCGGTCTCGTCGTCCTCGGGTGGCTCGATCGGCGGCTGCTCACTCATCGGGTTTCCTTACGCTGTAACACAATCCACGGGGTATGCCGCGTGCCGCCGATGGTGCGCGGGGCGGCATACGCGCTGACGGAGGGGACCAAGGGGTATGCCGCGCCACCCTCGGGTCGGTTTGTGGAGCGCCAGCCACACCCGGGTGTGGCTAGCGCTCCACGAACCCGCGGCACGAGCTCGAGCTGGCGGGCCATCCTCAGATGTCCAGGAAGCGGACGTCGCGGGCGTTGCGCTGGATGAACCCGCGCCGGGACTCGACGTCCTCGCCCATGAGGATCGAGAAGATCTCGTCGGCCGCGGCGGCGTCGGCGAGGGTGACCTGCAGCAGCGTGCGGGTGTCGGGGTCCATCGTCGTGTCACGCAACTCGGCCGGGTTCATCTCGCCCAGACCCTTGTAGCGCTGGACGCCGTTCTCCTTGGGCATCCGCCGGCCCTTGGTCTCGCCCTGGGCGATGAGCCCGTCGCGCTCGCGGTCGGAGTAGGCGAACTCGTGGGGGGAGTTTGACCACTTGATCCGATAGAGCGGCGGTTGGGCCAGATAGACGTAACCCGCATCGATGAGCGGGCGCATGAACCGGAACAGCAACGTCAGCAGCAGGGTCCGGATGTGCATGCCGTCGACGTCGGCGTCGGCCATGAGGACGATCTTGTGATAGCGCGCCTTGGCCAGGTCGAAGTCCTCGCCGATGCCGGTGCCGAACGCCGACACGAGGGCCTGGACCTCGGTGTTGGCCAGGATCTTGTCGATCCGGGCCTTCTCGACGTTGAGGATCTTGCCGCGGATCGGCAGGATCGCCTGGCTGTTGGGGTCGCGACCTTGGACCGCGGAGCCGCCGGCCGAATCGCCCTCGACGATGAAGATTTCCGACTCGCCCGGGTCCTTGGTCTGGCAGTCGCGCAGCTTGCCCGGCAGGCCACCGGACTCCAAAGGGCTCTTCCGCCGGGTCGCCTCGCGGGCCTTGCGGGCCGCGATCCGGGCCAACGACGCCTGGATCGCCTTGCCGACGATGTCCTTGCCTTCGCGGGGGTGTGCTTCGAGCCAGTGGCCGAACTCGCTGGTCATTGCGCTCTGGACGAAGCCCTTGACCTCGGAGTTGCCGAGCTTGGTCTTGGTCTGGCCCTCGAACTGGGGCTCGCCGAGCTTGACGCTGACGACGGCGGTCAGGCCCTCACGGATGTCGTCGCCGGTGAGGTTCTCGTCCTTGTCCTTGAGCAGGCCCTGGCGGCGGGCGAATTCGTTGACCAGCTTGGTCATCGCCGCCCGGAACCCCTCTTCGTGAGTGCCGCCCTCGTGGGTGTTGATCGTGTTGGCGTAGGTGTGCACCGACTCGCTGTAGGCGGTCGTCCACTGCATCGCCAGCTCCAACGAGAGCTCACGCGCGGGGTCTTCGGACTCGATCGAGATGATCTCGGGGTGGATCGGGTCGGACTTCTTCGAGCCGACCAGGTGCTTGACGTAGTCGACCAGCCCACCGTCATAGCGGTAGGACACCTTGCGCGCGGTCCGGGGGGTGTCGCCGTTGCTTTGGGTGACCTTTTCGACGCCGTCGTCGAGGTTGTCCAGGTCGACCTCGTCGGCCTCGACGACGTCGGCCGGGTCGATCCGCTCGTCGACGAGGTTGATCCGCAGGCCCTTGTTGAGGAAGGCCATCTGCTGGAACCGGGCCCGGATCGTCTCGAAGTCGTAGTCAGTCGTGTCGAAGACTTCCTCCGACGCCCAATAGGTGACCGTCGTCCCGGTCTCGTCGGTCTCTTCCTGCTGGGCCAGCGGCGCAACGGGCACGCCGCGCTCGAAGCTCATCCGGAAGGCGTGGCCCTTTTGCCGAACCTCGACGTCCAGCCGACTGGACAGCGCGTTGACGACCGACGATCCGACGCCGTGCAACCCGCCGGACACCTTGTAGCCGCCGCCGCCGAACTTCCCGCCCGCATGCAACTGGGTGAGCACGAGCTCGACCGCGCTGACGCCCTCGGTCGGGTGGATGTCGGTGGGGATGCCTCGCCCATTGTCGCGCACCCGCACGCCCCCGTCTGCCTGCAGCGTGACGTCGATCGTGTCGGCATACCCAGCCAGTGCCTCGTCGACCGCGTTGTCGACGATCTCCCAGACGAGGTGGTGCAGGCCGCGCTCGCCGGTGGACCCGATGTACATGCCGGGCCGCTTGCGGACCGCCTCGAGGCCTTCCAGCACGGTGATCGCGGATGCGTCGTATGCCGTCTCGCCGCCGTTCGTGGGCTCGGCACGTTCGGGGGGGGTGGGGTCGACCACGGTGCTCCTGTCGGGTCGGCCGACGGCCTGCCGGACGGGCCGGGCGGTCGTCAGCTCGAAGTCATGCCGACGGCTGCCGCTGGTCGCCCATCGGCAGCCGTTCAGGCTTCATTCTAGTGCCGTGCGCCGACCCTGGCCGCTCGACACGGGGCGTGAGCGGGCTCGAGAGTCTTTCGACCCCCAGATCCGGGTCCCCCTACGTGCCCCGAGGAATCGAGCCCGAGCAGGGCAAACGCAGCCGCGACCCGGCGGCCCTCGCGTATCGAGCCCGATCGGCCATCGGCCTGCCCCTGCGTCGAGGAGCTGGCTGACACGCGCCCGGTCGTCGGGATCGTGTCAGGGTGTGACGCTCTTGGTCACCGCAATCTGGGGCGGGACTTCGCCGGTCATGACGGGGCGCTCGGGGTCGTTGCACCACGCGGACCACGAGCCGGGGTAGAGCGCCGCCGGGACACCCAGGGTTGCCAGCGCCAACACGGCTTGCGCCGCGGAGACACCCGAGCCGCAGTATGCCGCCACGTGCCCGCCGTCGGCCGCCGAGGCGATGGCGAGGGCAAGCCGGTCGCGAAGGGTCGGCTCATCCGGCAGGGCCCCGTCGGTCGCGAAGAGTCCAGCCACCGGGATATTGATTGCCCCGGGAATGTGACCGGCCACCGGGTCGATCGGCTCGACGTCGCCGCGAAAGCGCTCCGGCGCCCGGACGTCAATGAGCACGCCGCTGCGAGGCGCGGCCGCTGCTTCATCCGCGGTGAGAGTCGGCATGTGCCCTGAATGCAGGCTCGGAAGAGCATCGTGCGGCACCTCTGCCGAAGGCAGTCCAGCCGGGGTGGGCGCTGGGGCCGAGCCCGTGACGAGCGGGTGGCCCGCGGCAGTCCAAGCGGTGATGCCCCCATCCAGGACCCGCACCGGCAACCCCACCCAGCGCAGCACCCACCCCGCTCGACCGGCCGCGAACGACCCGGGCTCGTCATAGACCACGGTCTCCCGATCCGCGCGGACCCCGGCCGCGAACAGCGCTCCCCGCAAGACC
>JBGAQN010000092.1:0-17087 GCA_044220725.1 Dermatophilaceae bacterium
GCGCTCGGGCACATGTCGCGCTGGAGGGCATTGGCGTGGCTGAACCGGGTGAACGCCTCACCGAGGAAGGCATAGTGCTCGGGGTCGCCGTGGTAGATCGTCCCGGAGCACTGCCCCGACGCCCAGGCGGCGTCCTCCTCATGCGCCATCGCCTCGAGCTCCGCGAGCACCTGGTCGTGCGGTCGCCCGTCGGTGGGCAGACTCCGCAGCACCGGGAAGCGGTCACGGTAGGGATATGAGTCGAACAGGTCTGACACAACAACGCTCCTTCAGGGGTCCATCGGGCACCTTAGTCGCGTCCCTGGGTTAGCGTGGGGGGTTATGAGCATGCAGTGGAGTTGGAAGCTTCTCGACACGTCGGGCGAGGTGATGGCCACGCCGGGGCACGCGTCTTCGGCCTTCCCCACACAGTCCGAGGCCGAGTCATGGATCGGCGAGGTCTGGCCAGAGTTGGTCGAGGCTGGTGTCGATGCGGTGACCCTGCTCGAAGGCGACACCGTCGTCTACGGACCGATGTCGCTGCGACCGGCCGAATGACCGGCTCGACGCTCCCACCGAGTTCGGGGGCCTCGGCCCGCCCCCTGGACCCGGCTCTAGTGGCCCGGATCGACCACCTCGTGGCCAGTCGACAACGCCAGTGGCACACCCCGAGTCTGTCGGTCGGCCTGGTGCGAGATGGGCACCTGATCCACAGCGTGCACATCGGCTCGGCGCGTCTGGACCCCAGCGTCCCAGCGACCGACGACACCCAGTTCCTCATCGGTTCGGTGACCAAGACCTTCACGGCCGTCGCCGTGATGGCGCTGCGCGATGCGGGCCGACTCGACCTGGACGACCGCCTCGACGCCCACCTCCCGGAGGTTGCCCACGGCGGTCTGACGATCCGGCGGATGCTGGGTCACCTCTCGGGCCTGCAGCGTGAACCGGTCGGGCGCGTCTGGGAGAGCTTCGACAACCCTGACGCGCGGCGGCTGCTCGCTGAGCTCGCCGATGCCGAGCAGGTCCTTGCTCCGCACGAGGTCTTCCACTACTCCAACCTCGCCTTCGCGCTGCTCGGGCAGGTCATCGAGCGGCTCGAGGGCCGTTCGTGGGAGGACGTCATCCGCGACCGGATCCTGCGTCCCCTCGGAATGACCCGCACCGGCCTCACCCCGAGCGAGGATCGCGCCTATGGCTACCTCGTCCACCCCTTCTCGGGCGTGGCCACCCCAGAGCCGGTCGCCGACCTCAAGGCGACCGCGCCCATGGGTGGCCTCTGGTCGACAGTCACCGACCTGGCCCGGTATGCCGCGTTCCTCGCCGACCCCGACCCTGCGGTGCTCGCCCCCGCCACTGTCGAGGCGATGTGCCGGCCGCTGGTCATCCTCGACCCCGACACCTGGACCCTCGGCTACGGGTTGTCGTTCGGGATGGTCCGCCGGGGCGAGCGGGTCTTCATCGGGCACGGGGGAGCGATGCCGGGCTTCCTCACCGGGCTACGGGTGTCACGCAAGGACCGGTTGGGTGCGGTCGTGTGGGTCAACTCCTCGGCGGGAGCTGACCCGACCGTCCTGGCTGCCGACCTGCTGGACCTGGTGTTGGACAGCGAGCCGACGCCCGTCACGACCTGGGTGCCCGAGACTCCTGCACCAGAGTTCGTGGACCTGCTCGGCTCCTGGTGGTCCGAAGGTGAGGAACTCGTCTTCACCGTCCGCGAGGGGCGGCTGTGGGCTGCAGTCCCTGGGGGAGGGCCGTTGTTCGAGAGCCGGTTCATCCCCGACGGGCCGGACCGGTTCCGGGTCGACGTCGGGCGGGAGCGGGGCGAAGCGCTCGAAGTCGTTCGGGACGCGACGGGCTCGATCACCCGGATGTATTTCGCGACCTACGCGGTCACTCGCGACCCGCTTGCCTTCGCCCAGTTGTGAAGCTTGCGTCGGCCCCAACGGTTGTCCTGCAGCCTTCGCTCGCCTGCCGGGCTCAGGACGGGAATTCTCCCCGCTTGACCATCGGCCTCGGCAGTCTGCTGCGCCGGATCTGGTAGGCGCGCATGACGGCATACATCATCGAGCCGCTGGGGATCGAGCCTGCGCCAAATTTCGCGACAAGCAGCCCCTTGAGTTTGCGCCACATGAAGAAGACATCGCCCACCGAGAGCAAGACCATGCCGTAGACAAGGGCGAAGACCGTCGTGAGCGCCCAGACCTCCTTGATGAAGGACATCAACAGCGCCAGCAGCATCACGGGCAGGAGGATCTCGCCGAGGCTGAACCGGGCGTCAACGAAGTCGCGGATGTAGCGCCGGACCGGGCCCTTGTCGCGCAGCGGCATTTTTGACTCGTCGCCGCTGACCATCGCCGCTCGGGTCTCGGCCATCGCAGCTCGTCGCGCCTCTCGCTCGCTGCGCGAGGCGGCCTTGCGGTCGGTGACGACGACCGGGCGCTTGTTGGCTGCCTCCTGGTCACGCCGCTTGGGGGTCGGGCGATTCTTGGCACCCGGTCGATCCGGGTGCTCGGCGGCGGCGACGGTGGTGGGCTCGCTCTTCTTCCTCCAGAACACGAGGGCAACTGTATGCCGTCCGGCAGCCACGGCGTGACGACGTCGATAGGCTCCGCTGGTGACCCAAGAGACCATCACCCCGTCCGACGTCGAGGCGATTCGCGCCCGTGTTCGAGCCCTCCTGCCGCAGCTACGCGCCGACCTCGAGGCCCTCGCCCGCATCCACAGCGTGTCCGCCGACACCCACGAGAGCTTCGACCAAGCCCAGGTTGACGCGAGCGCCGAGGCGACGGCGGACCTCCTGCGGGCCGAGGGCCTGCACGTTGAGATCGTTCGGGAGGGTGGTCAGCCCGCGGTGATCGGACACCTCGCTGGTCCGCCCGGAGCACCGACGGTGACGCTCTA
This sequence comes from Dermatophilaceae bacterium, assembly GCA_044220725.1. Taxonomy (GTDB): domain Bacteria; phylum Actinomycetota; class Actinomycetes; order Actinomycetales; family Dermatophilaceae; genus Phosphoribacter. Next base: position 2,881 of record JBGAQN010000092.1, read on the forward strand.
CGCCCATCATGACGTCCAGCCCACGGGTGACCTCAGCCTGTGGCACTCCGACCCGTGGGTCCCGACCGAACGGAACGGACGCTTGTATGGCCGTGGGGTTGCGGACGACAAGGCGGGCATCACCGCGCACTTGGCGGCGCTGCGAGCACACTCCGGCGCACTTCCGGTGAGCGTCACGGTCTTCGTGGAGGGTGAAGAGGAATGGGGGTCGGATTCCCTCCCGGCGATCCTGGAACGACACGGCGACAAACTTGCCGCGGACGCCATCGTCCTGGCCGACTCCGGCAACTGGGAGATCGGGTTGCCGGCGTTGACGACAACGCTGCGCGGGCTCGTTCGGGTCGTCGTCACGGTGACGACACTCGACCACGGGGTTCACTCGGGCATGTTCGGCGGGCCGTGTCCGGACGCGATCACCGCGCTGATCCGGTTGTTGGCCACGCTTCACGACGACGACGGCAACGTCGCGGTGGCCGGTTTGGGCTCCACGTCGGCAGCCCCGTTGGTCTATGACGAGGCGCGCCTACGAGCCGAGTCGGGCTTGCTGGATGGTGTCGACCTGATTGGCTCTGGATCCATCCTGGACCGTCTGTGGACCAAGCCGTCACTGACGACGATTGGCATGGACGTGCCGTCGGTCGACAACGCGTCGAACACCCTCGTGCCCTCGGCGTCGGCCAAGATCTCCATGCGGGTCGCCCCACATGAGGACCCACAGGTGGCGTATGCCGCGCTGCGGGCACATCTGGAAGCGAACATCCCTTGGGGGGCTCGGGTGACCATCACCCTCACTGACGCGGGCCCCGGCTTCGCCGCGAACACCGACGGGCCCATCTACGACCAGGCTCGAGCGGCCCTGGCCGACGCCTTTGGCCAGGACCCGGTGGAGATGGGTGTCGGTGGCTCGATCCCGTTCATCGCCGCCTTTGCCGAGCGCTTCCCGCACGCGGCCATCCTCGTCACCGGCGTCGAAGACCCGGACAGCCGCGCCCACGGCGCGGACGAATCCCTGGACCTGGGGGACTGGGAGAAGGCCTGCGTGGCCGAGGCAGTCTTCCTGGCCCGACTGGGGGCGATGCGTCGCTGACCTGTCGACTGCCGCGGTCATCGACAGGTGCGACCGGGTCAGTCCTTATGGGTGGGCCCGGGAAGGGCGAGCATCTGGTCGAGGGCGACTCGTGCCCAGTGCCCGATTTGTGGGTCGACCCTGATGGGGTTGACTACCCGTCCCTCGACGAGGGACTCCAACATCCAGACCAGGTGCGGTAGGTCGATGCGGTTCATCGTCGAGCAGTAGCACACGTTCTTCTCTAGGAACGCGATCGACTGTTCCGGGAACATCGTCGCCAGCCGCTTGACGAGATTCAGTTCGGTGCCCACGGCCCAGCTGGTGCCGGCCGGGGCGGCGGCGATGGTTTTGATGATCTGCTCGGTAGAGCCGATCTCGTCGGCCAGCTCACACACCTCGTAGCGACACTCCGGGTGGACGATGACCTTGACGTTCGGGATGTCCCGACGCGCTGACTCGACCGCGTCCACGCTGAACCGGCCGTGGACGGAACAGTGGCCACGCCAGAGGATCATCCGGGCGCGCTGTAGGTCACGGTGGCTGACCCCACCACCGGGCAAATGCGGGTCATAGACGACGCAGTCCGCCAACGACAGGCCCAACTCCCGCACGGCGGTGTTGCGGCCGAGGTGTTGATCGGGCAGGAAAAGCACCTTGCCCGTTCCGCTGAGCCCACCCGTCTGCTCGAAAGCCCACTCCAGGGCGGTTCGGGCATTGGATGATGTGCAGATCGTTCCCCGGCGCCTACCCGTGAAGGCCTTGATGGCCGCCGAGGAGTTCATGTATGAGACGGGGATCGTGGCGTCGGAAATGCCCGCGTCTCCCAGGTCATCCCAACAGTCCTCGACCTGGGCGGAGGTGGCCATGTCGGCCATGGAACAGCCCGCGGCCAGGTCGGGGAGCAGGACGGTCTGCTCGTCGGAGGTGAGGATGTCGGCGGATTCGGCCATGAAATGCACGCCGCAGAAGACGATCCACGGCGCCTGCGGGCGGGCAGCCGCCTGCTGGGCGAGCTTGAAAGAATCCCCGGTGACGTCGGCGAACTGGATGACCTCGTCGCGTTGGTAGTGGTGGCCGAGCACGAATACCTGGTCACCGAGGGCCGCCTTGGCCGCGGTTGCCCGGACCACGAGGTCCGGGTCGGAAGGGGAGGGCAGGTCGCCGGGGCATTCGACCCCGCGCTCGGTATGCAGGTCGCGCCCAGCGCCGAGGACCAGCAGGGGCAAGGGGGTGTTCTTCGGGGCAGCGGTGTCGGTGCTCACGAGGTCAAGGGTATGCCGTCCCGGCTGGCAGATCGGGTGCCCGGTTGGTCGGGGGCGACGTCGGCATGCGAGGGTTGGTGGGTGCACGCCCTGCTTCGCCTCCTGTCCGAACAACCGATCTTGCTCCTGGCTGTGCTGTTGGGTCTGGGCTCGCTGTTGGGCTCGTTGCGCTATCACGGCGTTCATCTCGGGCCGGCGGCAGTCCTGTTTGGGGCCATCGCCATCTCCAGTGCCGGAACGGCAGCAGGACTGACTCTGGAGGTGCCCGAAGTGGTGGGGACCTTGGGGCTGGTCCTATTCACCTACACCGTGGGGCTGCTGTCCGGGCCGAACTTCTTTGCCTCGTTGCGGAGGGGTTGGGTCAGCATGGTGGCCGTCGTCGGTGTCTTCGTCGTCGTCGGGGTCGCTGGAGTGGTGGGGGGACGCCTGCTCGGACTCAGCAGCCCGGTGATCGCCGGCACCCTTGCTGGCGCGCTGACCAACACGCCGGCGCTCGCTGCGGCCTCTGAACGGGCCGGCGACACGAGCGGACCAACCATCGGCTATTCCATCGCCTATCTGTTCGGGGTGGCGGCCATGCTCGTGGCGGCGATGCTGGTGTTGCGCAGTCGCAGCGACGAGCGGGCGCGCAACCCGCTGACCAACCTGACGGTTCGCGTAGAGCTCGATGACCCTGTGTGTGTCCACGACAGTCACCGTCGTTGGGCCGGCAGCTGTGGTGGCACTGGTTGCGCAACGGCTGGGGCACCGGTCCTCGCACGCCTTGGCGTCCCAACGGCGGGACCTGGACTTCCGCCGGATCACGCTTTCTCAGGCGGCTCTTGCTGGGCGCACCGTCGGCGAGCTCGGCCTGGACGAGCGTTTTGGCGCGGTCGCCACCCGGGTTCGCCGTGGCGACCATGACACTGTCGCCCAGGAGAATTTCGTCCTGCAGATGGGGGACCGGATCCGTGTAACTGCACCCGCCGGCCGCCTCAAGGAGGTCAGCGCCTTTCTCGGCGATAGCGAGCTGGCCAACGGTTTGTTGCATCGGAGACCTCCGACCTGGGGTGGAAGGTGTTCGTCCTCGGTGCCGTGCCGACCGTCGCGGCCGCGATGGCACTTGCGGTCATCGGACGTCTGTGGCTCGGGACCAGCCCTCGCCAGCTGGCGGGCCTGCTAGCTGGCGCGCAAACCCAACCTGCGGTGCTCGCTTTCGCCAACGACCGCACCGGCTTCGACCTACGGGTGGGCCTGGGCTACGCGATGGTCTATCCAGCCGCGATGATCGCCAAGATCCTGCTCGCTCAGGTGATCGCCGGCCTGGGCTGATCGCCACCGTCTGCCACGTCGGGTGTCCTCTGGAAACATGGCGTTGTGCGTGTGCTCGTTGCCCCCGATCGGTATGCCGCGTTGCTCAGCTCGGTCGACGCGGCCGAAGCCCTGTCGGCCGGCTGGCGAGTGGGCGGGGACCATGACCGTCTCGACGTGCTCGCCTTGTCCGACGGGGGTCCGGGCTTCCTGGACGTGATGGGATGCGTCCACCGGGGGCGCACCGAGCTCATCCTCACCCAGGATCCCTGGGGCCGCGAGATCCCCGCGACCATCCTTGCCGTGCCGACCAGCACGGGGCTGACGGCCTACGTCGAAGCAGCGCAGATCTGTGGGGCGCACCTGCGTCGCCCTGAGGATGACCTCGCCCTGGCCACGTCCGCCGGGCTTGGCCGGGCGTTGGCCGCGGCCGTGGAACTGGGGGCTACCTCGCTGCTCGTGGGCTTGACCGGATCGGCTGTTCTGGACGGCGGGCTGGGCCTGGCTGCCGGGGTGGCCGACGAGCCAGGTTTGCTCGGTGCCGGGCCGGCAGCCTTGGCCCTGTTGACCGAGAAGGACCTTGGGCCCCTGCACCTGGCTCGACAGCGTTTGACCGTGCCCAGGGGGCGGGCGCCGGGGGAGGGCTGGGGTTCGGGTTGTCGGTCCTTGGCGCCCGCATCGAGGACGGGCCGTCTCGGTGCCTGGCTGAGGTCGGTGGGCCCGGCCGGCTGGCCTGCGCTGACCTTGTCGTGACGGGCACGGCCGTCTTGGGGGCCCAAACCTTGCGCGGATCGGCGATCTCGACGATCGCCGAGGCTGCGGCGGAGCACGGCATACCCGTCGTTGCGGTCTGCGGGCGGGTCGAGGCTGGGCGGCGGGAAGTCCTGTCCGCCGGGATCTCAGGGGCCTACGGGGTGGCCGACAGTCTGGCCCAGTGGCATGGGTTCGAGGCCGATCCCAGCGGCCGGTTGGCCGCCCGGGCCGAGGCCGTGGCCCGCACCTGGTCGCCCGCTTAGGCAAACCTCACTATCCGTCGTAGGCTGGTCGGGAACAACGAGCCACCGGTTTCGGTTAACCTCCTCACTTGCCCCTTGGCCCATCGCGCCGCACGACACGACAAGGACAGATATGAGCGTCCAGGACCAGACCAGCACCGCGACCCATGGCGTCGTTCTCACCGATGTCGCGGCCACGAAGGTCAAGAGCCTGTTGGCCCAAGAAGGCCGCGACGACCTGCGGCTGCGCATCGGCGTCCAGCCGGGCGGCTGCTCAGGCCTGATCTACCAGCTCTATTTCGACGAGCGCACCCTCGACGGTGACGCGGTGCGCGACTTCGACGGTGTCGAGGTCGTTGTCGACCGGATGAGCGCGCCTTACCTTGAGGGCGCGACGATCGACTTCGCCGACACCATTGAGAAGCAGGGCTTCACCATCGACAACCCCAACGCTGGCAGTTCCTGCGCCTGCGGCGACAGCTTTAGCTGACCGCTCTGCGCACTCCGCGCGACGGCCCCCGGACCCGATCGGTCCGGGGGCCGTCTCATCTGCCGTCCGGCCGGCTGTCGACGTGACGCCCGGATCGGAGGGTCCGCAGCACAGGGCTCGCTCAGCGTGGCTGCACGGCGGGAGATGGAGAGCTGGAGATTGACGTGCGACCCGTGACCAGTCGCCAGATCCGGGAACCGATGAGGAAAGCCAGGAGCATCGGCAGCAGGATGATCAACGGGTTGATCGACGCCAGGATCTGCAGGCGCTCACCCTTGCGGACCGTGATCTCGGTCCAGGGGAGGAAGAACGCATGGCCGGTAACGTCGATGGTGCTGCCACCGGCGGCCAGCGCGCCGTCCGCCCACGCGGTCGTCATCCCCAACGTGGCGAAACCGGCGACAGCGAACACGGTGATTGCGGCATACCCGCCGACCACCCAGCGCGGACGGGTGTCGCGGTCCGGGGCGGCAGCTGCTGCGAGCGCGCGAACGCTCCCGAGTGAGCGTCGGGCGGCGGGGTACCCGGCGGCGGCCGACGCGTCGGTGAGGTTGCCGACCAGCTCGGCCCGAAGTTCTTTGCGGCGGCGACCGGGCACGCCTTCGACATCCATCCAGTAGTCGTAGGCGAGCATGGTGCGGCGGATGCGGATCCAGTCGAATGCGGACATGTCAGGCCCCTGTCGGTGCGGTGAGGTGAGTAGGAGTGAGCAGACGGACCCGCTCGACGAGGGCATCCCAGTCGCGGCGGGCCCGGGCCAATTCGGCCCGGCCGGTGTCGGTGAGCCGGTAGTACTTGCGCGCCGGTCCGGCCGCCGAGCGCAGCAGATATGAGTCGAGGTGACCGGCGGCCTCCAGCCGGCTCAGAGCGGGGTACACGGTGCCCTCCGCCAGGTCCTCGAAGCCACTTTCCTGCAGGCGGGTGACAATCCCGTAGCCGTACCCATCCTGTCTGTCGAGCAACTGCAGGAGCAGTAGTCCGAGGACTCCCTTGAGCATCTGCGGGTCGTGGGTGGTCATGGGTACGAGACTAAGATCAATACCGTTGTATGTCAAGTAGTGGGGATTGCCAGAGTCTGACCTCGCGACCGATGAGGAATGCCGTCGGCTAGCGTTTCGCCATGCGCGTCGCCGTGACCGGGTCCATCGCCACCGACCACCTGATGACCTTCGGTGGCAAATTCGCCGACTCGCTGGTCGTCGAACAGCTCGACAAGATCTCGCTGTCGTTCCTTGCCGACGACCTGCAGATCCGGCGAGGCGGGATCGCCGCGAACATCGCCTTCGGGATGGCGAACCTCGGTCAGCACCCGGTCCTCGTCGGCGCGGTGGGCAAGGACTTCGAGGACTATCGCTCGTGGCTGGAACGCCACGGCGTGGATTGCCATTCGATCCACGTGTCGGGCAAGGCGCACACGGCGCGCTTCGTGTGTACAACGGATACCGACCTTGCACAGATCGCGACCTTCTATCCCGGAGCGATGACCGAGGCCCGGGGGATCGAGCTCAAACCGGTCTCCGATCGGGTGGGCGGCATCGAGCTCGTGCTCATCGGCCCCAATGACCCCGTAGCGATGCAGCGGCATACCGACGAGTGCCGCACCCGCGGCATACCCTTTGCCGCCGACCCCTCCCAGCAACTGGCCTGGTTGGACGGGCGCGGGATCCGCGACCTCATCGAGGGGGCGGCCTACCTGTTCACCAATGAGTACGAGTCGCACATGATCGCTCAGAAGGCCGGCTGGGACGAGCGCGACCTCGCCGACGCGGTGGGCGTCCAGGTGACGACCAAGGGCAAGGACGGTGCCACGATCAGGCAAAAGGGACGCGACCCGATCCATGTCGACGTCGTGCCCGGCGTCCAGCCGTTGGACCCGACGGGCGTCGGCGATGCCTTCCGGGGCGGATTTCTCACCGGGCTCGCACGAGGGCTGGACCACCGGCGCTGCGCCCAGCTCGGGTCGACGCTCGCGGCATACGTCATCGAGACGGTTGGCACCCAGGAATACGCGCTGTCCACGGCCGACTTCGTCGACCGGGTCAGGCTGGCCTACGGTGTCGACGCAGCCGCCGACATCGGAGCGCAGATCCGCTGCCCCAAGCCTTGATCGACCCGCCCCGACCCGCCATGCAGCAGGATCCAGGGCCCTCGCGCTATGCGTTTCACGTGCACCAGGTCGAACCGGGGGAGGACCTGGTCGGTGCCGGGGCGGATCTCGAGCCGGCGACGATCCTCGCGGCCTACCGGGCGGGAGTCTTCCCCATGGGTTTGGGTCAGCACGGGGCGGACCCGATGGGCTGGTGGTCGCCGGACCCACGGGGCGTTCTGCGACTGGGCGACCTGCGGGTCAGCCGGTCGTTACGGCGGTCGCAGGCTCGTCTGGCGGTAACGGTCGACACGGCCTTCGACGCCGTCGTCAACGGCTGTGCCGACCCGGGTCGGGACGGCCGCTGGATCACGACGAAGGTGGCCCACGCCTACCGACGGCTGCACGCGCTGGGTTGGGCCCACTCGGTGGAGGTCTGGTCCGGCGAGACCTTGGTCGGCGGGCTCTACGGCATCGCGATCGGTGGGCTCTTTGCGGGCGAGTCGATGTTCCATCGGGCCACCGATGCGTCCAAGGTCGCCCTCGTCGCGTTGCGGGATGTGCTGGTCGCCGACGGCGATCCTCGCCGGATCGTCGACGTCCAGTGGGTCACGCCTCACCTGGCGTCGTTGGGAGCGAGGGAGGTGCCGCGGGCGGCATACCTCCAACTGTTGGGGGAGGCGCTGGAGGCGCCGCTTCCCGCCGTGTGGCGCTGACCAAGCGGACGAGGTATGCCGTGTGCTCAGCCGCGTCGGTCGTGTCGTGGATGTCCACCACCTCCAGCAGGGTGAGCCCGCGCATCCGGACGAAGGCGGGCACGTCGGATCGGGCGGCGGGATCGGTGGCCAACAGCCGGACGGTCGTGCCTTCGGGTTCGCGGGCGAGGGCCTGAGCCAGCCGAAGGACCGGCAACGGGCAACGCAGCCCCCGGGCGTCGACGGTGACCGTCACGATGATGGGATCGCTCATCGCCCGGCCACCTGGGCCCGAACCGCGGCCACGGCCTCGGGGAGCGCGGCGATGAGCGCAGCAACGTCGGCTTCGCGCTGCGGGCTGACCGACTCCATCGGGAGGGTGATCCGGATGTTGCCGTGGGTGAGGGCGCCCATCGCGGCCAGGACGTGACTGGGCTCCAGAGTGCTCGACGTGCACGCCGAGCCCGAGGCCACCGCGATGGCCCGCCGGTCGAGTTCGCGGACGAGAGTCTCCCCGTCGGCCAGAAGGAACGAACACGTGAGCACGTGGGGGAGTCGGTTGACGGGGTCACCGACGACATCGGCATCGGGGATCATCGCGACGGCCGCTCGGAGTCGATCAACGAGCGCTCGGGCGCGCTGGGCGTCGCCCCGTCGGTCTGCTGCTGTCGCCGCCCAGGCGTGTGCAGTCCCGACGACGAGGGGAAGGACCGGGGCGACATCCACCCGGCCGACTTCCCACTCGGTCACCGGGCCCGGGGGTCGCCAACGGGTGCGGGCCGGGACGACGAGCAACCCCACTCCCGTCGGACCGCCAAAGGACGTGGCCTCGCCGACCAGGACGTCGAAGCTGGTGGGCGGTTCGTCCCGACCCAAAGCCGCGGTGGCGTCGACAAGCAGGGGTATGCCGTGCCGCTGGCACATGTCGTGCGCAGCGTGGACGGGTTGGCGCGTGCCGACCTCGCCGTTGGCGCTCTGCAGCGCCGCGACGGCGGTCCCCGGCTCGGCCAGGGCGAGCGCCCAGGCATCCAGGTGCACGGCTGCGTGGGCATCGACGGGGACGGTCGCGAAGGTCGCCGGCTGGCCAGACAACCCGGCCGAGTGCCGGCCGGCCAGCATGATCGTGGAGTGCTCGACCGCGGAAGCCACCAGCCGAGAACCACGGCGGCGTGCGGCATACAGCAGGCCGCTCAGTCCGGCCCGCAGCGCGGCGGGGCCACCGGGGGTGAAGCTCAGCGATTCCGGGGTCACGCCAAGACCCTCGGCAAGCACGGATCGCGCTTCGTCGAGCATTCGCCGAGCCCGCCGACCCTCGGCATGAAGGCGTCGGGGGTCAGCCCAGCCCTGGTCCCACGCGGTCGCCATGGCGGCTCTGGCGGCGGGGTGGACTGGTCCCACGGCGGCGTCAAGGATGGCGCGCGGGGAGCTGCCGGATGAGGGATACGCCACGTCGAGAGGTTATCCGCACCCCTGCCGTCATCCGTCATTCCGCCCGCGGTAGGGTGGCCCCACACACGAGCAGACACTCTGTATTCGGAAGGTGCCCGTTGCGCATGCACGCAGACACCCCCGCACGCGTCACGCGGCGGAGATTGACAGTTGCTGGGCTGGCGGCTTCCGCCACGCTCTTCCTTTCCAGCTGTGCCAACGTCAACAGCAGCGCGTCTAGCGGCTGGTTACCCGAGGGCAGTGGTGGCCAGCAGGTCACCTCCGAGACCGGGCGGATCACCACTCTGTGGGTGGGCACCTGGATCGCCGGTCTGGCGGTCGGTGTGCTGGTGTGGGGTTTGGCGATTTGGTGCATGATCGCCTATAAGCGTAAGAAGGACGACCCGGAGCTGCCGCCGCAGTTGCGCTACAACGTCCCGATCGAACTGCTCTACACAGTGGTCCCGATCCTCATGATCGCGGTGTTGTTCTACTACACCGCGCGTGACGAGGCCGCCATCATGGACGTCTCGGCCAAGCCGGACTACAAGATCAACGTCGTGGGCAAGCAGTGGAGTTGGGACTTCAACTACGTCGAAGCCAACGTCTACGAGACCGGTGTGCACTCCCAACTCAACCCCAATGGCGGGGTGACGGGCACGCCGCAGCCGGTGCTCTATCTGCCAGTGAACAAGCGCGTCGAGTTCATCCTCAACGCGCGAGATGTCATCCACTCGTTCTGGGTGCCCGCGTTCCTGGTCAAACTCGACATGATCCCTGGCAAGACCAACAGGATGCAGGTCACCCCGACCCAGATCGGTGAGTTCCAGGGCAAGTGCGCCGAGTTGTGCGGCGCCTACCACTCGCAGATGCTCTTCAAGGTCAAGGTGGTCTCCCAGGCCGACTTTGACGCCGAGATGGCCAAGCTCAAGGCCCTGGGCCAGGAGGGCCAGTTGCCCAACACGCTCAACCGTGAGCCGATGGACCCGAATGACCTGAAGATGGTTCCGACCCCCACCGGGAGCAAGTGATGACTGCGACGATCTCTCGCCCCGAGGCTGGCGCCCGGGTGAAGCACCCGCGGCCGCGGCCCGGGCAGACGTTCTACAGCTGGATCACGACCACGGACCACAAGAAGATCGGGAATCTCTACTTCATTACGTCCTTCGTTTTCTTCCTGCTGGCTGGCGCCATGGCGCTGATCATTCGGGCCGAGTTGACCAGCCCGGGCCTGCAGGTCGTCGACAACCCCGAGCAGTTCAACCAACTGTTCACCATGCACGGCCTGATCATGTTGCTGCTGTTTGCGACGCCGCTGTTCGCGGGCTTCTCCAACGCCTTGGTGCCGTTGCAGATCGGCGCACCGGATGTGGCCTTCCCGCGGCTGAACATGTTCGCCTACTGGCTCTACGTCCTGGGCGGGTTGGTTGCGGCACTTGGCTTCCTCACCCCCCAGGGGGCCGCGTCGTTCGGCTGGTTCATGTACGTGCCGCTGTCCAACTCGGTGTATAGCCCCGGCTTGGGCACCGACCTCGGCGTGTTTGGGTTGACCCTCACCGGTTTCGGCACGATCCTCGGCTCGGTCAACTTCATCACGACGATCATCTGCATGCGCGCTCCGGGCATGACGATGTTCCGGATGCCGGTGTTCACCTGGACCGTGCTGGTCACCTCGCTGTTGGCCCTCATCATCTTCCCGGTGCTGGCCGCGGCCCTGTTCGGGCTGGGTGGCGACCGTCGCTTCGGGATGCACATCTTCGACGCCGAGGCCGGCGGTGCCATGCTCTGGCAGCACCTGTTCTGGTTCTTTGGCCACCCCGAGGTCTACGTCCTGGCCCTGCCGTTCTTCGGCGTGATCAGCGAGATCTTCCCGGTCATGTCCCGCCGGCCGATCTTCGGCTACAAGACCCTCATCTTCGCCACGGTGGCCATCGCTGGCCTGTCCGTTGCGGTGTGGGCCCACCACCTGTATGTCACCGGTCAGATCCTGCTGCCGTTCTTTGCGATCATGACGATGCTCATCGCGGTGCCGACTGGCGTGAAGTTCTTCAACTGGATCGGCACGATGTGGGGCGGGTCGCTGACCTTCCACACGCCGCTGATCTGGGCGTTGGGCTTCCTCACGACGTTCCTCTTCGGTGGCATCACCGGCATCATGATGGCCAGCCCGGCGATCGACTTCCACATCTCCGACACCTACTTCATCGTGGCGCACTTCCACTACACGATCTTTGGCACCGTGGTGTTCGCGATGTTCGCCGGCTACTACTTCTGGTGGCCCAAGCTCACCGGGCGCATGCTCGACGAACGGCTCGGCAAGATCCACTTCTGGATGCTGTTCATCGGCTTCCACCTGACCTTCCTCGTCCAGCACCTGCTGGGCATCCAGGGCATGGCCCGCCGCTACGCGGACTACCTGGTGGAGGAAGGCTTCCAGACCGGCAACATCATCTCCACGATCGGCTCCGTGCTCCTTGGCGCCTCGATGCTGCCGTTCCTCTACAACGTCTGGAAGACGTGGCGGACCGCGCCGCTGGTGACCGTGGATGACCCGTGGGGTTATGGCAACTCGCTGGAGTGGGCGACCTCGTGCCCGCCGCCGCGGCACAACTTCAACAGCCTGCCTCGGATTCGCTCCGAGCGTCCTGCCTTCGACCTGCACCACCCGCAGGCTGCTCCTCCGAGCGGCCCGGCGCCCGACCCGTCGACTTTGCAAAAAGTCATGGGCGCAGCCGAGATCGGCGTGACCGAGTCCGACAAGAACAAGGAGTGACGGCATGAAGGCCATGTGGCGGATCTTCTTGGTCCTGATGATCTTCTTCTTCGGCACGGTCCCGTTCTATGCCGCGTGGCAGCAGAAGGACTACGGCTCGGTGCCCGAGGTAGCTGGCCCGATCGCCCTGTTCATCACGGCGTTGATGATGGCGCTGGCCGGTTGGTACCTGTGGGTGACCAACAAGAAGTTCGAAAACCTGCCCGATGACAACCCCGAAGGTGAGATCTCGGACATCGAGGGTGACTACGGCTTCTTCACCCCGAGTTCATGGTGGCCCCTTGCCCTCGGCTTCTCCGCTGCGCTGGCGTTCGCCGGCCTTGCGGTCGGCTGGTGGTTGTTCATGATTGCCTTCGCGATCGGGTGCGTTGCCCTGGTCGGTTGGACGTTCGAGCACTTCAAGGGCGAACACGCCAACTGAGCCACCCGGCAGACGCGAAAGGGGCCAGTCCGCACCCGCGGACCGGCCCCTTTGCCGTATGCCGTTCCCTCACCGAACCCGGTCAGCCCCAGCCAAGCTCGTGCAGACGATCGTCGTCGATGCCGAAGTGATGAGCGACCTCGTGGACCACGGTCACCGCGATCTCGTCGAGCAGTTCGTCGCGGGTGGCGCACATCCGTTCCAGGGGGCCGTGGAAGACGGTGATCCGGTCGGGCAGATTGCCGCCCCAATCCTGGCCCCAGTCGGTGACGGGAACGCCGTCATAGACCCCGAGGATTTCCTCCTCGCCCTCGGGCGGCTCGGGCTCCACGAGGACCGCCACGTTGGCCATCGCCTCGCGGAACTGCGGTGGGATGAGTTCCAATGCCTCTTCGACCGCGGCATCGAACTCCTCCGGGGTGAGTCGATATCGACGAGCTGCCACGATGACGAGCCTGCCATAGTGAGACCGTGACCCCCCAGTTGCCGCCGACCGTCCGACCCGGCGATCGAGTCGCTGTGCTGTCGCCGTCGTGGTGTGCACCGGCGATCTATCCGGCGCTGCACGAGCAAGCGATGCAGCGGATCCGCGAGCTCTTGCAGCTTGAGCCCGTCGAGTTCCCGACGACCCGGCGTCAGGGCACCCCGAGGGAGCGGGCCGCAGACCTCATGGCGGCGTTCGCCGACCCGAGCATCCGGGCGGTCTTCGCGACCATTGGCGGTGACGATCAACTGACGGTCATTCCCCACCTGGATCCCGCCGTCGTGCGGGCCGACCCCAAGCCCTTCTTCGGCTACAGCGACAACACCAACCTGCTCAACTGGCTGTGGTGCCAGGGCATCGCGTCGTGGCACGGTGGATCCACCCAGGTCCATCTTGGGCCGGGTCCGGTCGTCGACGCCGAACACCTGACCAGCCTGCGGGCTGCGCTCTTCGGCGGCGGCGATCTTGTGGTGTCGCCAGCCCCGCTGACGGGCGACTTCGGCCTGCCCTGGGATGACCCCCGCAGCCTGGACACCCACGCCGAGCGTGCGGACGGCCGGGCGGGCTACGGGTGGCATGGGGCCGCTTCGGTGGTCACTGGGCGCACCTGGGGCGGCAACCTGGAGGTCCTCCAGTGGATCCTGGCCGTCGGTCGGGACGTGCGGGAGGTCGCGGCATACGCCGGGTGTGTGCTGCTGCTGGAGACCTCGGAGGAACACCCGTCCCCGGTCGAGGTTTACCGGATGATGAGGGTGTTGGGGGAGCGCGGGCTGCTGGGCCAGGCTGCGGCCGTCGTCTTCGCTCGCCCCGCTGCCAGCGACCGGGGGGATGACCCCGGGCCGCCTGGTCGAGCCGCTTATCGGGACGCAGTCGCCGAGCAGGTGCTTCGGGCCATGGGGGAGTATGCCGCGGGCATTCCGATCGTTCTCGACGTCGATTTCGGACACACCAACCCGCAGTGGGTGCTGCCCTACGGGGGAGAGGTGACGGTGGACGGCATACAGCAGCGCCTGGTAGCCCACTACGGGCCTGTGCGGCCCGCGGGGGTGTCGGTGTGCGGGTAAGGGTCCGCGCGTGTCGCCTGCCATGAGCATGGGACCGCTCTGAGCGGTTTTCTGCCAGGTTCATGGGACCACCTGGATTGCCAGTCATGGGACCACCCGGTGTGTCTTGCTGGTGGGTTCGCGGCCGGCTCGTTTGATCGCCTCGTCAGC
>JBGAQN010000009.1:0-40685 GCA_044220725.1 Dermatophilaceae bacterium
GCATTGGAGCTCACCCGCTTGACCAGATATGGGGTGGCCCGACGGCCCTGTGCGGCGATCGAGGCGTAGGCGTTGGCCATGTCCAGGACGCGGGGCGACGCCGTGCCCAGCGTGTTGGTGGGGTCAACCCCGAGGCCGGGAGTGGATTCCGGTATGCCGGCCGCGATCGCCGCCGACTTCGTCGCCGCCGGGCCGACCTGGAGGTTGAGACGCACGAAGGCCGTGTTGATCGACGACGCGGTCGCCTTGCGCAGATCGACGGTCCCGAAGGATCGGCCACCGATATTGCGCACCGTGTTGTTGCCCAGCGCCGGGTCTTTGAGAGGGCTGTTGCCGTCGATGAGGGTCTTGGTGGAGATTCCTTGCTGCAGGGCAGCAATCAGAGTGAAGGGTTTGAAGTTCGACCCACCCTGGATGACGGCATCGGTGGCCGCGGAGAATTGCCTGGCCTGGTAGTCGGCACCGCCGTAGAGCGCCACGATCGCGCCGTCGTTAGGGCGGACTGCGGCCAGACCGGCATACACGTCCTTGACGTCGCCGGTCTTGGGGAACTGCGCGGCGACGGCCTCCTGGGCCGCTTTCTGGGCCTTGGCGTTGATCGTCGTGGTGATCCGTAACCCGCCACGGTCGATGTCGTCGTCGGTCAATTTGAGCTTGCCCACGAGGTCCTTGCGAACGGCCGCCACGATGTATCCGGTGGGGCCAGACAACGCTCGTGAGGGGGCCTTCGCGGCAATAGTCGGCAGCCCGGTCAGCGGGGCACGATCAGCGGCACTGAGCCACCCCATGGTCACCATGCCATCCAAGACGTAGTCGACCCGTTTGGTGAGATTGGCTCGTTGTTTGTCGCCCAAGGCCGGGTCGAACAAACTCGGGGCGTTCATCACACTGGCCAGCACCGCTGCCTCGGCGACGGTGATCTGGCTGACGTCCTTGCCGAAGTAGGCCTTGGCCGCGGTCTTGATGCCGTAGGCGCCTCGACCGAAGTAGATGGTGTTGAGGTAGCCCTCGAGGATCTGGTCCTTGCTCAGGTCGCGGTCGATCTTGATGGAGATGACCATCTCGCGCAGCTTGCGGTCCAGGGTCCGATCCTGAGTGAGGAAGTAGTTCTTGACGTATTGCTGGGTGATTGTCGAGCCGCCACCCTGGATGTCACTGCCTCGCACCGCTTGCCACACCGAGCGGGCAATGCCACTCGGTGAAATGCCGCTGTTGGTGTAAAAGTCCCGGTCCTCGGCGGCGATGACGGCCTGCTGGACGTGCTTGGGGATGCTCGACAGCGGCAGCGGCTCGCGGTCGAGTTCGGCGATCCGGGCCATCTCGGTCGTGCCGTCGTCGTAATAGACGATCGAGGTCTGCGCCTCGGCCAGCTCGTTGGCCACGTCGGGAACGCGAATCGTCGCAAATGCGGCGACGACGACGACGACCCCGAGGGCGACGGCAAGGGCGCCCGCCCAGAGGACGCGCTTGATCCAGGTCCGGCCGGGCGCTCGCCACCACGATCGCTTGCCCTGGCCGCCTTCCAGCGCACGCGCCTCGGCCCGGGTTGGTGAGGCGCTCGCTCGGTGGGGCCGAACAGGCGTCCGATCATTGCTCACGGGGTTGCCTTCCGCTGTTCGGGCCAGGAGCGGGGCCCGTCACGGCCCGCCGGAGTTTCCAGTATGAACACGTATGCCGCGTGCCGCCGAATCGGACACTGACCCGCGTGGTCGCGTGCTTCGCTTCGGTCCTGGCACGCGGTGGGTCGACCGGATGTGCCTGGACAGGACCTGGTGCTGGGTGGGGCGTTGTGCTCGGGTGGCACCAATCGGTGCAGGTCCCGCTGCCGGCCCGACGCCTCAGTGCGACCACACAAATGGCCGTGAGATATCGTCGTCCGGGGATTTCCGGCTCTTCATACCTGGGGGTGAGGGGTCCCATTCGATACCACTGGGGAGGCACCATGTCCGAGGCCACCTGCTCTCTGTGCAGGGCACCGATGACTCCGACGGATCGCTTTTGCACGACGTGTGGAGGGGCCGGAGGAATCCACCAACCCGTCGGTGTCGCTGGGCCGTCCTATTCCCCGCCGATCGCTTCGACTGCGCCGCTATCGACACCCACGGCAGCACCGGCCGTGCCGACTCCGGGGATCGACTTCACTCCGACAAACGCACCGGCACCGGCACTGACCGACCCGCAGCGGGTGATGCTCGCTCAGGGTGAGGAGGTCAAGAAGATCCATGAGATTGGTCGGATTCAACGGGGCAGTGGTTGGCTTGAGGGCACCCTGGTGATCACCGATGTCCGGATTCTCTTTCACGCCCGAGCCAAGAACTTCCTCAACCAGTCAACCATCAACCGCGAGATCTACCTTGCCGACGTTCGGGGGGTGGGCTTGACCGTCCGGAAGGGAATGCACCCGCTTGCGCTCGTCTCCCTCATCCTCGGCACCTTGATCGGGTTGATGGTTGCTTCGTCAGTGGGGGCGGTCATCTCGCTCGGGGCCGCGCTGAGCAGCTTAGGCAGTAGCAGAAGCACCAGCTCGCCGCTCTCTCTGGCTCCGTTGATCCTGTCGATGATCGTGCTCGTCCTTGCCGTCGGGTGGGGATACCAGCGCTCTAAAGCGACGGCGGTTGGCCTGGACATCTTCTCTCACGACGTCGACGCCTCACCGATCTCATTTTCCGGCCAGGTCGGCAGATCCTTCGGTCTGGGCACGATGATCCTCGGCGTTCTCGGTGCCCCCTTGCTCATCGTCCTGGAATGGCTCGGCGTCTATGACGCCTCCGATGCGGCTCTGGCCGCCGACCTCGATCGGACTAGGGCGCTTTACAACGAGATCGGAGCGCTGATCCTTGATCTGCAGCGTGTGGGCGCTCAGGCCGGCCGATAACGCGATGGGGATCCAGCCCCGGCTCGGTGTCGAGCGAGAGGATGGAGCCACCCGACCCAGCGTGGCAAATGCGCCACGGCCGAACTCTCGCGCTCGACGAAAGGGAGCTGAATGACCTCCTTCTGCGGTCACTGCGGCAGTCCGGCACGTGCCGAGGACCGGCATTGCGGACAGTGCGGGCGGCTCCTTGTCGATGGCCCGGTCTGGTCCGAACAGACGGTGATCCGAACCTCGCTGCCCCTGTCCGAACAGACCCTGATCCGAACCTCGTTGCCCCCGCTGGGCGAGCCGGCCCCGCCGTCGTTCGTTCCGCCGTCTACGCCGGCCCCTCCTGGCGAGTCCGGGATGGCCCGGGACACTCGGCGTCGCACGGTGTGGCTCATCTCCCTCGTCGCGGGTCTCCTTCTTGCGGCCGTCGTCCTCGGAGTCGTCCTCCTGGCCCGCCGCGCCCCAGGCTCAGCGGACCTCGCCGCAACAGCACCGGCGACGGTATTCCGGACGGTGGTGGCGCCGGTCACCGGTCCGGTTGCACCACCGAACCCCGGGCCGACACCGAGTGCCGTCACACCGGCACCGACGACCGTTGCTTCGCCGAGCGTCACGAGCCCCAACGTCGATCCGGACGCGGCCGCGCGGCTGGCGCTGGCCGAACGTCGACGAGAGTCACTGCTCGGGTTCAGCCCGCGCGACCAATGGATCGTCCAGCTGGCCAGTAAATGGCACGGGATCCAGGACCTCAACCAGGTCTCCGCCTCGGGGACGAACACCTTCACCGTGCAGGACATCCTCGCCGAACACCAGGCATTGCAGGACAGGTTCGGCAGCAGCATCCGACTGCTCGCCTCGACGGACCTGGGCAAGCAAGGCGCCTACCCGGGCAAGCCGTCCGGTGAGGCCCTGTGGGTGACGATCTTCGACCCCGGTAGTTTTGGTTCGAAGGACGCGGCGACCGTCTGGTGCACCCGGCAATTCCCGTCGCTGAGCGCCGACGCCCTCAAGAATGTCTGCTACCCCAAGCAAGCCACGGCCCCACACCTGTAGTCCACACCCGTCGGCCGAGGGAGGCCTGACGGAAGCGAGGAGTCCACGATGTCGAGCTTTTGTGGGCAGTGCGGAAGGGCACTGTCCGTCTCTCAGCGCCACTGTGGGCAGTGTGGGGCCATGGTGCCCGCCAGCAGCGGGCACCTCATCGAGTCCGTTCCCCTGCTTGAGCCAGACGATCTGCACACCACGGTGCGCCGGGCGCAGGTCTGGGCTGAGTCTGCCGACACCGGTGGCCCCGCGGCATACGGCGTCGAGCAGCCGATCCCCGAGGTCGCGGCGGGCGGCCCCGCCGTTTCCCACCAGCGCCTGGCCCCGTGGATGCTGCCCGTGGCCATCACCGCGCTCATCGCCGTAGCGCTCCTCGGCTGGTTTGCGTGGCGTGCCACGACCCCATCCGGTGTCGCGCCGAGCGCCGGAAAGGCCGCCCAGGTGACCGTCACCGCGACGGTGACCGCCGCCCCGGTGGCCGAGTCGGCAGCGGCTCCCATGCCCCTGACTCCGCCGCCCGCGGCCGTCCAGCCATCGACCGTTGCCGTGCCCATGATTCCGAGTTACCCGGGGGTTCAGATCCCAGCCGGCGGCCAGGTGTGCGGGAATCTCGGGGCTGGTCCGTATGCCTACACGGCGACGGGCAATGAATCGACGAGTTGCCCCTTCGCCGTCAATGTCCAGACGGCTTATATCGCAGCGGGAGGGAACGGCCGGCCTGTCGTCATCAATGCCTACAGCCCGGTGACCAACAAGGCCTACGCCATGTCGTGCAGTGGCGACCAGCCCGCGGTGTGCACCGGTGGCGTCGCCGCGATCATCCTCCTGTTCGGTGGTCAGCCGACTCTCTAGCCGTACGGCGTGGAGACCGGGCGAGACCGCGTCTGCGACACGCGACACATCGCCATGATGTATCGGGTCGATATATCTGGTGCTACAGTCCTGCCTGTCGTCGACGCACGCGCGTAACCACTCGAAGGTGCGGCGAACGGCAGCCGGGGTTTCACGAGAACCCAGGCACACGGCATACCGGATCAACGGACCGGACCACAGGCGGAGGTGACTGACGGTGTCTCGTAGGGGTGAGTTGCTCGAGTTCGCCGTCCTCGGGTTGCTGCACGAGAGCCCGATGCACGGCTACGAGCTGCGCAAGCGGCTCAACACCGCCCTGGGGGCCTTCCGCGCGCTGTCGTATGGCTCGCTCTACCCGTGCCTGCGCGATCTGCTGGGCAAGGGCTGGATCTTCGAGGCGTCGGGTGGCGGCTCGGATGTGCTGTCCGGAAGTCGGCGGGCGCGGATCGTCTACGAGTTGACCGCCGATGGCAAGGAACGGTTCCAAGACCTGACCGAGTCGGCGGGGCCGGCCGCGTGGGATGACGAGGAGTTCGACGTCCACTTCGCGTTCTTCGCCCGGACCAAGGCCGACGTTCGGCTGCGGATCCTCGAAGGTCGACGGTCGCGGCTTGAGGAACGACTCGCGAACATCCGCGTCGCCTCGGCGCGCAACCGGGAGCGAATGGATTTGTACACCTCGGCGCTGCAACGGCACGGGGAGGAGTCCGCGGAGCGCGAGGTCCGTTGGCTCGAAGAGCTCATCACTGCCGAACGACGGGGGATCGCTGTCCCCCTCACCACGAACCCCCCTGCCTGACCCGGCCGGGGACATCACACAAGGAGAACCCTCATGGGATCGGTGCGCGTCGCCATCGTCGGCGTCGGCAACTGCGCGAGCTCGCTCGTGCAAGGCGTGGAGTACTACCGCAACGCGGACGCCTCGGCTGTCGTGCCGGGTCTCATGCACGTGCAGTTCGGTCCTTATCACGTGAGTGACGTGCAGTTCGTCGCCGCGTTCGACGTCGACGACATGAAGGTCGGCAAGGACCTGTCCGAGGCGATCAACGCCTCGCAGAACAACACGATCAAGATTTGCGACGTGCCGACCCTCGGGGTCGAGGTCCAGCGGGGCCACACCCTCGACGGGCTGGGCAAGTACTACCGGATGACCATCGACGAGTCGGCGGCTGAGCCGGTCGACGTCGTCGCGGCGCTGAAGGCCGCCGAGGCCGACGTCCTCGTGTCCTACCTGCCGGTGGGTTCGGAGGCGGCCGACAAGTTCTACGCGCAGTGCGCGATCGACGCGGGCGTGGCGTTCGTCAACGCGCTGCCGGTGTTCATCGCCAGCGACCCCGAGTGGGCGGCGAAGTTCGAGCAGGCTGGTGTGCCGATCATCGGTGACGACATCAAGAGCCAGGTCGGCGCGACGATCACCCACCGGGTGATGGCCAAGTTGTTCGAGGACCGTGGCGTCACGCTGGACCGCACCTACCAGC
This sequence comes from Dermatophilaceae bacterium, assembly GCA_044220725.1. GTDB lineage: Bacteria > Actinomycetota > Actinomycetes > Actinomycetales > Dermatophilaceae > Phosphoribacter. The sequence goes on from JBGAQN010000009.1 coordinate 6,238, forward strand.
TCAACGTCGGCGGCAACATGGACTTCAAGAACATGCTCGAGCGTGAGCGGCTGGAGTCCAAGAAGGTCTCCAAGACCCAGTCGGTGACCTCGAACCTCACCGGCGAATTGGCCGGGAAGACCGCCGACCGCAACGTGCACATCGGCCCGTCGGATTACGTCGCCTGGCTGGACGACCGCAAGTGGGCGTACGTCCGCTTGGAGGGTCGCGCGTTCGGTGACGTGCCGCTCAACCTGGAGTACAAGCTCGAGGTCTGGGACTCCCCCAACTCGGCCGGCATCATCATCGACGCCATCCGTGCGGCGAAGATCGCCAAGGACCGTGGCATCGGTGGGCCGCTGATCTCGGCGTCGTCCTACCTGATGAAGTCCCCGCCCGTGCAGCGCGAGGACAACGAGGGTCGGGCCAAGCTCGAGGCCTTCATCGCCGGGGCCGAGGAGCGCTGACGATCTAGCGGGTGAGGGACGAGCCCGCGCTGAGAAGGCGCAAGGCATTGTGTGGCTCCACCACCCCCTCAGGGAGATGGGGCCACACGGTCTTTCGGCCGAGGGCGGAGCCATCATCTCGGGGGTGCCACGCGCTGAGGCCCTGACCACCCACAGTGGTCAGTGCCTCAGTCGTTGCGCCCCCACGCGCCGTGGGCCTCGTTGACGTCGCGTTGCCACGGCCTCCTCGACAGCGATGAGGCGCTGCTCATCGCAAACGGAGCAGTGCCTCGGCGGCCGGCATCCCTGAGCACCATGTGGTCACACACCACCCGTCCGGCATGTCGCACGCGCCCTGCCCTGGCCGTGGGCAAATGACGCACTCTCCTTCAGCGCGCCCGTCGTCGCCCGCACGCGATCAGTCGCCCGCTTCGACGACGATGACCGTGACGTTGTCACGCCCGCCGTTGGCGACGGCCGCGTCGACGAGCGCCTGCGCCGTCGCCTGCACGTCGGCAGCCTCGCCCAGCAGCTCGGCGATCTGCGCGTCGAGCACCTCGTTGGTCAACCCGTCCGAACAGACGACGAGCCGCTCGCCGGCGACGACCGGCAGCACCCACGTGTCAGCCACCGGCAACCGATCGCGCCCCAGCGACCGAGTGACGGTGTGCCGCAACGGATGCACCCGGGCCTCCGCCTCGGTGAGGTAGCCCAGGTCCACCATCTCCTGCACCTCCGAGTGGTCCACGGTGACCTGGGTCAGTGCGCCCGCGGCATACCGATAGACGCGCGAGTCGCCGAGGTTGACGATCGTCCACGCGCGCTCCCCGTCCTGCCCCCTGACCAGCGCGGCTCCTGTCAGGGTCGTCGCCATCCCCCATGTGCGCGGGTCGCGCAAGCCGGCCTGGAGGATCCGACGGTTGGCTTCCGCGAGCTGGCCCACCACGACGTCCACCGTGAGGTCGGTGCGATCGGCGAGCTCCCCCAAGGTCGACGCCGCGATCGCGCTGGCCACCTCGCCGGCCGCGTGGCCGCCCATCCCATCGGCGACGACGAAGATCGCCCCGCGGGCGAACGCGGAGTCCTCGTTGTGTTCGCGGACCCGGCCCACATGGGTGGCGATACCGGCGTGCACTAATCCGTTCCCCTCATTCATCGCTCGTCACCTCCCGCTCTGCGTCGGTTCGTCCGTCAGGGTATGCCGTCCGCCTGGGTGGCGTGTAGTCGCTTCCCCTGAGGACCTGCGCTGTTGCAGCGAGGAGCGGTCAGCCCAGATGCTCCCCTCTGCATCGGAGAAGGAAGACCGGTCCAGAACTCGTGTGTCCCCTGTAATGGTGACGCGCGGATCACTTAGGGTCACGCATAAGGTCGGAGCGCACATGCGACTCAAGGAGGAAATGGGATGAGGCTCAAGGCCACCATCCGCCAACCTCAAGGCAGTCAGCTTGAGCGACATGTGCTGATAACGGCAGACGCAACCGCCACAGTCGGTGACGTCGCCCGCGCGCTTGTTTCCTCTGGCGAGGTCGGCGCGCTGACTGGCGGAACCGACGTGACCTTTAGAATCTCGGAAGCGTCGAGGGGCCCGGGGGCACACCGTGTTTTGCCCACCAAAGTCACGTTGCTCGAGTCGGGTCTGCGCTCCGGGGCGGTCCTTGATCTCGTCGGCGCCCCACCTTCTTCGCAGCCGGTCGGTGGCGGAGCACCCCTTGCCGTGCTCCGCGTTGTCGACGGACCCAATGCCGGAAGCGAGTTCCCGCTCCCGGAGGGCGAGTCGTGGATAGGCAGACGGGCAGGCAGTGACGTCCGGCTTAACGATCCGATGGTGTCGGCTCAGCACGCACGAATCCGGGTCAGCGACCGCGTGGAGATCATCGATAATCGCAGCGCCAACGGCGTCCTTGTGGGCGGGGTCCAGGTCAATCGGGTGGAACTGCGGGCCGGTGACCAGGCGACATTGGGATCGTCCGTCGTCGAGGTGTCGTTGTTGCGTGCGCCGACCGAGGTGTCGTCGACCTCAACCGACATTCTCTTCAATCGTTCACCACTGGTCATCAGTCGTCCGGAACCAAGGAAGATCGAGCTGCCTGCCGTTCCGAACGACGCCCAGCGCCCGAATTTCCCCTGGCTGGCTATGGCGGCCCCCTTGGTGATGGGCGGCGTCATGTTCGTCATGACGGGAAACGCGTTGAGCCTCATCTTTGTCGCGCTGTCGCCCATCATCATGATCGGCAACTGGATCGACCAACGCTTTCGGGGCAAGCGTCAGCACAAGGCCGACGTGGCCGCCTTCGATGCCGGCCTGCGGACCGCCAATGAGGACCTGACAGCGGCCGCAGACGAGGACCGGCGCGCCCTCCAAGGGATGTTCCCCGACACACACGACTGCCTACGCTCCGCCAGTCAACTCGACTCGCTCTTGTGGTCTCGTCGTCCCGAGCATCCCGAGTTTCTTCATGTCCGATTGGGCACAGGGAACATCCCAGCTTTTACGACGATCGACCGACCGCGACCCGGTGGGGTCCCAGCGTTCTTCGAGGCTGCTCGGGCGTTGTCGGAGAAGTCCCTCGTGCTCGGGGCAGCGCCCGTCGCGGTGAATCTCAGGTCCGTCGGCGGAGTGGGCGTCTGCGGCCCACGGCCGGGCGTTGACGACGTCGCTCGGGCGATCGTCGTTCAGGCGACGGTGCTCCACTCTCCAGCCGAGGTCATCCTCGCCTGCCTGACCTCCACCGCAGGGCGCGCCCGGTGGTCCTGGTTGGATTGGATGCCGCACACGTCATCACCCCATTCCCCACTTCCCGGGCCACACCTGGCGAGCGACAGCGGCGTGGGTCGGGTGCTGCTAGCCAACCTCGAGGAACTGGTCGAACGTCGCCATCAGAGCCTGACTCGAGGGGCTGAGCGGGGACCGATCTCCGGGGATGAGCGCCTCGATCCGCCGGCCTTGCCGTCCGTTCTTGTCATCGCTGACAACCCGTCGGTCGAGCGATCCCGACTTGTCCGGATCGCCGAGCGTGGTCCCGACGTCGGCGTCTATGTGCTGTGGTTGGGTCAGCGGGTCTCGGACCTTCCGGCAACCTGCAGAGCGTTCGTTGATGTGCAGAGCGGTGACCTATCCAACGTAGGCCTCGTTCGCTTCGGACTTACCCTCGGCGGCGTTTCTACTGATCGGGTCCACACCGATGTCGCCGAGCAGTTCGCGCGACAACTCGCCCCTGTCGTCGACGCGGGCGCTCCGGTTGCGGACGAATCTGACTTGCCTCGGAGCATGTCCGTCGTGACCCTCCTCGGCCGCGACATGTCCGATGACCCGGACGCGGTGTTGGCGCACTGGCGGGAAAACCGCTCATTGGTCAATCGCTCCGGTCCGCCACAACCCTTGGAGGGCCCCAGCACACTCCGGGCGCTCGTTGGGCATGCCGGGTCGGAGGAGTTCATTCTCGATCTTCGATCGCATGGCCCGCATGCGCTGGTGGGTGGCACGACTGGAGCTGGTAAGAGCGAGTTCCTGCAAGCCTGGGTGTTGGGAATGGCAAGTGCCTACAGCCCGGACCGGGTTACCTTTCTCTTTGTTGATTACAAGGGTGGCGCAGCCTTCGCCAAGTGCGTGGAATTGCCCCATTTTGTCGGTCTGGTCACCGATCTCAATACTCACTTGGTTCGGCGAGCGTTACGCAGCCTTCGGGCGGAGCTCCGATACCGCGAGCATCTCCTCAACGACAAGGGCGCGAAAGACCTCCTCGAGTTGGAAAAGACCGGCGACCCGGACTGCCCACCGAGTCTCATCATCGTTGTCGACGAATTCGCTGCACTCGTCGGCGAGGTGCCCGAATTCGTCGATGGTGTCGTTGACGTCGCTCAGCGTGGACGCTCTCTGGGCCTGCATCTCATCCTCGCTACGCAACGTCCCGCCGGCGTGATCAAGGACAACCTCCGGGCCAACACCAACTTGCGCGTGGCGCTGCGCATGGCTGACGAGCATGACTCGTCCGACGTGCTGGGGACCCCTATGGCGGCACATTTTGACCCGTCCATCCCCGGCAGGGGAGCCGCAAAGACCGGTCCCGGACGGATTACCCAGTTCCAATCGGCATTTCCAGGCGCCCGGACCCCGCACGTCGCGTCAGCTCCTCCGATTATGGTCAATGATCTCGATTTTGGTGTCGGACAGACCTGGAAGTTGAGCGAACGATCAAGCTCCTCCGATGGTGTTGACAAAGACATCAATCGCATCGTCGATACGATCGCTCAGGCCGCGAGCCGCGGCAGGGTGCCTACTCCGCGCCGACCCTGGCTCGACCCCATTCAATCCAAGTACGACATCGCCACCGTGGGCCAGGGTGGCGACACGGCCCTCGTCCTCGGAGTCATGGACGACCCTGATCGTCAAGCACACGTCGTCCGACACTTCTACCCGGACCAGGACGGCAACCTTCTCTACGTCGGATCATCAGGGTCGGGCAAGTCAACTGCACTCCGCTCTCTCGCGATCGCCGCGTCGATCAGGCCGGAGCGAGGGCCGGTGCATGTCTACGCCCTTGATTTCGCCGGCGGCGGCCTGGCCGCCTTGGAGGCACTCCCCTCGGTCGGAGCCGTCATCAATGGCGATGACGAAGAGCGGGTCGGGCGGCTGCTACGGATGCTGACGGCCGAGGCGGAGAGGCGCGCCGAGCGATTCTCGGCGCTGCGGGCCTCCACCCTGACCGACTATCGCAAGCTCGCCAACCTTCCCCACGAGCCTCGCGTCCTGTTGTTGATCGATGGGTTCGGGACGTTCCGGGATGAATATGACTCGTCGACGACGCGAGCGCAGATCTACACGATGCTCGTGCGGCTGCTCGGTGAGGGACGAGCCTTGGGGATTCACGTTGCCATCACAGCGGATCGGCCGATGGCTGTGCCCAACTCGGTCTTGGCTGCTTTCCCTCGAAAGCTCTGCCTGCGTCAGGCCACCGACGACGCGTATCTGATGATGGGGGTTCCCAAGGACGTGCTCACACCGCAGAGCCCGCCCGGGCGATGCATGGAGGTTGGCAATCCTCAGGAGCTCCAGCTCGCGATCCTCGGCGACGACATCCACGTTGCCAGCCAGGCCAAACGCATCGAGGAGCTAGGTGCCGCCCTTCGTCGGCTGGGTGCGACGCCACCACCGCCAGTCCGTTCACTGCCCAGCCTCGTTCCCGCCTCGAGTATGCCGTCAGAGGTCGGCGGGCTGCCCGTGCTTGGAGTCCGCGACAGTGACCTCGAACCGATGGGCTTCGATCCCCGCGGAATCGTTATCGTCTCCGGCTTGGCGCAATCCGGCCGCACGTCTGCGGTCCGGTGGCTCGCCGAGTCTGTCCTTCGCCGATATCCGCAAACGCCCCTCGTGCACCTCACTCCTCGCCGCTCCCCCCTAACCACTCTGGAGATCTGGCAGAACCGCGGTGTGGGCGCGGACACCTCGGAGGAGCTCATCGGAGTCCTCAAGGACCTGGCGGCCAACCCAGCTCCAGATGACAGCCCACTCATGGCGATCTTCATCGAAGGCTTGCCTGAGTTCGTCGGCACCAAGGTGGAGTCCGCGCTCACTGAGATCGTCAAGCAATGCCGCCGCAACGGCCATCTCCTCGTGCTCGACGGGGAGACCTCGGCCTGGGGGAGCTCCTGGTCACTGCTCACCGAGGCGCGCAATGCCCGCACCGGCTTCCTCCTTCAACCGGACGCCGGGGACGGGGACAGCGTCTTGAGAACCAGCCTGCCGCGTTGCAAGCGCACCGACTTCCCTGTTGGGCGTGGTTATTGGATCACCGCCGGGCGATCCACCCGGGTCCAACTTCCACTCGTGGACTGAGGAGCACACATGTCGTCATCGGCAGCACAACTGAAGGTTGATCTCGCGACTTTGCAGCGCGCCGAGCAGGTGCTCGAAGGCGCGACATCCTCCTTGCTCGCGACCCAACAGGACCGCGGCAGTCTGCAGGCGTGCGTCGGGGACGCCCCGCGACTGAGGGACGCGCTCGGCGGACTATCGGGCAACTGGGCCATCCACCGAGAGCGCCTGCTCAAGGAGATCGGTGAGCTCAAGGCCAACATCTCGACCTACCGAGCAAAGATCGCCGCGGCCGACGATACGGGCGCCCAGTCCGTCCAACCGACTGGGGGCTCCACGCCAACTCAACCGTCGGCATCAGCTCCGTCCCCGGGATCGCCGCCACCCGCGAACGGCGGGGCCGGCCCTGGCCCGGGTCCGAACCATGCTCCGGCGCCGTCGGCACCTGCGCCCACCCCGGCCGCTCCGCCGGGACCTCCGGAAGGTTCGGGGGCTCCGGCGCACCCCACCCCAGTCCCCGAACCCGCCCCCGATCCCACACCGGCCCGACCTGACCCCAAGGAAGAAGGGGCTGTCGAAGCGGATATCCGTCGAATGATCGACGAAGGCGAAGCGAAGGTCAGGGAACTCCTGGATCGCTTCAGTGCCGAGGCCGCACTCCTGATCCAGCGGGGACTTCCCCTCACTCTGCTGGGTCCGGCGGCGATTGCTCTCCTCACTCTCTACAATCGACTGCCAACGCCCACGATCGACGCGCGGCTCGTCGGTCCAGGGACGGGCTCGCCGCCACCGACGACAGGTCCCGACATCGACGAGATCATTAAGCGTCTTAGGCCAGGCGTGGTTACTCCAGACGGTTTAATATTTCCGATGCCGGGGGAAAGTGAAGGGCCTGGAGAAGGCAAGTCACCGGTAGACCCGCCCGGAGAATCCATTGATCCAGCAGTCACCCGGGACCCCGGGGCACCCGATGGCGTTGGTCCAGACCACGATGCGCCCAAAGGGCCGTCGCCTGCGCCCGAGGGAATCGAAGTTGGCGCACCGCCACCGCCGCCGTCAAGTGCCGAAGCCGTCGGTGCGGGGGCTGCGGGCGCTGGCGCCGCGATAGCCGCAGCGGCAGGCGGAGGCGCAGCGGCAGGCGGAGGCGCAGCGGCGGACTCCGCTCTTCCGTCCCGCCAAACGGCTCCGATCCCCGCGGCTCCGATGCCCGTCACCACCGAGAGTGGGGCAACTCCTGAGGGTCGGGCGGTCCGAGCCGACGCTGGCCAAGCCATCGCCGGAGCGACGACCACGCCCGCAGGCACCAATACGGCAGCTCCCGTGGATGCTCGATCGGCCCTGGGAGCTACGGCTCCGCGCGTGCCGACCTCGTCGGCCCAGGTTATGCAGTCGGCAGTCGGCTCACTCTCGGCGCTGAGTCAGGTCGGCCACGGCAGCGCCACCCCGGCGTCCGGCACTCCCTCCGCGCCGCAGGCCGCCCCACCCGCTGGATCGGCTAGTGCGGGTTCGACCGGCGCCAGCGCGGCGTCCGGCTCGACCGGCACGTCCGCGACCTCGGCCCAGGCCCGGTTGTCGGCCCTTAAAGACCGAGGGGTCAGCGAACCCTCCAAACTCGACAGTGACGAAGGAGAGAAGTCAAAATGAGCCGGGTTCCCCCAGATTTCTCTGTCCTGGGCTATCATCACGACCCAGTCAGTGGCGATTGTGACGAAATTGGAGCGCAAGCGACCTACTTGAGAACGGTCAGCCAACGAGTGCGAGACGCCCACGAGGGCCTGGACCAGGCGCTCCGTAGCGATCACATCAGCAAACAACTGGATTCGATCCTTGCGAATGTAACGGCAGTTTCAGGAAAACTCCAGCTCGTCCAATCCCGATACCTTGGGGCGGCAGCCGCTTTGGACGCCTACCGCGAGGCGCTCATCCCCATCCAACGAGAGGCAGATGCGCTCGCCGCGAACGCCGCCGATCAACATAACTACGACTCTCGACAATACGACCGGTCCGCGGGTCTGAGTCGACAGATGACCAACACGACTGACCCGACGGCATACAACAATCTCAAGGTTGAGTTCGACGAAGTCGAGCGGCAGCGCGCCACCGCACGTGCCAACATCGACGACGCGAAAGAAGAACTCCGACAATTGATCACTGCGCGCAATAGCCAGGCTGAAACCGCAGCCGTCCGCGTCAGCACCGCCGCGGATGGAAGTGGGCTCAACGATACTCTTATCGATCACATCACGAATGCCATCGACAAGATCGTGCAATACGTGAAGGATCACTCCGAGATCTTCAAGAAGATCGGCGACGTGCTCGGTTGGATCAGCCTGGGTCTGACCGTCTTGAGCATTTTCTGCCCGCCGCTGGCCATCTTTGCAGCCATCCTCGGCGGTATTTCTGGAGCTTTCTCGCTCGTTGGCGGTCTAGGTAAGGTCCTCAAAGACGGCGATTGGGGATCATTCGCCCTCACTGCAGCCTCGTCCGTTCTCTCAATCTTCGGCGCCGGAAAGGCGATCAAGGCCGTCGGCAAGATCATGACCGCAGGGAAACTGACTCTACCCAAGGCCATCGCCGCCTATGGCAAAGCCCAAGGGCGATTGGTGAACCAACTCGGACATGGTACTGCCCGGATGAAGGCCTTCTTCCGTCAAACAGTCGGACACAAGACCCCGCTGCTCAAGCGCGCCGTCGCGGCCGTCCGCACCGTCACGGAGTTCCTTGGCACGCGAAGAGTCGGCCACATCATCAGCGACGGCAAACTCCTGACACGGGTAGGAATGTCGCAGCATGGGGCGGAGCAAACTGCCCGGGTGATCGACCTCACCGCCCGTAAGGTCGTTCCGATCGTTGGCAAATCTATTGTTACTTCGGTCATACCTTCGAGCCCGGCGCATCGCACCGAGCGCACCTATATGCAGGTGGCGGCATGAAGGCTTTCGACATTACCGTCCCACCCGGCTTCGTGCGATTTGATCTGCCACTAGCCGACGAGGTCGGACTGCGTCGATTCGTCGCTGCGGCCGCGGCCGTCGCACCTTCGCGCAGCATGGCCTCGATAGCCGGCAAGATGCACTCCGGCGTCCTGTCGCTCTTCGACCACCTCGCGGCGAACGGCTGCTTCTTGGTCTTCATGGCGTCTCCGGACAGCATGCTTGCTCCGGCGCAGCCCATGGTGAGTTTTCGGCACATGGAAATTGAGGTCGTGGATGATCCACTAGCCGCGCTGCTCGCTGTGGCGGCCAAGGACCCCACGAGCGAACTCCTGGACATCGAACCGGCTGTCTGCGTGCGCAGCTCCCGGTGCGAGGACGTTGACCTCAAGGAAGCCCTCCCGCGGATGCGCGATGAGTTCGACGTCGTTGACGCGGATGGCCGATCGGAAGGTCTCGCGATACAGCGTGTGCAATGTGCCTACACCTTGGGCGTCCCCGGCGACCGCGACAGCTGGTACCAGGTCGTCTGCGTCGCCACCCTCGCGTCCCTGGGAGACACCCGGCCCGAGCCGAACGAAGTCATCGAGATGTTCGACTCCATACTTTCGACGTTTAGGTGGCGCGACGATGCTTGAGTTGGACCTCGCGACGATTTCTCGGACGACTCCAGACGACGACGTTCCTCGGTGGTTGGTCATCCCCGCCCTCGAAGACGCCGCCGCGGTTCAGGTGTGGGCCACGACGCTGACAGACAGCCTTGCCCCCGATTTCTCACCCGATGGGGACCACCGAGAGCATCTCCAGGAGATTTTCTCGGCGGCTGCCCTCCGGCCCCGCGTCGATCCCTTCGATCAGCGTCTCTTCTACCTGCCCTTCGGTGCGAGTTCCGGCCTCACTGTCGATCTTGTTGTCTTGCCGGTTGGGCCGGGTCAGCAGGACCGCGTCGCTGCGCACGCTCTCCTGTTGGGCTCTCTCGCCTCTGCGGCTGAGCCCGTCTTGGATGCAGAGGACCAGCCAGTCGGCCTGCGCCACTTTCATGTCATTGCGGATGAGCCTCAAGCGACCAGCGATGACGCGAAGTCAGCCTGCGCCCCCCTCACCGGGGTGTTCTGGTGTGTCACACGGCGCTTGGTCGGAGGCGTTTCCGCTGACGTCGTCGCCACTGCCCACTCGATCGACATAGAGCTCGCCGCCCTGGGCCTCTTCGCCTATTCCGAACTCGTTCTTGGCGACGAGTTGTTCGAATAACCCACAATCCCCGGGCGAAGCGAGCCCGGACACATCGCAGGACCCAACGTTAAGGAGTGCACGTTCATGGCCGACATCCAAATCAACTTTGCCGAGGCCGCCGAGAAGGCTCGTCGACTTGCCGAGAAGGACGAGTTCATCCGTTCCGAATTGGTTACCCTCAAGAGCGACATCGACAACTTCTTGCAGACCGATTTCAAGACGCAGAAGTCGTCCGTGGCCTTCGGTGAGCGGTTCGAACAGTTCAAGACGCAGGCAGATCAGATGATCTCTACCTTGTCGGAGATGGGCCAACAGCTCAATGCCATCATGAACGGCTTCCAGCAGGCCGACTCCAGCTACTGACAAGGGGTCGGGGCGTGTTTGCGGTGCCCACCCCGGACGCACCCAAACACCCCCGGCGCCAGCTTCCGGCATCCACGGTCAGCCGCGAGCGGCCCACCACTCGCGCAATCGCACCTCGGCGGCCTCGGGCCCAATCGGCCCCTCGTCCAGGCGCACGGCGAGCAGAAACTTGTAAGCCTCGCCGAGCACCGGCCCCGGCCGAATGCCCAGCACCGCCGCGATCTGGTTGCCGTCGAGCTCGGGCCGGATCGCGGCAAGCTCCTCAGCCGCCGCGAGTCGTGCGATGCGAACCTCGAGCTCGTCATAGGTGCGCGCCAGACGGGTCGCCTTGCGGACGTTGCGGGTCGTGCAGTCCGAGCGGGTCAGCAGGTGCAGCCGCCCGAGCAGCGGCCCAGCGTCGGTGACATACCGACGCACCGCCGAGTCGGTCCACTGCCCCTCGCCATAGCCATGGAAGCGCAAGTGCAGCTCGACCAGCCGCGCGACATCGCTGGCCTGGGCCTTGTCGTAGCGCATCGCCTTGAGTCGCTTGCTCACCAACCGCGCGCCGACCAGCTCGTGGTGGTGGAACGACACGCCCCCGCCGCTCTCGAACGTCCGCGTCGCGGGCTTGCCGATGTCGTGCAAGAGCGCGGCCAGGCGCAGCACGAGGTCGGGTCCGGTCACCACGGGGTATGCCGCGTCCGCCGGGTTCGTGCGCCCCTCCAGAGCGATCGCCTGCTCAAGGACGGTGAGCGAGTGTTCGTAGACGTCCTTGTGCCGGTGGTGTTCGTCGAGCTCGAGCCGCAGCGCGGGCAGCTCGGGCAGGAACACCGAGGCCAAACCGGAGTCGACGAGCAGGGTCAGCCCGGGGCGAGGGTTGGCCGACACGAGAAGCTTGCTGAACTCGTCCCGCACCCGCTCGGCCGAGACCATGGCGAGGGTGTCCGCGCGGGCGAGCATCGCGGCATACACCTCGTCGGCGACGGTGAAACCGAGCTGGCTGGCGAACCGGGCGGCGCGCATCATCCGCAGCGGGTCGTCGGCGAAAGATTCTTCGGGGGTCGCGGGGGTACGCAGCCGGCGGGCGGCGAGATCGGCCAGGCCGCCGTGCAGGTCGACGAACTCCAAGCTCGGGAGTTTGAGCGCCATGGCGTTGACCGTGAAGTCGCGCCGGACCAGGTCGTCGGCGAGGCTGCGGCCGAAGGCGACCTCGGGCTTGCGGGACTGCCGGTCATAGACATCGGTGCGGTAGGTCGTGATCTCGATGACCGACGGGCCCTTGCGCAGGCCGATCGTGCCGAAGTCGCGGCCGATCTCCCAGTGCGCGTCAGCCCAGCCGCGGATCAGGTCGAGCGTCTGGTCGGGAGTGGCGTCGGTGGTGAAGTCCAGATCCGGCGAGGTCCGCCCGAGGAACGCATCGCGCACCGGGCCGCCGACCAGGGCCAGCTCGTGTCCGGCGCCGACGAACCGCTCCCCCAGCTCGGTGAGCAGCCCGAGTTGCGGCGCGAGCGCGACGACGGCGGCGCGCAACAGCGGCGCCGGCGTGGGCGAGCTGGCGCTGGGCGAGCTGGCGCTGGGCGAGCTGGCGCTGGGCGAGCTGGCGCTGGGCGAGTCTGGCGCGCTTGTGCTCGCAGGCGCGGGTGCGTCTGGTCGATTCGGCACGACCGACAAGCCTATCCCGTATGCCGCGCGCCCGCCCTGAGCGTGGCGGCCCGGTCAGTGGCTGGCCAAGGCCGGGTTCGCCCGCTCATTCGACCCGTTCGACCGTTCGACCCGATGCAGTGGGCACGTTTCGTCGGGCGGCCACGCGCGAGGTCGGACATCGTCGGCGGGTGTGATGAAATCGGCCGATCTCGGTCCTGAGGCGCCCGAAACCACCGGCGAGTGTGAGGATTTCCAGGGGATCCGGCTGCGGCTGCCGGCGACGGGCGCGCTGCCAGGCGGCTGCGGACGGCGGGCACCGAGGGGACGCCGGGCGGCTGCCAGGCGGCTGCGGGCGGCGGCAGCGGTCTCGGCCCGGCTCGGTGTGGGACGGCATACCGGCTGGTGGCTGGCGTTTAGAGTGGATGGGTGAGCACAGCCGTCCCCCTCCCCTCGAACCCGGGCCGTCGGCTGCCCTGGGTGGAGGAGCGTTCAGCGGGCGGCGTGGTCGTCGACGTGCACGAGGGATCGGCCCGGATCGCGGTCATTGCCCGGCGCAACCGGGCCGGACGCGTCGAGTGGTGCCTGCCCAAGGGTCATATCGAGCCGGGCGAGACACTCCCGGAGACTGCGGCCCGCGAGGTGGCCGAGGAGACCGGTATCACCGGGCGAGTGCTCGCCGAGTTGGGCACCATCGACTACTGGTTCGCGACCGGCGACAAGCGGGTGCACAAGTTCGTCCACCACTACCTGCTTGAGGCCACGGGCGGCGAACTCACCATCGAGAACGACCCCGACCAGGAGGCCATCGACGTCGCCTGGTTTCGGCTCGACGAGGTCCACCAACACCTCACCTTCCCCAACGAGCGGCGGATCGCCAAGGTCGCCTGGGAGCGCCTGGCAGGCACCGCGTGAGGCTGGCGGCCCGGGTCGTCGCGCTCGTCGCCGCCACGTGTGGTTGGCTCGCCGGCCCCGGTATGCCGCCCGCCGCCTCATCCCTGCCCGCCGCCGGCTCATCCCTGCCCGCCGCCTCATCCCCCGCCGAGGCCTCGACGGCTGCGCCCATCACCTTGACGAGCGTCACTCCTTCGGTGCTGCGACCCGGAGAGACCCTTACCGTCGCCGGCACCGTTGACCTGACCGCGATCCCGGCGCTGGACACTGCCGCGACGTCGACTGTCCGGCTCAGCCGCGGGCGGACCACCCTGACGACCCGATCCGATGTCGACGAATGGGCCGCCCTGGCCCCCGTGCCCTCCGCCGGAGCAAGCGGCACCACCGGCCCCGGTGGTTCGACGTCGGGAATCGAGCTAGCCCGCCAGACCCTCGATTCGACGGCACCGCGCACGGCCGTGCCGTTCACGCTCACGACCGCCGATGAGATCCGGCTCAACCGCGCGTTCGGCGTCATCCCGATCGCCATCGATGTCGTCGGTCCCCGAGGCGTGCGCGTTGCGACGTTGCACTCCTTCGTCGGGTGGCATCGCTCGAGTGACTACGCGCCACTCTCCCTTGGCTGGCTGTTGCCCGTCACCTTGCGCGCCGACCCCCGCCTGCATGACCCGGACCCCACGACCCGCACGGCCGCCTGGGCCGAACAACTCGGTCCGGGCTCCCGCCTTGACCGGCTCGTTCAGGCCACCGGTGCCGCGCCCGTCGGGTATGCCGTCGACCCCGCCGTCCTCGGGCTGCCGGGGCGGACCCCCACGCAAGAAGCCAGGGATCCCGCCACTGTCCTTCGGGATGCCTTCGGCAAGACCCTCAAGGCCGCAGCCGCCAGTCACGCCGTGTTCGCGCTGCCCTATGCCGACCCGGATGTCGAGGCCCTGCTCGGCCCCGGGCTCAGCGAAGCCACCAAGGCCGGAGCGACAAGCCTGCTTGCCGAACAGGTGACCACTGCCCGACGCCTCACCGACGGACTGCTCAGCACCCGGGGAACCATCGCCTGGCCGGCCGACGGAGCTCTGCCGGACGGTCGAGAGGCGGGGCTGCGGGCGGCATACGGGACGAATCTGACGGCGGTTCTCGTGTCCTCCGAGGTGACCGACCCGACGGCGCGGCTGACCCCACCCGTGGCCGGAATTGCGCCGCTCGGCACTTCCGTGGCTCGTTGGGACGACCGGCTCGCTGCACTGTCGGCCCGACTGCGGACACCCTCGGATGTGGTCGTCGCGACCCAGGAACTCGTCGCCCAGACCGCCGCCCTGCTCGGCGAGCGACCGTCGATCGACCGGACCGTCCTGATCGTGCCGCCACGCGGCTTCGATGACGTCGTCCCCAGTGACGTGTTCCGGCAATTCCTCACGGCATCAACACGAATCCCGTGGGTGCGCATCGTCGACGCCGACCTGGCCATGCGCCCCGGAACGGGTTTGGATGCCGCTCCGTCCCTGCCTGCGACGCCCGCAGCCATCCCACCGGGGCGCGGCGTCTCTGCCGACCGGCCTGGTCCGAGCGTGCCCCGGGGCGCTGACTCGGGCGGAGCGGCCGGCAGTGCCACCGTGCCGCCGACCGTGCAGAAGATCGTCGACCAAAGGGCTGCCCTGCGTCGACTGGCCTCACTCCTGGAGGAGGGCAGCCCCACATTCGCCCGATGGGTCGATGTGCCCGCCCAGGCAGCCAGCACTCGCTGGCGCACCGCCGACGGCGCCCGCCAAGACCTCGTCGCGCGCCTCGAGATGGCAACGTCGGCGGCCGCCGACGGCGTGACGGTCGCTCCGCAGACGACGAACTTCCTCGCCGACGAGGGCGTCCTGCAAGTCACCGTCGTCAACGCACTCGACGAACCGGTCCGGGGAGTGGGGGCGGTCTTGGCTCCGGGGAACGGGCGCCTTGTCGTTGTCGACTCCGGGGCGCGGGTGTCGATCGCGGCACACGCCAAGGCGACCATCTCGGTCCGGCTCGCCGTCCTGGCCCAGGGCCTGGTCCCGGTCACCGCGTGGCTGACGACCTCCGACGGTGAACGATTCGGAGCAGAGCAGCAATTGACCGTCCGGGCGGCACCCCCAGGTCCGTGGCTCTATGTCGCTCTGGGGGGGCTCTTCGGGGCCATCCTGCTCGTCGGGGTGATTCGCGCCATCCGCCGGCCCCCGCGGATCAGGGTCGACACCGAGGGACTGGATCCGGTGGACCCCACCCCCGAGGAGCCGCTGCTGGCACCCGTCGAACGGCATACCGCACCGTAGGATGAGTCGGGCGGCTGGTGACGCGAGGCTGCCCCCACGACAGAAGGGAGCGGCCGTGCAGATCGGTCCGGGCACCCTGATCGCCGATCGGTATGCCGTGTCGCACCGGCTGCAGCAACACCCCCGGTGGGAGCGCTGGGCCGCCCAGGACACGATGCTGTCCCGTGATGTCGTCCTGCTCACCTTCGCTCGTGGTGCGTCGACGGCGGCCGCTGCCCTCGACGCGGCCCGACGCGCCGCCGCGGTCACCGAGCCACGGCTCGTGCGGGTGCTCGATGTCGTCGCTCCCGCCGCGGACGGCGAGGGGTCACCGTCGTGCACCGTCGTGGAGGAGTCCGTCGGGCGGGCGCGCAGTCTCACGCGCATCCTCGAGCAGGGCGGGTTGCCCGCAGACGAGGCCCGCCGCATTACGGGTGAGACAGCCACCGCCCTCGCCGCGGCTCGCGCCCGAGGCCTGCACCACGTCGTCCTCACGCCACGGAACGTCCTGCTCATGCCCGACGGGGCCGTCCGGGTTCGAGGGGTCGCCGTCGAAGCGGCGCTTCTGGGCCTGGATCAGACGCCAGCAGGCATCGCCTCTCGGCTGGACGCGACGGCCCTGGTGGGCATCGGGTATGCCGCCCTCACCGGCCGCTGGCCGCTCGCGGGAGCAGATTCGGGTTTGCCCCGTGCCCCCGTTGTCGCAGGCGTCGTCGTCGGGCCCGATGAGTTGGCCGCGAACGTCTGTCTGGACATCGACCGACTTGTTCGAATGACTCTGGTCGAACGAGGCGGGCCGATCACTCCCGACGAAGTGATTTCCGATCTGCGGCGGTGGCCGAGCGCGCCGACCATCGACCTGTGGAGCGACCGGCGCGGTGGGACGTCCGCCGTGTCGACCGGAGCACCTGCAGGTGCCGCGCCGAAGGACGGCGTGAGCGGGTCGACCGAATCTGCGGTCGGCTCCACGGAGCTGCCGGTCGGTTCCACGGAGCTGCCGGTCGGTTCCACGGAGCTGCCGGTCGGTTCCACCGAGCTGCCGGTCGGTTCCACCGAGATACCGGTCGCCGAGTTCCCGATCGCCCAGCCAGGAGCGGCGAGTGCGACCACCGGCGTGGTCGGTGCCACCGGCGTGGTCGGTGCCGCCACCGAGCCTGCGCCGCTCGGCTCAGCTGCGGTGACCGGCGCCGCCGGTGCTGGGGCGGCAGTCACAGCCGCGTTGGCCAAGGGAGCACACGGGCTCGGAACGGCGCTCGGCCATGCTGGGGCAGCCGCTGGTGGGATGGCTACCCGCGTGGGCGACCGGGCCCGGCATACCGTGGCCCGCTGGTCGCGACGGGGCGAGGAGGTTGACAGCGGCGGTGGCGCACCCACCGATGAACGAGAGATCGCGACGGACCCGACCAGCGAGGCGTCGCGCCCCCCGGCCCCGGTCGCTCCGAGTTCGGCCCCCACCATGGGCGCGACGCCGGTGGCGGCCAGCCAACCGGGTGGCACCCCCGTCGACGCTAAGCGCGTCAATCCTCGTGAGGCCGACACGATCGTCAACCTGCCCCGGGTTCCTGCGCCTCGGCGAACCGCGAGCGGGCAGCCGACTCGGGCCCGCGGTGTTCTTTACGAGGACGCTACTCTCGCAGCGGTTTTGCGTGGTGAAGAGGGTCCGGTCGAGAGGCCGGTTCCCCTCGTGCCGGTCTCGGGGACTCTGGGGAGAGACGAGTCTCGCCTGGCGCTGGCCCTCGTCGCCGGGCTGGTGACCTTGCTGGCGATCTTCGGGATCTGGGGCTTGCCTTCGCTGTCGGGCTTTGGGCGCTCACCAGCCGTGGTGAGTTCGACGAGCCGACCCGCGAGCGCCTCGGCCGCCACGTCCGGCCGCGCGCCGAGTGCCTCGGCTGCGCCAGCCCCGACCGACGTCCCCACCGCGTCGAGTCTGACTTCCGTCCCCATCGTCGGCGCCGCCACCTTTGACGTCAGCGCCGGTCAGGTTCCGTCAGGCAGCGCCGCTCGCGCCTTCGATGGCAAGCCCGACACGATGTGGCGCTCCGGTTGGTATTCCTCCGATGCCTTCGGTGGCCTCAAAGTGCCCGGCATCGGCTTGATCGTCGATCTGGGGCAGCAGACCGCCGTGCGCCGGGTCAGCGTGACTCTGCCGACCGCTCAGGACCTCACCGTGTATGTCGCGAGCCGGGCCTCTCTCGAGGGAGCGACCGCGATCGGGACGAGCACGGGCAAGGGCGGATCGCTGACCTTCGACGTGCCAGCCGGGCCGGTCACGAGTGGACAGTTGGTCATCGTGTTCGTGACCAAATTGGGCTCGGATGGCGCCGGCAAGTTCCGGGCACAGGTGTCCGAACTCACGGTGAGCAAGTGACTGCTCACGGTGAGCAAGTGACTGCTCGCGGTGACTCTGGGCCTCGCACGGACGCCGAGTTGGTCGCCGCGCACTGCGCTGGCGAGCCCGACGCATTCGGTGAGATCTTCCGACGGCACAAGGACCGCATGTGGGCTCTAGCGGTGCGCACCTGCGGTGATCGTGAGCTGGCCGCGGACTGCGTTCAGGATGCCTTCATCGCGGCATACCGACGAGCAGACTCCTTCCGCGGCGAGTCCGCGGTGACGACCTGGCTGCATCGGATCGTGGTCAACGCCTGCTTGGACCGGTTGCGCAGGCACCGTCCCGTGGCGCCCTGGCCCGAGCACGACCTGGCCGACGGGCGGGATCGGCACGCGAGCACCGAAGTGCGCCTGGACGTCCGCGCAGCCCTGGACCGGCTGCCCGAGGGGCAGCGGGCCGCACTCGTGCTGGTGGACATGGACGGTCTTTCGGTGGCTGAAGCGGCGCAGATTCTCGGGGTTGCCGAAGGCACCATCAAGTCGCGGTGCGCTCGCGGACGACTTGCCATGGCCGAGTTGCTGCGGGTGCCCAGGTGAGGGGCTCCGGTATGCCGCCCGCCCAGCGCCCCAAGCGGTGGAACCTTCCAGCCGTCGGGCGCGTCACAACCAGGTATGCGCTGCCCGGATGCGGGCCGGTCCGTCGGGGGGCGGGCTCCACGAACTTCATCCCCAGGGAGCTGTGATGAGCGAACCGACCTGGTTCGACGAGGACCCGGACCCGACCGGAGTCCGGGCTCTCTTGAGGGCCTTGCCCGACCCCGGTCCCATGCCGCCGCAGGTGTCCGAGGTGATCGTCGGCGCGCTTGCCGACCTCCAGCGCCGGGCTCTGCTCGCCCCCGATGCCGGCGCCGAGGAGCTCAGCGCCGAGTTGGGGATGACCCGGTCCAGTGGGGCGTCTGACCTCGGCGACGGGCGGACCGACGCGGGGGCTGCCGGCCCGCTGGCCTTCGTCGGTGACGGGCGCTGGCGCCATGATGTCCGTCGACGTCGGTGGCAGGTGCTGGGGACTGCAGCCGCGTCGGTCGCCGCGTTGGGGTTGGCCGGTGCGTTCCTCGGACAGCAGGGGTCCTCGTCGTCGACGTCGAGTCTGCGCGTCGAGTCGGCTGTCCAACCGGCGGTGGGGGCCGGCGTTGCGGATACGGCTGCGCGCAACCAGACACCGATCACGCCGAGTAGGGCGGCTGGGCCCGCGCTGCCGGGAGGTGCGACCGGCCAATTCGTCCACATCGAGCTGAGCACTCGGGCCTATAACCGAGCGAACCTCGCTCGACAGGCCCAGGATGTTGTGGACTCGCCCGGGCCCGAGCTCGCCTACCCGGCAGTCGAAGCGCCCGCTGTCGGACCGATCGGCACTCCTGTCGGGCTGGCCGAGTGCGTCGCGACCCTCGGTGAGGCCGACGCCGACGCCGTGTATGCCGATCTGGCCACGTTCGACGGCGCAGCTGCCGTCGTGGTGGTGACAGTGAGCGCTGGGCTCAAGCGGGCCTTCGCCGTCGAACGCTCCTGCACCAAGGGAAATCCGGGCTTGCTCTATGGTCCGGTCCCCATGCCCTGACCTGGGCCAGATCAACCCGGTAGCGCTTCGAGCGCCAGTTCACCACCGCGGCACCAGCGGGGTCAACCCCAGTTTGGCTGCCGGGGCCTATCCGGGTGGCTGCCGGGGCCTATCCGGGCGGTTGACGGTGTGGGCCTTCAGGTGATTGTCGGTGGTTGTCGCTGCCTGAAGATAGCCTTGGCGTCGAACCCACCTTCCTTGGGCGCGCGGCATACCCTGCCCGTCGGCCAACCATCGAAAGGACCCGCTATGGGCGCGATCCCCGCTACGACTGACGCGACGTTCGAGGCCGACGTGCTGACCAGCACGAAACCTGTGCTCGTGGACTTCTGGGCGGACTGGTGCGGGCCGTGCAAGCAGATCGCGCCCATCCTCGAGGAGATCTACGCCGAACATGGATCGAAGCTGTCGATCGTCAAACTCGACACCGATAGCAACCCCGGCATGACGGCGCGCTATGGCATCACCGGGATCCCGACGCTCAATGTCTATGTCAACGGCGAGGTCGTCAAGCAGATCGTCGGGGCCAAGAACAAGCGACTTATGCTCCGCGAGCTTGAGCCCTTCATCAGCTGACCACCGAGCCGCCGACCGAACATGGCGACCCTGCTAGCCGCGGGCAGCCGGACCCGACCATGGCGGCGCAGCGAGCCGTGGGCAGAGCGCCTCGGAAGCGTTACCCCCGATAGCGCTGAACGCCCATGACGGCCAGGATCCGATCAAGATCGTCCACCGACGCGAACTCGACGACGACCTTGCCTTTGCGTTGACCGAGGGCGATGCTCACTCGCGTGTCGAAGTGATCCGACAGTGTTGCCGCGACGTCGTCGAGCTGAGGGCGCCGCGCTCCTGCTCTCGGGGGTTTCGGCTTGGCCATCGGCACCGCGCCGACTGCGACGATTTCCTCGACAGATCGGACCGACAGTCCCTCCGCGACGATCCGTTGGGCGAGGCGCTCCATCGCCGCAACATCTGTGAGCCCGAGCATGGCCCGCGCATGTCCGGCGCTGAGAACCCCGGCCGCCAACCGCCGTTGCACCAACGGCGGGAGTTTGAGCAGCCGCAGCGTGTTGCTCACCTGGGGCCGCGACCGACCAATCCGCGTGGCCAACTCCTCCTGGGTGCACCCGAAGTCATCGAGCAGTTGTCGGTATGCCGCGGCCTCTTCCAAAGGGTTGAGTTGGCTTCGGTGCAGGTTCTCCAGCAGGGCGTCCCGGAGCAGATCGTCGTCATGCGTGCTGCGGATGATGGCCGGCACGGTCGGCAACCCGGCCGCCTGGGCGGCCCGCCACCTCCGCTCCCCCATGACGAGTTCGAAACTAACCCCGGCACCATCGGCGTCGCCCAGGTTCCTCTGGTCAACTCCGCCGCCGTCGGCAACGCGACGGACGACGATCGGCTGCAGGATCCCGATCTCGGAGACGGAATGGACGAGTTCGGCCATGTCGTCCTCGTCGAACACGGTCCGAGGTTGACGCGGATTTGGCCGGATCGCCGCAACCGGGAGTTCTGCGAAGGTCGCCCCCGGGACTGGTTGAAGGTCACTGTCAGATCCGACGTGATTGGCGCTCTCTCCGGGGCGCGCCGGTGCCCCCGAGTGCCGAGCGTCGGTGGCTTGCGCGTCCGATGATCCGGAGGGTGCCGCCGCGCCGAAGAAGACGTCGACGGGCCGCTCCCCCTGAGGTGTCGACGGGATCAGTGCACCCAGCCCTCGGCCGAGCGCACGACGCTTTTCCCGCTCTTTCATGAACCTGCTCCCTTCTCCGGAGCGTCCTCTGTTGATCGCGCAGAACTGCTCGGTTCGGTGGACCTGCCACCCGGATGAGCACCGCGCTCGGCCACTTGGCTGGCCGCTTCGAGATAGGCCAGGGCTCCACTGCTCAAGGGGTCGTACGTCATGACGGTCTCGCCGAAACTCGGTGCTTCCGACACGCGGACCGATCGGGGAATGGTCGTCCGCAGGGTTTGCTCGGGAAAGTGCTGACGAACCTCATCAGCCACCTGGGCGGACAAGCGAGTTCGTCCGTCGAACATCGTTAGGAGAATCGTCGATACGTCGAGGGTCGGGTTGAGATGGGTCTTGATGAGGTCGACGTTGCGCAGCAGCTGAGACAGCCCTTCCAGGGCGTAGTACTCGCACTGGATGGGGATGAAGACCTCGCGGGCCGCGACGAAGGCGTTGACGGTCAGCAGCCCCAGGCTAGGGGGGCAGTCGATGAACACGTAGTCGTATGCCGTGTCCGCCAGGTGGCGAGCGAGGGCCTTCGCAAGGCGGCTCTCACGCGCCACGAGGGACACGAGCTCGATCTCTGCGCCGGCGAGGTCGATGGTCGACGGTGCGCAGAACAGGCCCGAAACCGTCGGGGATTCCACGACGACCTCTGACAGCGCTTGGTCATCCACGAGGACGTCGTAGATGGAATCGATCCCTGATCGGTGCTCGACACCCAGGGCCGTGCTGGCATTTCCCTGAGGGTCGAGGTCGATGACCAGCACACGCATCCCCGACTGGGCCAACGCTGCGGCGATATTGACCGCTGAGGTGGTCTTGCCGACCCCACCCTTCTGGTTCGCCACGGTGAAGACCCGCGTGGCCCGGGGCTTCGGGAGGGGCGCACCGACGAGGGTCGACCGCCGCCGGACATCGAGGGCAATGGCCGATGCCATCGGAGTACTGCGATCGTCGAGGTCCGACAAGGGTCCCGCCTCGTCCGCTGGGTCGGCCATCGATGTTTCACGTGAAACACGGGCGTTGCGTGAACCGACACCGTCGCCAGCGGCCTCGGCGACTGGTTCACCCGCCCTGCGCTCCCGGGCTTCGTTCGCGACCATCGCACCGTCAGCACCGTCCGATCCGTCGTGACGAACGGGGGCGTCGGGGCCCAGCCCGACCACACCGTCAGCACCGTCCGATCCGTCGTGACGAACGGGGGCGTCGGGGCCCAGCCCGACCACACCGTCAGCACCGTCCGATCCGTCGATAGCCCATGGGTCTCCGGCGGCTTCGCGCACCCTGCTTGCCCGCACTGCGAGGACCTGGTTCGCCCCAGACTCCTTCGCCCCTGACTCGTTCGCTCCCGACTGGCCGGTCTCGCCCACCTGAGTGCGTCGCTCGCCCACCGCTGTGGTTTCCAGCAGTCCCCCAGACGGTGCAAGGCTCTCGAGTCCACGTGCCCCGCTCTCCGTTTCACGTGAAACATCGACAGGTGACGGGGCATCAACGTCAGTCGCTACTGCCCAGAGTCCGCCGATCGCATCCCGCGGAGGCGTGGTCCCTTCGGCGAACTTCCCCTCGGCTGGCCAACCAAGCCGATCGTGACGGTCTTGGCGGTGACTCCAGGGCCACCCCAAGCCTCGACCCTTCCGGCCACGTCGTTCCATCCCTGCATCCAATCACAGACGTCGGACCAGCGATGTTGGTCATCCACAGCCCCGCCGACAGCCCCGGCGAATCGGACCGAACAGACCGTTAGCGACGAGCACCCCGACGCACGGTGTCTCGGCGGCGCCCCGATGGTGATCCGGTGCCGGCCGTCAACGCGCCTCGCCTGAGCTCGACGACACGAGTCATGGGCTCGACGACGTCGTGGCCACACAGCGCGATCCGATGCGACACCACACCCATCCGACGCAATGCCGGCCATGCCTCGGCGAGTTCCTCCGCAGCCCGCTCCCCCTTGATTGCCAACAGGCGTCCGTGGGGGGACAGCAGGGGCAGACACCACCCGCCCAGGGTGGTGAGATTCGACACCGCCCGGGCCGTCACGACATCGACCGACAATGTGTCAGACATCGCCTCGGCACGGTGGGCGTGCACACTGACGTTCGTCAAGCCCAGCCTGGTGACCGCCGACTCAAGCCACCGCACCCGTCGCTGCAGCGGCTCAACCAAGTGCATCGTCAGGTCGGGTCGGGCGATCGCCAGCGCCAAGCCAGGCAGCCCGGCCCCCGAACCCACATCCGCGCATACACTCCCCGGTTCGATCAGTTCGCCGACCACGGCACAGTTGAGCACATGACGGGTCCAGAGCCTGGCCACCTCCCGAGGTCCGAGCAGGCCGTGGCTCACTCCCGTGTCCGCCAGGAGGCCAACGTAAGCGACCGCAAGATCCCGACGGGCTCCGAAAACCACCTCAACTTCCGGGGGCGCGGCCGGCATGGTCCGGTCGTTCGCATCGACACTCAGGCCCGATGCCTCGTCGTTGTCCCGCGACGGTGCGGGGGCAGAACTCCTCCCCGTCCGACCGGGCCCCGGACCGGCCACGTTCACGTCAGGCTGATGACGATGTGTCGGTGTGGCTCGACACCCTCGGACTCGGAGACCAATCCGGCTGCGGTGACTTCGTCATGCACGACCTTGCGCTCAAAGGCCGTCATGTTCGCCAACGGCAGCGCGACGCCACTTGCGCGGACCTGCGCGATGGACTCCCGGGCCAGGGTGACCAACGCCGCTCGACGGTCCGACCGGAACCCGGCGACGTCGAGCATGAGCCGGCTCCGCTCGCCGGTCGCCGTCTGAACGGCTAGCCGGGTCAACTCCTGCAGAGCGTCCAGAACCCGACCTTCCGGACCCACGAGCCGTCGCGGAACACGACCCTCTTCCGAGTCGACAATCGACACGGCAGCCCGATCACCATCGATGTCCACGTCGATGTCACCGTCGAGATCAGCGATGTCCAAGAGGCGCTCGAGGAAGTCGGCAGCCACTTCACCTTCGCGTTCCAACACAACAACCCGCGCCTTCGACCTAGCGCCCTTGGGGCGTGCCGTCGACGAACTCCCCTCGTCGCCCTCCTCGTCAGACTCCACGTCCTCGTCAGGCTCCACGTCCTCGCTCGAGTCCTCCTCCTCGCTAGACGCCACGTCCTCGCTCCAGTTCTCGCCCTCGCCAGACTCCTCGTCCTCCCCGCTGTCCTCGGGGGCAACAACGGGGGTTGTCGAGTCCGCATCGCTACCGACCGTGTCATCAATGCCGGCCCTTGCGCGCGCCGACGCCGGCTCATCGCCCGTTACCGGCAACATGTCATCGATCATCGGGTCAACGTCCATCTCGTTCTCGCTCACGGCACCTTCTCCTTGTCGGCCGCAGCCCTGCGCGTATGCCGCGCCGGCGCGGCATACCTCACTGGTCTGTTGGCTGCCCGTCGGGCCTGCGCGGCTCTCCCGCCTCGCTGTCTGCGCCAGCCGAAGCTGGTCCGGCTGGTCCGGCTGGTCCGGCCCCGGTGCGCTTGGCCCGCGGAGCGTTCTTGCGCGGCTGTTGACGTTGCCGGTTGGCCGACTGGTTGGGCGCGTCCTGGACCGACCCGTCAGCGACAGTGGCGCCCTCAGCACCGGACCCAGCACCGTCGCCTCGATCAAGACCCTTGATCGAGAACGGGGTCACCGCCTTGCCCTTACGGGCCTGCCGCTCGTGCAGCGCTCGCTCGGCGGCTGACCCAGGGGCTGGCATGCGGCGGATCACATAGAACTGCTGCCCCATCGACCACACGTTCGTCGTCAACCAATAGAGCAGCACCCCAATGGGGAAGTTGATGCCCGAGATCGCGAAGAAGATCGGCATGAGATAGAGCAGCACCGTCTGCTGCTTCATGAACGGGTTATCCAGCGCGGAGTCGGGCAGGTTCTTGCGCATCAACTGACGCTGGGTCGTGAACGTCGACACCGACATGAGGATGATGAGCACGACCGTGACGACCTTGGTCGCCGTGTCCGTCGAACCAAGGAAGGTCGAGGAGAACGGCGCCCCGAAGATGTTCGAGCTCTCGATCTGCAGCGCCACATCCGGGGTGATCGGACCGATCGCCGGGTAGGTCCCGACCGAGATCCCCTTGAGATTGTTGAGCACGGTGAACAGCGCGAAGAAGAACGGCGACTGCAACAGGATCGGCAAGCACGACGAGAACGGGTTAGTCCCGGTCTTCTTGTAGAGATCCATCGTCTCCTGGGTCATCGCCTGTCGCGACTCAGGATCGGTCTTGCCCTTGTACTTGGCCTGGATCTTCTGCATCTCCGGCTGGATGAGCTGCATCCGCCGCGAGGCGTGGATCTGCTTGACGAACAGCGGGATGAGCACGATCCGCACGACGACGGTCAGCCCGACGATCGACAGGGCCCAGGCCCAGCCACCGCCGATGCCGATCGAGGTCCACAGCTTGTGCCAGGCCATCATCACCCAGGCCTCGCCGATGGTCAGCGGCGAGAGGATGGTGTTGAAGAAGTCGCCCACTGTCGTCCTTGCTCGAAAGGAGAGACTCTCGTCTCACCGAATGGTTCGGTGCCGAGGGCGGCTGCATCCGGTATGCCGCCCACAGACCGAGTGGTTTAAGTTGCCGCGCTGACGTGGCAGGTGTCCCGCTCGGGAACGTGGTCGACCCCGCCTGGGTTCCACGGATGACACCGCGCGAGGCGACGCACCGCGAGCCACCCACCCCGCAGCGGCCCGAACCGCTCAAGGGAGGTCACGGCATACGTGGAGCACGAGGGGTAGAAGCGGCAGCTTTGCGGCAGCAGCGGGGACACGGCCACCTGATAGATCCGCACGATGGCCAGCAATGGGGCCGCGGCCACCTTGCGCCACGTCCATGGGCCGGTGAGGCCGGGGCCGAGCACGTCCCGCCGCGTCACGGCCGACTCACCCGACCTTCGCGAGGGTCCGCTGCAGGCACCGGTCCAGCTCGGCTTCCAGCTCACCGAAACCAGCCGCCCCAGCCGCAGGTGTTGCCCGCACGACAAGGTCACAACCACTCGGTATGCCGTCCAACCGCTGCGCCAGGATGGCCCGCAAGCGCCGGGTCACCCGGTTGCGCACGACGGCGCCCCCCACCGACCCAGACACGACGAAACCGACCCGAGGGGCACGAGCACCCGTCGGATCGGTCATCGCTGCGTGGACCACGATCAACGGCCCGCCGGCTCGCGACCCATTGGGGCCGCGCAGCACGGCACGGAACCGGCCCGACTCACGCAGCCGATTGCGGGCCGGGAGCACATGGCCGCCTCAGGCAGACAACTCGGAGCGGCCCTTGGCCCGACGCGCGGCCAGGATCGCGCGGCCGGCACGCGTGCGCATGCGCAGGCGGAAGCCGTGCGTCTTGGCGCGACGACGATTATTGGGCTGGAAAGTGCGCTTGCTCACGGGTTTGGTCTCCGTCGATCGGCAGGCCCAGGCGGGGAGCCTGCGGGCGGCCTGCGGTGGACTGCGGTGGACTGCAGGGATGCCCGTATGCCGCTCTCCCTCATCCGCCGGTCGCTATCGGAAGCCCGCGGTTTCGTTCACGGGCACGCGAAAGCGGCCGGTGGTCAAGGGCGACACATGGGCCGCAGACCAGGGTACGGCCCTGCGCCAGACATGGTCAAACCCGGCCGCGTCGGCGGGTCGGGAAACCGCGCATTGTCCCGCCTCACGGATTCGCCGTTGCGGAGCGACACGCCCGGTCAGGGGTGTAATCTCTCCCCGCAGCAGCCGATTCGGGACCGAGTCACCACCCGGTTCTTGCCGTCGGACCATTGTCCCCACCCTGTGGACTGGGCTGTGGACAAACGGCAGGACGAGTGGCCGAGGGCCATCCACGAGCTCACGGCGTTTGACAGAGGGGAGCCAGGCGTGACGGGCGGCGACGAAGAACTCACCGAGTCGTGGCGGCGCGCCGTCATTGCCTTGGAGGGTGCCGGGGTCTCCCCGAGCGAACGGGCCTTCATCGGCCTGGCTCGGCTGCTCGGCGTTGTCGAACAAACCGCCCTCATCGCGGTGCCGGACGACTACACCAAGAAGGTTCTCGAGTCCGACGTCCGGGCGCACCTGGTCCGGACCCTGAGCACCGCACTGGGGCGCGATGTCGGCATCGCGGTGACCGTGGATCCGCCTCCCGGGGACGTGAGTGGGGCAGCCTCGGGCGCCGCAGCCTCGGGCGGGACATTATCGGGCGGGGCATCCGCGGCATACGCAAACGCGGACCGGGGTGGTGTGGGCGGGGACGGTGGCGTCAAAGACCACGAGACCGACCGGGCCGACGCCTTCGACGCGGCACGACACGAGCGCTTCCAGTCCGACGACGATCCACGGCACGGTCACCCGGCCGAGCAGCTGCCGACGGGAGTCATCCCCTTCCCGGCCCGCGAGGCCAACCAGAATGACCGCGCCGATCGGGCCAACACCTCGACGGGCATGGGTCACTCCGATCGGGCCGACCGCAGCCGGCTCAACCCGAAGTACACCTTCGACACCTTCGTCGCGGGGTCGAGCAACAGGTTCGCGCACGCGGCCGCCAACGCGGTGTCCGAGGCGCCCGCCAAGGCCTACAACCCCCTGTTCATCTACGGCTCGTCCGGGCTGGGCAAGACTCACCTGCTGCACGCCATCGGGCACTACGTCCGCCAGATCTACCCCGGCTTCCGAGTCCGCTACGTCAACTCCGAAGAGTTCACCAACGAGTTCATCAATTCGATCCGCGACGATCGGGCGAGCACCTTCCAGAGCCTCTACCGCGATGTCGACGTGCTGCTCATCGACGACATCCAATTCCTCGCTGGCAAGGTGCAGACGCAGGAGGAGTTCTTCCACACCTTCAACGCCCTGCACAACAACTCCAAGCAGGTCGTCATCACCTCTGACCTGCCGCCCAAGCAACTCACCGGCTTCGAGGAACGGCTGCGCAGCAGGTTCGAGTGGGGCCTCATCACCGACGTCCAGGCACCGGACCTCGAGACCCGCATCGCCATCTTGCGTAAGAAGACGCTCCAGGAACGGATGAGTGCGCCGGACGACGTCCTTGAGTTCATCGCCACCCGCATCACGTCGAATATTCGTGAGCTCGAGGGCGCCCTCATCCGAGTGACGGCGTTCGCCAGCCTCAACCGCCAGCCAGTCGACATCGCCCTGGCCGAGATCGTCCTCAAGGACCTGGTCCCCAACGACCAACCGGTCCAGATCACGCTGACCACGATCCAGACCGAGACGGCGGCCTACTACAGCCTCACCGTCGATGACCTCTGCAGTTCCTCGCGTTCACGTCAGTTGGTGACTGCGCGGCAGATCGCGATGTACCTGTGTCGTGAGCTCACCGAACTGTCACTGCCGAAGATCGGCCAGGCTTTCGGCGGGCGCGACCACACGACCGTCATGCACGCCGACCGCAAGATCCGCGAACTTATGAGTGAGCGTCGGGCCATCTACAACCAGGTCACCGAGCTCACCGCCCGCATCCGGGCTCATTCGCACGGAACCCCTGTCTGAAGTTTGTCCCCAGCCCCTGTGGATAGCTGTGGACAAAGTCCACCGAACGGGGGACAAGACAGCCCTCCCTCGTGTATGCCGTGTGCATTCCCCAGCGGTTTCCACCGCGGCACCGCGTCGTCCCCCGGTTGTCCCCACCCGGCATACCCAGGTCATTGCCATGCTGACCAGCGCAGACGCACGTTGTCCACCGTTTCCACACCACCTATGACGACGATGACCTATCCCGATAACTGGAGAGCCCCGACAACACCAGGCCGACCGCTGCGGGACACCGGGCCTGACATCGGGCCAGACATCCGACCGACCAACCGCATGACCACCCCTTGGCTCACCGGCCGACTCACACCGTTGTGGCTGGCCTTGAGTGAAGAACCTCCGAGCTACCCCTTGCACAATGTCGCCAAGGGACTAGGGTCAGAGTTCCCCCGGAACTCGGTGGGCGCTGTCGGCGTGCACACCCTCCGCCCGCAACCCGCGCCGCTGACGCCCACGGGCCGTAGAACGCTGGACGAGGTGGAGACGAACGTGAAGTTCCGAGTTGAGCGCGAAGTGCTCGCCGATGCAGTCGCCTGGGTTGCCCGTGGATTGCCGAATCGGCCCCCGGTGCCCGTTCTGTCCGGAGTCCTCGTCGAGGCCGACCGCGCCGGGACGATCACCCTGTCGGCTTTCGACTACGAGGTCTCCGCCAAGGTCACCGTCGCGGCCGACGTGGACGAAGGCGGAACTGTGCTCGTCACTGGGCGACTCCTCGCGGAGATCTCGCGGTCGCTTCCGGCGCGCCCGGTGGACGTCTACACCGAGGGCAACAAGGTCACCGTCACCTGTGGGACCAGCCGGTTTAGCCTGTTGATGATGCAGGCCGACGACTACCCGACCTTGCCCGCCTCCCCGCAGCCATCGGGCACCATCGCTGGCGACGCGTTCACCCAGGCCGTCCAGCAGGTGGCAGTTGCCGCCGACCGGGGTGACACCCTGCCGATCCTCACCGGGGTGCGGATGCACATCGAAGGTGACCAGGTCACCCTGTTGGCGACCGACCGCTATCGCTTGGCGATGCGCGAGCTGACCTGGACGCCATCCTCGGCGGATGCGGCATACACCGCGCTCATCCCGGCTCGCACGCTCAGTGACACGGCGAAGGCGCTCGGCGCGGCCGGGACCGTCGAGCTGTCACTGGGCAGCAACGCTGGCGGTGATGGGCTGATCGGCTTCGAGGCCGGGCAGCGGCGGGCGACCACTCGGTTGCTCGACGGCGAGTACCCCAAGGTCACCTCGATTTTTCCGACGTCGGTGGACACCGAAGCGGTGTTGGAGACCGGGTCGCTTATCGAGGCGGTCAAGCGCGTGGCCCTGGTGGCCGAACGCAACACCCCGGTTCGGCTGCGCTTCAGCGAGGGACAAGTCGCCATCGAGGCCGGCACCGGCGACGACGCCCAGGCATCCGAAGCCGTCGAAGCCACCCTGACCGGCCCCGATATCGAGATCGCCTTCAATCCGCACTTCTTGCTCGACGGGCTCGGGGTCCTCGGCACGGCATACACCCGGTTCTCCTTCACGCAACCGAGTCGGCCCGCTGTCATGGCCGGTCAGCGGGAAGCGGCCGGCGAGGCGGACCCCGCCTACCGCTACGTCCTCATGCCCGTGCGGTTCGCGAGCTGACCCGTTCCGTCGCTTCGGTATGCCGCCCGCTCCAACAGCCGTCATCCGATTGGGAGGCAGCCAATGTTTCACGTGCAACGTTCGGCATCTCCTAGGGACCGGCTGGCGTCGGGCATAGCCTGACGGCGACGTCGACGTTCGCTCGTCGCCGCAGTCACCAGAACCGTGCTCGCCTCAGGAGGACATCGCCATGCAACTCGGTCTCATCGGTCTGGGCAGGATGGGCGGGAACATGCGCGAGCGCATCCGCCGGGCCGGCCACGAGGTCATCGGCTTCGACATGAACCCGGCGGTGCGCGATGTCGGCAGTCTCGCGACTCTGGTCAAGAAGCTGGCGGCCCCCCGCGTGGTCTGGGTCATGGTCCCGGCCGGAGCACCCACCCGGGACACGGTGATCAAGCTCGCCGGGCTGCTCGAGAAGGGTGACCTGGTCATCGACGGTGGCAACTCCCGCTTCACCGACGACTTCGCCAATGCCAAACTGTTGGCCGCCAAGGGGATTGGCTATGTCGACTGTGGGGTGTCCGGCGGAGTGTGGGGCCTGGACAACGGCTATGGCCTGATGGCTGGCGGTGACAAGAAGTGGATCACCCTGGCCATGCCGATCTTCGACGCGTTGCGCCCTGAGGGCGAACGCGACCTAGGCTTCGTCCACGCCGGCGAGGTCGGCGCGGGCCACTACGCGAAGATGGTCCACAACGGCATCGAGTACGCCATGATGCACGCCTACGGCGAAGGCTACGAGCTGCTCGCCAAGAAGGACATCGTCAAGGACGTGCCCGGCTGCTTCAAGGCGTGGAGCCGCGGGACGGTGGTCCGATCGTGGCTGCTTGACCTGCTCGTCGACGCGCTCGACGAGAACCCCACACTGGCCGACGTCTCCGACTACACCAACGACTCGGGCGAAGGCCGCTGGA
Organism: Dermatophilaceae bacterium; assembly: GCA_044220725.1. Lineage (GTDB taxonomy): Bacteria > Actinomycetota > Actinomycetes > Actinomycetales > Dermatophilaceae > Phosphoribacter. The sequence goes on from JBGAQN010000009.1 coordinate 37,548, forward strand.
CGGTCGAGGAAGCCATCGACAACGCCGTGCCCATGCCGGTCATCTCGGCGTCCCTCTTCGCTCGGTTCGCATCCCGGCAGCCGGTGTCGCCGGCCCTGCAGGCCGTCGCGGCGCTGCGCGGCCAGTTCGGTGGGCACGCGGTGATGACGGTCGCCGAGGGTGAGAAGCTTCGCGCGACGGTTCCAGAGACCGCCGGTGCGAAGGCATCGCCGGGGCAGGCGTCGGCCGGGGCGGCTAAGGTCGCTGCCAAGAAGACCACTGCCCGCAAGGCCGCCGTACCGAAGGCGGGCGCCGCGGGCTGACCGACCGAGGCAGGTGACGGCATACCCCATGCACGTCCGGCACCTCTCGCTCGTGGACTTTCGCTCGTATGCCGTCGCGGAGCTCCCCCTCACGCCCGGCGTCACGACGATCATGGGGCTCAACGGCCAGGGCAAAACCAACCTGGTCGAGGCGCTGGGCTACGTCGCGACCCTTGGCAGTCACCGGGTCGCGACCGATCAGCCGCTCGTGCGTTTCAGTGCGGCCCAGACGGTCATTCGGGCCGTCGTCGTCCGACACGAGCGCGAGACGCTCGTCGAGCTGGAGCTCACCCCTGGCCGGGCTAACCGAGCCAAACTCAACAAGGCGCCGCTCTCCCGCACCCGCGACGTGCTCGGCACCCTGCGGACGGTGCTCTTTGCCCCCGAGGACCTCGCCCTGGTCAAGGGTGACCCAGCCGGGCGGCGCGCCTTCCTCGATGACCTGCTCGTGGCCCGACAGCCCCGGTGGGCCGGGGTCCGCGCCGACTACGACCGCATCCTCAAGCAGCGCAATGCCCTGCTCAAGCAAGCTGCACCGGTGCTGCGCAAGGGTCCGAGCCGACGCCGCTTGGCCAGCCTGGCTCCCGATGAAAACCCGGACACCGCAAGGGAATCGACGCTGCACACCCTCGACGTGTGGAACACCCATCTGGCCGACGTCGGGGCCCAGTTGCTCTACGCCCGGCTCCGGCTGTTGCGCGACCTCACCCCGTTTCTCGCGGCGGCGTACGAGGCGGTGAGCGCGGGGACCACGGCCGTGTCGGCGACCTACCGCGCGAGTGTGCGCGAGCCGGCCGCGGCCGCGATCGCCGCTGGCGAGGTCCCCGAGCCGGAGGCGCTGCGGGCCGAGTTGCTCGCCGCCTTCGACGAGCACCGGGCCGCCGAGGTCGAGCGTGGCGTAACCCTCGTCGGCCCGCACCGTGACGAGGTCCAGCTCGCACTCGGCCCGATGCCCGCCAAGGGCTACGCCAGCCACGGGGAGTCCTGGTCGCTCGCGCTGGGACTCAAGCTCGCGGCATACCAACTGCTACGGCGCGACCTCGGGGAGGATCCGGTCCTCGTCTTGGACGACGTGTTCGCCGAGCTGGACACCCAACGCCGCGAGCGCCTGGCCGAACTCGTCGCCGACTGCGAGCAGGTGCTCGTCACCGCGGCAGTCGGCGCGGACGTCCCCGAGCGGCTGCGCACCACCGGCGTGACGTATGCCGTGACCCTGGGCGAGGTGACCCGTGTCGACTGACCAGCCCACACGGCCCGGCCAGCCCGACTCGGCCGAGGGCCAGCCCGACCCTGCCGAGGCCGCCCGTAGCGCCTTGGACCGAGCTCGAAAAGCCGCCCGGGCCAAGGGCTTTCGACCGGGCATGAAGCCGGCTCACCACGCGCGCAGCATCGCGGGTCAGCCGGCCCTGCGCGCGTCCGGGGCCAGACCGGACGACCGTGACCCCGCGCTGCTGGGGATCCAACTCGAACGGCTCTTGTTGGATCGAGGTTGGACCGCCGATGTCACCGTCGGCTCGGTCCTGGGGCGCTGGGCCGAGATCGTCGGTCCGGAGATCGCCGATCACGTCCGCCCGGTGACCTTCGAGGGCAGCGTCCTGACCGTGCAGGCCGATTCGACCGCGTGGGCTACCCAGCTGCGCTTGCTCACTTCTGCGCTGCTCGGTCGCATCGACGAGGTGGTCGGTCCCGGCGTGGTCACGGAGTTCGTCGTCCTCGGCCCGGCTGCACCGTCCTGGGTCAAGGGTCGGCGCCGGGTCCAAGGCCCGGGCCCCCGCGACACCTACGGCTGAAGCTCAGACGGGATCCAGTGTCGGCAGCTGAGTCGTCCAGCCCAGCACCCCCGGGTAGCGACATGAGTGGGCGGCGACGCGCACGGCATACCGGAGGATCCGCGGCAGGGTCACCGGCGAGAGGCCCCATCGCGCGACCGCGTGTGCGGCAGCGCCATGTAGGACGTCTCCGGCGCCGAGCGTGTCCACCACCCGCGCGTGCGGCACCGCGATTCGGTATGCCGTGCGCCTCCTTCCCTCAGACCCGCCCTGCGCCCTGACGCGCACCTCGACCGGATCCGGCCCGGCGCTGCGAGCGGCGTAAGCAACGCCGTGACCGAGGAGCCACTCCAGCGTGTCCTGCCCGCCCGGGGGATGGAAGTCGGCGGACGCGATCGCGAGGTCGACGTGCTCGACCAACTGCTCCAGCCCGGGCTTGTGCGACCCCGCGTCGAGTAGCACCGGGATGCCTCGCTCGTGCGCGGCGGCGGCGAGCGGCACCGCGACGGCCAGGGCATGCCCGTCGACGAGGACAACCCCGACCTCTGCCAACCAACGCTCGATCTGGTTGCGGGACAACGAGATCCGATTAAGGTGGAGCGGAGCACCCCCCGAGACGACCGCCCGCTGCCCAGTGTCCGCCGTGACCAGGACGCTGGAGATGGGTGACGGATGCTCTACCCGGGCGACCGGGTCGTGCCACTGCACCTCAGCGTCACGCAGCGCACCCGCCACGATGGGCCGGGCCGACGAACGACCAAACGGAGCGACCAGCCGCACCGGAGCCCCGAGCGCCGAGGACACGCGCGCCGCGTTCGCGGCTGGGCCACCGACATCGAGCCGCTGCCCTCGGCCCACGACCTTCTCGTCGGCCGTCGGCAGTCGGTCGACGACATGCACGACGTCCGCGGTGACCAGCCCGACGGCAAGCACCACGGGCCACGATGAGGTCATGAGCCCACGCTAAGGCCGAGTCGGGCAACCACCCCGCACCCCAGGCCCAACCCCAGCCCGGTCGCCGCATTCATCACGGCCTCGGTCGCAGCATCCGTCCTGCGCCAACCCCC
>JBGAQN010000093.1:0-20550 GCA_044220725.1 Dermatophilaceae bacterium
GACCCGTCGCCGAGATAGACCTTGTAGCCGTTGTCCTGCGCCGGGTTGTGGCTCGCGGTCACCATGACGCCCGCGTCGGCGCCGAGGTGGCGGATCGCGAACGCCAGCACCGGCGTCGGCAGCACGTGCGGCAGCACCGCGGCGCGTCCGCCCGCGGCCGTCACCACTGCGGCCGTGTCCCGCGCGAACTCGTCGGACTTGTGCCGTGCGTCGTAGCCCACCACGACGAACGGCTCGCTCCGTGGGTGGTCGGCATCGTGCTGCAGGTATGCCGTGAGCCCGGCTGCCGCGCGGATGACCACCGCTCGGTTCATCCGGTTGGGGCCGGCGCCCAGGCGCCCACGCAGCCCGGCCGTGCCGAACTGCAACATCCCGACGAACCGATCCGCCAGGTCGGCCGCGGCATCCGCATCACCGGCTCGGGCACGCTCCACGACCTCGGCGAGCTCGGCCCGGGTGGAAGGGTCCGGGTCGTCGGCCAGCCAGGCCTCCGCCGTCGCGAGCAGCGCGCTCAACGGGCCATTGTCGGGCTCGGCGCCGACGGATTCGCTTGCGGCGCTTGTGGTCTCGGGCTCCGGTGCCATCGCTTTCAGTGCCCCTGCGCGATCTTCGTGACGACCTTGGCCAACAACGCCCCGCACCGCGACGCCGCCGCCCGCCCGGCTTCGATGACCTCCTCGTGCGAGAGCGGGGTCTCGGAGATGCCCGCGGCGAGGTTGGTCACCAGCGAGATCCCCAGCACTTCCAGCCCGGCCTGCCGGGCGGCGATCGCCTCCAGCGTCGTCGACATGCCGACGAGGTCACCGCCGAGCACCTTGGCCATCTGGACCTCGGCCGGGGTCTCGTAGTGCGGCCCCCGGAACTGCACGTAGACCCCTTCGTCCAGCCCCGGGTCGACCAACTTGGCCAGATCACGCAGCCGCTGCGAATACAGGTCGGTGAGGTCGACGAAGTTGGCACCCTCCACGGGTGATGTTGCCGTGAGGTTGATGTGGTCGCGGATGAGCACCGGCGTGCCCGGCCCCCAGTCCGGATTGAGCCCGCCACACCCGTTCGTCAGGACGATCGACGTGCACCCCGCGGCGCGAGCCGTGCGGACGGCGTGGACCACCGCGCGCACCCCGTGCCCCTCGTAGAAGTGGGTACGCGTCCCATAGACCAGCGCGCGTTTTCCGGTGTCGCCGATCGCCACCGAGCGCATCGACCCCGAGTGCCCTTCGACGGCCGCCCTGCGGAAACCAGGCACCTCCGCGTTGTCCACCGTGGCCAGCGTTTCGCCGATGAGATCGCCCGTGCGCCCCCATCCCGAGCCCAAGACGAGCGCGACATCGTGGCGCGCGGCACCGGTCTTCTCGGCGATCACCGCGGCGGCTGCGGCAGCCACCTCGAACGGGTCAACAGTGGGGTCGGACAGGTCCAAGGTCGCGGTCATTCCGGAACTCTAGCGAGGCGCCAGACCGCGTGACAGGTATGCCGCGCGGGCCCGTCGACCGCGCCACACGTATGCCGGGACGCTCCCGCCCGCAGGACCACACGGCATACCGAGTGGCGGGTCTCAGCTCACCGCGACGGCGAGCGCCGCGTCTCCGCGCGGACTCAGGATGACGCTGTCTCCCGGGGCGTATGCCGTGACGTCGGTGTTGTCGACCTGCACCGAGACGAGCTCGCCGCCGCCGCCGACGCCAGCCGTGGCGTCGAGCCGGGCGACGATCTTGCCTGAGGCCCCGAGGAAGCTCGCGCTCACCACGCTCGCCGCCGCCCCCGCACCCCCGGCGGCCGACCCGCCGCGCTCAGTCGCCGGCGCGATCGTCACCCCTTCGGGACGGATGAGCACGACCGCCGGACCGTCACCAGCGGACCCGGCCAGCAGCGGCACCGACCCGCCGAGCACCGTCGCGACGCCACCAGAAACGGTGCACCGCAACCGGTTCGTCAACCCGACGAACTCGGCGACGAAGGGCGTGGCCGGGTTCTTGTAGAGCTCGGCCGGGCTGGCCAGCTGCTCCAGCCGCCCGGCGTTCATGACTCCGACCCGGTCGGCGACGGCCAACGCCTCCTCCTGGTCGTGCGTGACGAACAGGGTCGTCGTGCCGACCTCGAGCTGGATGCGGCGGATTTCGTCGCGCAACTGGGAGCGAACCTTGGCATCCAAGGCCGAGAGCGGCTCGTCGAGCAGGAGCACCTGCGGCTCGATGGCCAGCGCCCGGGCCAAAGCCACCCGCTGCTGCTGGCCACCGGACATCTGATGGGCGAACCGGTCGGCCTGCTTGGACAACCCGACGAGGTCGAGCATGTAGGCGGCTCGCTGCCGGCGGGTCGCCTTGTCCTGACGGCGCAGCTCGAGCCCGAACTCGACGTTCTGCCGGGCGGTCATGTGCGGGAACAGGCTGTAGGCCTGGAAGACCATCCCCATGTCGCGCTTGTTGGTCGGCACGCTGGTGACGTCCTTGCCGCCGACCTCGATGGTGCCGCCGTCGGCGTCCTCCAGACCCGCGAGCAGTCGCAAGGCCGTCGTCTTCCCGCACCCGGAGGGCCCGAGGAGGGCGACGAACTCGCCGGGGGCCATGTGCAACGTGAACCCGTCCAGGGCCCGAACGTTGCCGGCATAGACCCGGCGCAGATCGGTGAGTTTCACCGGTGTGCCGCGCAGGGCGGGGGAGGGCGCGGCAGTCATGACTTCTCCTTGCGGCCGACAAAGGACATGGCGAACAAGACGAGGAAGGCGAACGCCAGGGCTGCCAACCCCACCGCGATGGAGATCTGGGCGCTGGATTTGCCAAGCTCGTACATCGCCACCTGGAGGTTCTTGCGGCTGAATAGATAGGCAATGGTGAATTCGCCGAGGACCAACGCCACTGACAGGAACGACGCGGAGAGCACTGCGGTGCGCAGGTTCGGCAGGACGACCCGACCCATGACGGTCAGCCACGACGCGCCCAAGGACCGGGCCGCCTCGGAAAGGGTCTTCACATCGATGGCCCGCAGACCCGCGTCGAGCGACCGGTAGGCATAAGGCAGCACGAGCACGACGTAGGCCAGGCCGAGCCAGATCGTCGACTCGCCAACGCTGTTGCCGAAGAAGTAGCGCAACCACAGGGTGAGCCACGAGTAGACAGGGGTCAGCCCCACGACCAGCACGATGGCCGGCACGGTCAGCGGCAGCAGGCAGATGAACTCGACGGTCCGGCTCAGTTGGGGCAGCCGCAGACGAACCCACGTCATCGTCGGCACGAGCAGGACGAGCATGACGAGCACCGTGACAACCGCCAGCCCGATCGAGGCGAGGAACCCCTCGGCCAGCGCCGGATAGCTGGTGGTGATGGTGCCGAGGTCGAGCAAGGTCTGCCAGGTCTTGGCGGTCCGCTCGCCGGTGACCACGTCGCGCGTCGTGAACTCGAGCATGCCGAACAACGGGATCGCGAAGAAGAGCAGGGTGAGCCCGACGACCACCCATCGCAGGACGGTGCGGTTGCGCCGTTCGGTATGCCGTGTCGCCATGTCAGCGCTCCGACCAGCGGCTGGCGCGCTTGTCCAGCCAGGCGTAGATGGCCATGACCACCGCAACAACCAGCACCATGACGAAAGCCATGCCCTTGCCGAGGTTCTCCTGGCCGAGGATGACTTCGGAGGTGAAGGTGTCGCCGATCTGCTGGGGCACCAACGGGGAAGCCTGGGAGATCAGCGCCTGGGCCGTGGCGTAGGCGCTGAAGGCGTTGGTGAACAGCAGCAGCGTGGCCCCGATGAACGACGGGAAGAGGATCGGACCGGCGACCCGACGCCAATAGGTCCAGGTCGTCCCGCCCAGGGTCTCGGTGGCCTCGCGCCACTGCGGGCGCAGCCCCTCGACAGCGGGCAGGAAGACGATGAGCATGAGCGGGATCTGGAAGTAGAGGTAGACGAGCATCAGGCCCCGGTCCCACTGGTAGAGCCACAGGCTCGACCCGGTGTCCACGCCCATCCGGTTGAGCCACAACGCGAGATAGCCCTGCATGCCGACGGTGGCCATGAAGGCGAAAGCGAGTGCGACACCACCGAATTGGGCGAGGACGCCGCACAGCGACGTGACCAACCGCTTGAGCGCGCCGTCCGGCTTGGCGGTGCTCACGGCATACGCGAGGACCCCGCCGAGCACGGCGCCGAGCAGCGCGGTCACCGCGGACAGCACGAACGAATTGCGCAGTGCCACGAGGAATCGGGAGTTCTCCCCGAAGAGGGCTGTCAGATTGTCCAGGGTGAAACCGGAGCTGTTCTGGAAGGCGCCGACGACGACGATCAGAGTCGGGACGAGCAGGAACGCCGTGGTGTAGAGGAAGAACGGGACAACGCCGAGCAGGGCGCCCGACGGCCGACGGCCGCCGGACGCCCGGCTCGGAACCCGACGAGCGGGACTGTCAGCCAACGGCCTTGGTCCAGTTGTCGGTGAGGTACTTCTTGGCCGCGTCGGAGTCGGCCTGCGAAGGGATGACGACCTTGCCGTTGACGGCAGGCAGCGCCGCTTGTGCGGCGGCATCGATCTTGCCCGAGGCCTTCATCGCGTCGTATCGCACCGGGAAGGCCGCCCCCTTGAGCCAGAGGTTCTGGCCCTCGTCGGAGTAGAGGTATTCCTGCCAGAGTCGCGCCGCGGCCGGGTGGGGGGCGTCGGCGTTGATCGCCTGGATGTAGTAGCCGGCGAGCACGGCGTTGTCCGGGATCCAGGTCTTCCAGGTCGGCAACTTCTTGGTCAGCGGCGCGTTGTTGTAGGCCCAGTCGAAGACCACCGGAGTCTGACCGGACAGGACGCTGGCCTCGTTGGGGTCGACCGGCACGAAGTTGCCGGCATCCTTGAGCTGCTTGAAGAAGTCGACGCCCTTGGCGATGTCAGCGGCGCTGCCGCCCTGGGCGATCGCGACCATCTGGACGCCGCCGAAGGCCGCGCCGGCCTTGGTCGGGTCGCCGTTGAGGGCGACCTTGCCCTTGTACTCGGGCTTGAGCAGGTCGGCGATCGCCGTCGGTGCCGGCACCTTGGCCGAGTCGTAGCCCACCGACATGTAGCCGGCGTAGTCATAGACCCACAGGCCCTTGGCGTCCTTGGCGTTGTCTGGAATGTCCTTCCACGTGGCCACCTGGTAGGGCGCGAACATCGACGTGTTGGCGAGAGCCACGGTCACCCCGAGGTCGAAGACGTCCGGTGCCTTGCTCTGGCCCTTGAGTCGCTGGGCCGTGGAGATCTCGTCGGCGCTGGAGCCGTCGGGCTGGTCCGAGGTGATCTTGATCCCGTACTTCGCTTCGAAGCCCTTGATGATCTCGCCGTAGTTGGCCCAGTCCGGGGGCAGCGCGATGACGTTGAGCGCGCCCTCCTTCTTGGCGGCGGCGATCAGGCCGTCCATGCCGCCGAAGTCGGCGGCCGAGGTGGCCTTGGCGGCGTTCGCGCTCGTGCTTGTGCCCGAGCCAGACGCCGTCGAGGGCGTTGGCGGCGAGCAGGCGGCGATGCCGAGCGCGGCGAGCGCGGCAATAGAGACAACGGCATACCTGAACGGAGTGCTTCTCACTCGGGACCTTCCAACCGTGAGGGGAGCCCGCGGCTCCATGGTGAACTGCCCCCACATCATCTCTCCGGCGCGGTGGCCGCCGCTCGCGCTGACGGTTGCGATTGGGTCACGAGGTCCGGCGGTGCGTGCGCGTGCGCGGCAAGCGCCAGGGCCCTTCTCGCGAAGTGGTTGGATGAGCGGGTGATGTCGCGCACTTGGTCGGTTGTCGTCCTCGGCGGCGGCCCCGGCGGCTATGAAGCTGCCCTCGTCGCTGCCCGCCTGGGAGCCTCGGTCACCGTGGTCGACCGTGACGGGGTCGGCGGCTCCTGTGTGCTCACCGACTGCGTCCCGAGCAAGAGCCTCATCTCGACCGCGCACGTTCTGCGCCGGATGGGCGCCGCACGTGAACACGGCATCGACCTCACCCAGCATCCACGCGCCAGCGATCTGCGTTCGGTCAACGCGCGGATCCTCGACCTGGCCGCCGCGCAGAGCGCCGACATCCTGGCCCGACTGGAGGCCGACGGCGTCCGCGTATGCCGTGGCACGGGTCGGCTACTCGCGGCGGACCGGGTGCGCGTGGAGTTCACCGACGGTGGGTCTGAGGAGCTGGCCGCCGACGTCGTGCTCATCGCGACCGGCGCCACGCCGCGGGTGATGCCCACCGCCATCCCCGACGGCGACCGCATCCTCACGTGGACCCAGATCTGGGGCTTGACCGAGGTGCCCGAGCGGCTCGTCGTCGTCGGCTCCGGGGTGACCGGCGCCGAGCTTGCCCAGGCCTATCTCGGCCTGGGCAGCGCGGTCACCCTCGTGTCGTCGCGGCACCAGGTCCTGCCCGGCGAAGACAGCGACGCGGCAGCCGTCATCGAAGAGGTGTTCCGCCGCGAGGGAATGGACGTGCTCGGCCGGTCCCGGATGAGTGCCGTCGAACGGACGACCGACGGCGTGCTCGTACGGCTGGAGGACGGACGCACCGTCGAGGGCAGCCATGCGTTGCTTGCCGTCGGCTCCATCCCGCAGACCGCAGGGATCGGGCTTGAGGACGTCGGTGTCGAGGTCGGCCCGGGCGGGCATATCGCCGTCGATGGCGTCTCGCGCACCTCAGTCCGCGGGGTGTATGCCGCGGGCGACTGCACCGGAGTTCTGCCGCTCGCTTCGGTCGCCGCCATGCAGGGCCGCATCGCCATGTGGCATGCGCTGGGCGACGCGGTCGCTCCGCTGCGGCTTGACGTCGTGTCGGCCAACGTCTTCACCGATCCCGAGATCGCCACTGTCGGGGTCTCTCAGCAGGACGTCGACGCGGGCAAGGTCGACGCCGTCGTGACGACGCTGCCCTTGTCGACCAACGCCCGAGCCAAGATGGACGGCTTCCACGACGGTTTCGTGAAGATCTTCGCCCGCCGCGGCAACGGGGCCATCCTCGGCGGCGTTGTCGTAGCCCCCCGGGCCTCCGAGTTGATTTATCCGCTGACGATTGCGGTGGAGAACAACCTCACCGCCGACCAACTGTCCAACGCCTTCACCGTCTATCCGTCGATGACCGGGTCGATCGGCGAGGCGGCGCGCCGGTTGCACGTCGCGGCCCGGACGAGTTGAGCTTGCCGCTCGTGTCGGTGACCTGGCCGCAGGTGCTCCCAGCGGTCCTCATGGCGCTCGTCGCCATCGTCGGCCCTGGCGCGATCGCCCTGCGCGCGTGGGGGATCGGGTGGGTGACGGCGGTGCTCGGCGCTCCCGTCGTGAGCACTGCACTGCTGATCCTGGCTGGCGCGGTGGTCGGCGCCGCCGGGTTGGCCTGGGCCCCAGCGCTCGGGTTGGGGCTGGTCGCCGTCTTGCTCGCCGGGCTGGTCCTGCTGGGTCTGTGGTGGCGGGGCCGGGCTCCCATGTCGTCTGCCTCGCGGAACGCTCCGGACCAGGCGGTGACTCCCGGCGGGACGTCGAGGACCGGCGAAGCGATGGACCTGCCACTGGCCGCCGTGGTCGGCGCGGTCGGTCTCGCGGCGGCATACCTGCTCATGGCCGGCGCGATCACCTCGCCGATGGCCGTCCCGCAGATGCCGGACGTTGTCTTCCATCTCGGTGCGGTCGAGTGGATGACCAGGCACGGCTCGGCGTCGGTGTTCGATGTCTATCGCTACGCGCAGCTCGACGGTCCGCTGGCCTATCCCGGCGCATTCCACGTAGTCGCGGCCGTCCTGACCTCTTGGACGGGGCTTCCAGTCACCGCCACGTGGCACGCCCTGCTCCTGGTTGTCGTGGGGGTGGTTTGGCCATTCGGGGTCATGCTGCTGGCCCGCGTGGTGTTCGGTCGCGGCAGTGGGGTCCTGGTGGCGGCGGGCCTGCTCACGCTGGTCTTCAGCGCCTTCCCGACGAGCTTCCTGGCGTGGGGCCCGTTGTGGTCGAACTTGTTGGCCAACGCTTTGCTGCCCGCGGTTCTCGCGTCCGCCGTCTGCGGGATCGCGCCGGACGCGCTGATCGCCATGCCCGCCTTCGGCCCGCGTCGACCCTTGGCCCTCGGATATGCCGCGGTCGGCCTGCTGGTCCTGATCGGCACTCAACCCAATGCCCTGGCCTCTGGCGCGGTCATGGGGTGTTGTCTCGTCGCTGCGTCCCTGCCCCACTGGCGAGCGGCGGTTCGCGTGAAGGCCCCATGGACCACTGCGCTTCATGACGTGGTCAGCGTGTTCGACGGGTCCTGGGCTCAGGCCGTGGCCCCGTCCCTGCTCGTGGTCCTCGGTGGAATCACCATGGTGCGCGGGCGGGGACGCTGGATCGTCGGGTCGTTCGCGGTCCTCACAGTCGTCTTCCTGGCGCTGTATGCCGTGAACGGCCCCATCGTGCGCCTGTTCACCTGGTTGTGGTGGAACGACCACTACCGAATCCGCGCGGCACTGGTGTTGCCGGCCGTCCTGTGTGCCACGGCCGGCGCACTGGCTGTCGGCGCCTGGCTGGCACGACGGGCGTGGATGTCGCCACCGCGCTATCGGCGGGAGGGCGCCGCCGCCCTGGTCGTCCTCGTGGTCATCGTCGCCCTGCAAGGCGGCATACCGGCGCACCGGGCGATCGTCGAGGCGACCTACGCCCAGGATGGGCCGGACTTCTCGTGGGTGACTCCGCGAGAGTATGCCGCCCTCGCCCAACTCGCGCCGCACGTCCCCGAGGGGTCGGTCGTTGCGGCCAATCCCTATCGCGGTGGGATGTTCTTCTATGTGGCGGGCGGGGTCGAGGTGCTTTACCCGACCGAGAACTCGCTCATGCTGCCCGATCGGCGGTTGATCGGCACGTCGCTGCACCTGCTGGAGACCGTGCCAGCGGTGTGCTCGGCCCTGGCTCGCCAGCGGGTCGACTACGTGCTGACCGGGGGTGAGATGCACATCTGGGGAGTGCTCGACCACACCCCGGAATACCTCGGCGTCGACCTGACCGCGACCCACCCTCGCTTCGAAGTGGTGGCGCAGGTTGGGCCCTACACGCTGCGTAGGGTGCCCGCCTGCCCGGGGGGACCGCAGGCGCCGATGGTCGGCCCGGCTCAACCGTCGCCGCGGCCCTCACCATCGACTGCGGCGCGGTAGGCAGCATCCTCGGCGGCCCACCGCGTGCGCCGGCGAGTCGAAATGCCGACGCGAAGGCGTCGATACAACGGCACAACGACGATGACGACGACGAGGAGAATCGCGAGGTTGGCGAACGAGAAACCGCCCTCGGCGGGCATCAGCTTTCGGCGTCCTTGATCTCGGCCAGGACCGTGCCGCTGGCCACAGTCTCGCCGACGGTGGCCTTGAGCCCGGTGACGACCCCAGCCTTGTGGGCGGTGATCGGCTGCTCCATCTTCATCGCCTCGAGGACGACGACGATGTCTCCGGACGCCACGGCCTGGCCCTCTTCGACAGCCACTTTGACGATGGTGCCCTGCATCGGTGCGGTCACCGAGTCCCCTGAGGCAGCTGCGCCGGCCTTGGCCGCGCCGGCCCGCTTCGGGGCCGCCTTGCGGGCCGTGCCGGCGCCGCCGGTGCCTCCGCCGAGCGACAATCCCGCGGGAAGGCTGACCTCGACGCGCTTTCCGCCGACCTCGACGACGACCTTCTGACGCTCCTCGGCCTCGGGAAGCGCGCCGGACTCACCGGCATACGCGGCGATCGTGTTGTCGAACTCGGTCTCGATCCACCTGGTGTGGATCGTGAAGGGCTCGTCCCCGACCGGGGCGAAGGCCGGGTCATCGACCACGGCGCGGTGGAACGGGGTGACCGTCGGCATCCCGTCGATGACGAGTTCGGCAAGGGCCCTGCGGGCCCTATCCAGGGCTTGCTTGCGGTCTCGGCCGGTGACGATGAGCTTGGCGATCATCGAGTCGAACGCCCCGGCGACGGTGTCGCCTTGGACGATGCCCGCATCCCATCGCACGCCCGGCCCCGTGGGGACCACCATGGTCGAAACGGTCCCCGGGGCAGGCAGGAAGCCGCGCCCGGCGTCTTCGCCGTTGATCCGGAACTCGATGGAGTGGGCATGTGGCTGCGGGTCGGTGAAGCTCAGCGGCTCGCCGTTGGCGATGGTGAACTGTTCGCGGACGAGGTCGATGCCGGTGACTTCTTCGCTCACCGGGTGCTCGACCTGTAGACGCGTGTTGACCTCGAGGAACGAGATGTCGCCAGCCGGCCCGACGAGGAACTCGCAGGTGCCGGCGCCGACGTAGCCAGCTTCCTTGAGAATCGCCTTCGATGCCCGGACCAGCTCGGTGTGTTGGGCCTCGGTGAGGAAGGGGGCGGGGGCCTCCTCGACGAGTTTCTGGTTGCGCCGCTGCAGCGAACAGTCACGCGTCGAGACGACGACGACGTTGCCGTGTTGGTCTGCCAGACACTGCGTTTCGACGTGTCGGGGGTGGTCGAGGAAGCGCTCGACGAAGCACTCTCCCCGACCGAAGGCCGTGACCGCCTCGCGAACCGCCGACTCATAGAGGTGCGGGATCTCGTCGATGTCGCGGGCTACCGTGAGCCCGCGAACTCGACCACTTCGTCCGGGCCGTTGACTGGGTCGGACGTGCCGGGCACGAGCGGGGCGTTGGCCTTGAGCGCAATATGCCGGGCCTTGACCTTGTCGCCGAGACTGTCGATGGCCGCCGGGCCGGGGCCGATCCAGATCAGCCCGGCATCGAGCACCGCCTGGGCGAAGTGGGCGTTCTCGGCGAGGAAGCCGTAGCCGGGATGGACGGCGTCGGCGCCTGACTGCTTGGCAATGGCCAGGAGCTTTTCCTGGACCAGGTAACTGTCCCCGGGGGTGGAACCGTTCAAGGCATATGCCTCGTCCGCCACCTTGACGTGCAGGGCGTCTCGGTCGGGATCGGCATACACCGCCACCGATCCGATGCCAGCGTCCTTACATGCTCGGGCGATTCGCACGGCAATCTCGCCGCGGTTTGCGATCAGCACCTTTGAGATCTTCGCCATGGGGGGGAGCCTAGCGCCAGGATCCCGCTGCGCCACCCGACCTGGGGTGGAGGCATGGCTCACGTTCCGGGTCCCCATCGCGGAAAGGTCGCCATCGGACGCTTCGAGGCCGGGGATAGCCGACGGCCTCCCACCGTGGTGCGAAGTCCGGGCCGGTGACAACACGTCGGGATCATCAGCGGGCGTGCAGCGGGCTGGGCTAGCTCAGGCGGTCCAGGTCGGCTTGGCAGGACGCTTCGAACGCCGCCAGCTCGGCGAGGGATTCGTCGATGTCGCGGCGGCGTTCCTCCAGGTCGACCCGCCGGATGCGCGCCTGGGCGATCGCGTATTCCAGCTGGCTCGTCTTCCCCCGAGGCGCGTCGTAGAGGTCGATGATCGTGCGAATCTCCTCCAACGGGAAGCCCAGCCGCTTGCCGCGCAGGATCAGCGCGAGCCGAGTCCGGTCGCGGCGATGGAAGACCCGTCGCGTCCCGTGCCGCTCGGGGGAGATCAGCCCGATGTCCTCGTAGTGCCGCACCGCCCGATGGGTCACCCCGAACTCGGCCGCCACCTGTGCGATAGACCACGTTCGCTCGGTGTCCCGTGCGCTTGCCATGGGCACGAGCATGCTTTACGTTGACGTCAACGTCAACTACTGGCGTTGTCTCCGCTGCCCGCCTCGTGGGGCAGACAGGAGACTCCGCGGCATACCGGATCGAGGCAGGCCATGTTCGAACTCACCGAAGAGCACGAGCACTTCCGTCAGGTCGTGCGGGACTTCGCCGAGAGCGAGGTCGCCCCGCATGTCGCGGCGTGGGACCGCGAGTCCTACTTCCCCGTGGAGCTCATCCCGCAACTGGGTGATCTTGGTCTGTTCGGCATCGTCGTGCCGGAGGAGTACGGCGGCCAGGGCGGTGACTTCACCTCGCTGTGCATTGCCATCGAAGAACTCGGCCGGATCGACCAGTCGATCGGCATCACCTTGTCGGCTGGTGTGGGCCTGGGCATCAACCCGATCCTCACCTATGGCACCCACGAGCAGAAGGAGAAGTATCTCCCCGACCTGGTCACCGGCCGGGCGCTCGCGGGCTTCGGGCTCACCGAACCCGAGGCGGGATCCGACGCAGGGGCCACCCAGACCCATGCGGAACACCACGGCGACGAGTGGGTGATCAACGGCTCCAAGGCCTTCATCACCAACGCCGGAACGTCGATCACCTCGGTCGTCACGGTGACGGCCCGCACCGGCGCTAACCCCGACGGCTCGCCGGAGATCAGCGCGCTCATGGTGCCGTCGGGCACGCCGGGGTTCACGGTCGACCCGCCCTACCACAAGCTCGGCTGGCACATCTCGGACACCCACGGCCTGTCCTTCGACAACTGCAAGGTGCCGACCGACAACCTGCTCGGCGAGCGTGGGGCCGGGTTCAAGCAGTTCCTCAAGACCCTCGACGACGGCCGGATCGCCATCAGCGCGCTCGCGCTGGGCTGCACCCAGCGGATGCTCGAGGAGTGTGTCGCATACTCCAAGAGCCGGATCGCGTTCGGTCGCCCGATCGGGGTCAACCAGGGCGTCTCGTTCCAGGTGGCCGATCTCGCCGTCATGGTCGACGCCTCTCGGCAACTCACTTATCACGCGGCCTGGCTCAAGGACGAGCAGCACAAGGGCCACAAGTCCGTCGCGGAGGTCAAGCACGCGGCCGCTGTGTGCAAGCTCTACACGAGCGAGGCCGCGATGGCGGCGACCCGGATCGCCACCCAAATCTTCGGTGGCAACGGCTTCATGGAGGAATACCCGGTGGCGCGGTTCTATCGCGACGCCAAGATCCTCGAGGTCGGCGAAGGCACGTCCGAGGTCCAGCGCATGCTCATCGCCCGCGGCCTGGGCTTGCCGGCCTGACCGTCGTCAGAGTCGCCTGATTCGCGCATCACCCCGTAGGTCCCGACGCGTCCCACCTGGGAGAGGATGAGGTATGCCGCCGAGCACCGACCCGACAGAAGCCCCCTTCGCTGGTCCTTCCGCTGCGGAGGGCGGCGACCCGCGGGTCGACGACGTCCGGGCGAGGTTCGCGGCGGCATACCGGGCCACGGCCGCACCGCTCACCGAGAGTCTCGGGGCGAAGCTGGCCCAGCAAGGCAAGATGTACGTCCGCGACCGGATCGCGCAGCTGTTCGACGACGGGTCTTTCGTCGAAGACGGGCGCTTTGCCAACGCCTTGGCCGGCGATCTGCCCGCCGACGGCGTCGTCACCGGGCGCGGGACGGTCGACGGCCGGCCGGCCATCGTCATCGCCAACGACCCGACCGTCAAAGCCGGCTCGTGGGGAGCTCGGACCGTCGAGAAGATCGTCCGGGCCACCGAGATGGCCACCCGTGAGGAGTTGCCGGTCTTCTGGTTCGTCGACTCGGCCGGAGCCCGGATCACCGACCAGGTCGAGATGTTCCCCGGTCGTCGCGGGGCCGGGCGGATCTTCCACAACCAGGTCTCGTTGTCGGGCAAAGTGCCGCAGATCTGCTGTCTGTTCGGGCCGTCGGCGGCGGGTGGGGCGTACATCCCGAGCTTCTGCGACCTCATCATCATGGTCGAAGGCAACGCCTCGATGTATCTCGGCAGCCCGCGGATGGCCGAGATGGTCGTGGGGGAGAAGGTCACCCTCGAGGAGATGGGCGGCGCGCGGATGCACTGCACCGTCTCGGGCGTCGGTGACCTGCTGGCCCACGACGACCACGAGGCCATCGAGTTGGCCAAGCTCTACTTCTCTTATGTCCCTGGCTGCTGGCGCGAGCGGCCCCCGACCTACCACCCGGAGGAGCCCGCAGAGCCGCTCACCCGGCATACCGTCCCGGAGCTCGAGAGCCAGCCGTTCGACATCCACACCGTCATTGACGGCCTGGTCGACGCCGACTCGTTCTTCCCGATCAAGCCGCTGTTCGCCGCCGAACTCGTCGTCGGCTTCGGACGGATGCACGGCGAGACGGTGGGCATCGTCGCGAACAACTCGGCCGTCAAGGGCGGCGTGTTGTTCACCGACAGCGCCGACAAGGCGACCCGGTTCATCTGGTTGTGCGATGCGTTCAACATCCCGCTCATCTATCTCGCCGACGTGCCGGGCTTCATGATCGGCTCCGAGGTCGAGCGTGGCGGGATCATCCGGC
Organism: Dermatophilaceae bacterium; assembly: GCA_044220725.1. Lineage (GTDB taxonomy): Bacteria > Actinomycetota > Actinomycetes > Actinomycetales > Dermatophilaceae > Phosphoribacter. The sequence goes on from JBGAQN010000093.1 coordinate 14,084, forward strand.
ATGGCGCCAAGATGGTGTCGGCCGTGTCCGAGGCGACCGTGCCGCAGTTCTGTGTCGTCGTCCGAAAAGCTTATGGCGCAGGGCTTTACGCGATGGGCGGCCCCGGCTTCGCTCCCGACGCGACCCTCGCGCTGCCGACCGCCAAGATCGCCGTCATGGGCCCGGAGGCCGCCGTCAACGCCGTCTATGCCAACAAGATCGCCAGCATCGCCGACCCTGATGAGCGGGCGGCCTACGTCGCGGCTCGCCGGGCCGAATATGAGGAGGACGTCGACCTCGAACGTCTGGCCGCCGACCTCGTCGTCGACGGGGTCCTGGAGGCGGACGCGCTGCGCGAGGAGTTGCTGCACCGGCTGCGCTACGCCTCGCGCCGCGACCGGCACTTCAGCGACCGTCGCCGCTCGGTCCCGCCCGTCTGACGGGCGACCCGGTGTGAGCGCGCGGCGGTGACCCGGGGCGGCATACCCCCTCTAACATTGCCTCCCATGGGAGCTGGGCGGGGTGCGCGCGTGGCCGCCGCCTTCACCGCACCCATCCCCCCGGAAGAGGCCGTGCCGCGTTCCGCGGACGCACCCGGCACGCCATGGTGGCGCCAGTTCGCGGTGTGGTTCCCCCTCGCCGTGTATGCCGTCACCCGCCTCATCGACGCCGTCTACTTCGCCGTCATGCAGCGTTGGCAGATCCCCATGGTCCCGGGCAATGGTGCCGCCCGGGTGATCTTCCCGACCCCGGCTGCTCCTGGGTATTGGCCGGTCCTGGCCAACTGGGATGGGCAGTGGTACCACGAGATCGCTGTGCTGGGCTATCCCGACCCGATCCCCACCGATCCGGTCACCGGCAAGGTCGAGCAGAACCCCTGGGCGTTCTATCCGATGTTCCCCATGCTCACTCGCGGGGTGATGTGGCTGACCGGGCTGGACTTCTATGTGGCGGGTGGGCTGCTGTCGACGGTCGTTGGGGCGGTGGCAATGGTGCTGCTGTTCCGGCTCGTCGACCGGGCGGCGGGGCGGTGGTCGGCCATCGTCGCCACGGTCGCCACGACGACCTGGGTGGCGGCGCCCGTGCTGCAGACCGACTACTCCGAGGCGTGCGCGCTGCTGGTCATCGTGCTGCTGCTCACTGCCTTGCGGGGCCGACGCTATGGGTGGGTGCTCATCCTGCTCGTCGCGCTGGCGCTCACCCGCAACCTCGTGCTCATCTCGGCGCCGCCGCTCATCGCGCACGCTGCCGTGCGCTGGTTGCGTAGCGACGCTGACCCGTTCCCGTGGCGGCACCGGGTCGGCTTGGCCGGGCTCACCGTCCTGTCCGGTGCGCTCACCTTCCTCTGGCCGACGATCTGTCGTCTGGTGACCGGCGACAAAGACGGTTACACCAAGACGATGGCCGCTTGGGGTGTTGACGCCTTCGAGATCAAGGTCCACACCTGGATCGACTACGTCTACTACGACTACGGCTACCTCGGATGGGCCGTCTGTCTGGCTGGCTTGATCTGGTTCGCCTGGAAGATGCTCTCCGTCGACACCGCGAGGTGGGGGCCGGAGTTGTGGGGTTGGGCGGGGGCCTACCCGGCATACCAAGTTCTCGTCACCGGCATTGGGCCGTCCCGGATTCGCTACGCGCTCCTGGCCTGGCCGGTCTTCCTGCTCCTCGCCTGGATCCTCAACCGACCGCGCCTGCGGCCGCGGCGGGCGTGGTGGCTCACGGCATACGCCGTGGCGCTGGTGGCCCTGCAGGGCTGGTGGATCTGGAACTACTGGATACTGCTCGGCCTGCACCCGGACGTGCAGTTCCCCTGAGCGGACTCGGTCGCCAGGACGCGCGCCTCAGCGCTGGTGCACGGTAACGATGTCGAACCAGCCGACCCCGATGTCGTCGAGCAATTCCCGCAGGAGCGGCAGCGAGATCCCCACGACGTTGTGGTGGTCGCCCTCCAACCCGGTGACGAACGGCCCGCCGAGCCCGTCGATGGTGAACGCCCCCGCCACCCTTAACGGTTCGCCGGTCGCCACGTAGTCGCGGATCTCCTCGTCGGTGAGCTTCGCGAAGTACACCGTGGTCGATGCGGTCGAGCCGAGGGTCGCCTGGCTGCCGCCATGCGTCGCCGGGCGTTGGTCGATGAGCCAGTGACCGGTGTGCAGCACCCCGGACCGGCCGCGCATCCGGTGCCAGCGTTCGATCGCTTCGTCGGCGTCGGCCGGCTTGCCGTGCACCTCACCGTCGAGCTCCAACACCGAGTCGCAGCCCAGCACGAGGTCACCCACCTGCTCGCCGAACGCCACCGCCTCCGCTTTGGCGCGCGCGAGCAGGAGCGCAATATGGGCCGGTTCCAGAACCCCGTAGCGATCCGTCGCGTGCGCGACGACCGCGTCCTCATCGACCGAACTGACGATGACGGTCGGCTCCACCCCGGCATGCTGCAAGGTACGCAGCCGAGCCGGGGACGCGGAGGCCAGCACAAGACGCACCCGGGCGGAAGTCACGGCGCCCAATGTATGCCGCGCGCCCACGCCCGCGGCAAGGGCGCGCCCAACCCGCTGGGGTCAGCCGATCCGCTCCCGAGTGAGCTCGTCCGGCGCGCTGAAGCGCAGGGCTCCGAGCGCGCGGAACGCCAAGGAGCGAACCGTCGCCGGTGCGCAGCCAAGGATCGCCGAGATCGTGTCGTCGGGCAGGTCCTCGTAGTAGCGCAGCACCAAGACGGCTCGCTGGCGTGCGGGCAGGGTCGCCAGCACGGCCCACATGGTGTCGTGGTCGGGGTTCCAGTCATCCAGCGACGGCGGACTGACCCGGCGTGGATCCAGGGGTGCGAGGCTCACGACCTCGTGCGAACTGTGCCGCTTCATCGACAGGAACCGGTTGACGAGCATGGTTCGCACGTAGGCATCGACCGAGTCGGCCTGCCGGACTCGCTCCCATTTGGCCAGGACGGTGGTCAAGGTGTCCTGCGCCAGATCCTCTGCGTCGGCGCGGTTCCCGGTGAGCCGGTATGCCGTCGCCAACACCCGCGGGAGAGCGGCGGTCGCGTAGTCCGCCGCCTCCTGCGGGAGCCGCGCTCGGAAGAGTGCCATCTCAGCGCTGACCAATCCCAGAGGTTCGGACCGCGTCGGCCATTCGCTCGCACAGGACCTTGGCTCGCTCTAGCGCGACCCTCGACGACGCGTCAACGACGGACACGCTGACCGTGACATCACCCACGAGCTGGATCGCCGACGCCTGGTGCCACTTGTTGAACAGGACTTCGGTGGTCGTGATCAACAACCCGTTGTGACCCGTCCAGGCCGTCGGCGTGGGCGACCCGATCCAGACACACATGCCGGTGTTGTCGCGGATCTGCTGCATGGCGGCCGGTCCATGTCCCGGTGCCCAGGCGGCCAGGACGATGTCGACACTCGGCCAGTCGCTCCCGGCAGATGCGCTGGCCAGGGCCGTTGCGACCTGCTGCTCGGCCGCGGCATACGTCGCCGCTCCGAGCTGCTTGGGGACGTCGATCGCGTCGCAGTAGTGGAAGCCCATCACGGGGGCAGCGCCGGCGCTCGACGATCCGGGTTCCAATGCCCAGGTCATTCCGGGCCCGAGGGTCGACGCGTCCGGGAACAGGGTCACCAGGCCGGAGTAGCTCCCCTTCGTCTCCTGTGGCTGCGTCGTCGTCACGGTGGCCGGCGGCTTCGTCGTGAGACCAGTGGCTGTCGATGTCGCGCTGGTGATGGACCCGGTCGCGCCCCCCGTCGGGGTGGAGGTGGATTCAGCCGTCGGTGGTTGAGTCGCAGTGAGGTTGACCGACCCTACGCCCGAGCTGGCCGGGGCGGCGAGGGTGCGACTGGACGTCAACAGGCTGGGTCCGGCGACCAAAGCCGCGATGAGCGCCAGGGTCGAGCCCGTCGTGCCGACGATCGTCATCGCCGCGGATCGCCTGCGCCGCTTGACCGCCCCGGTGACAATGCGGTCGAGCAGCTGCCCCGAATCGTCCGGTGCTTGCGCCGCGGTTGAGGCGAACAGGGCGCGGACCTGCTCCTCGTCGCGCCGGATGGGGTCGCTGCTCATGGTTTCGTCCTTTCGGGTGGACACCCGGCGGTGTCTTCACTCTCCCAGACGCAACGGTGCCTCGGTGTGTTGCAACCAAGGTGACGGTGCAGCCCGACGAAGGTGGGGTGGGCGGCATACTGGCGCCGCCCACCCGAGCACTCACCCGAGGCGACCGAGGACGGCGTCGCGCAACGTGTCGAGGCTGACCCCACCGAGGTCGAGCGCCTGCCGGTGGAAGGCCTTCAGGTCGAAGTCGGCGCCGTCGCGCTCGCGGACCTGCTCACGCAGCGAGAGCCACAGGCGCTCACCGATCTTGTAGGACGGGGCCTGCCCCGGCCACCCCAGGTAGCGGTTGAGTTCGAAGCGCAGCTTGCCTTCCGACTCGTGGGCGTGTGCGGTGAGGAAGGCCCACGCCTTGTCATAGGTCCACTCGCCGCCACCCACTTCCTCGGGCGCCTCGAACCCGCAATGCACACCGATGTCGATGACGACGCGAGCCGCGCGCAACGACTGGGCGTCCAGCCACCCCATCCGGTTGCCCGGGTCATCGAGATAGCCCAGCTCGGCCATCAGCCGCTCGGCATAGAGCGCCCAACCCTCGCCGTGCCCGGAGGTCCAGGACGCCAGGCGCCTCCACGTGTTGAGCAGCTCGCGGCGGAAGACGGTCTGGGCGACCTGGAGGTGATGCCCGGGGACACCCTCGTGATAGACGGTGGTCAACTCGCTCCAGGTGTAGAAGGTCGTCTCGCCCTTAGGGACCGACCACCACATCCGGCCGGGCCGGGTGAAATCGTCGGAGGGCCCGGTGTAGTAGATGCCGCCGGTCTGCGTGGGGGCGATCCGGCACTCGATCCGCCGGACCGGGCCGGGGATGTCGAAGTGGACGTCGGCGAGGTTGCTGATGACATCGTCGGCCTTGCCCTGCATCCAGTCGCGCAGCGCATCGGTCCCGTCCAGGCGGTAGCCCGGGTCTGCGTTGAGGATGGCGATCGCCTCCTCGATCGTCGCACCCGGCTTGACCTGCTCGGCCACCTCCTGCATCTGCGCGGTGATCCGGGCGAGCTCCTCCTGGCCCCAGCGGTAGGTCTCCTCCAGGTCGACGACCGCGCCGACGAAGTCGCGCGAGTGCAGTGCGTAGCGCTCGCGCCCGCACGCGTCGGCCTCGGGTGCGACTGGTGCCAGTTCCGTTTCGAGAAAGTCCCCAAGTTTCCCGTATGCCGCCCGCGCGGCTTCCGCAGCCACGGCCAAGTCCCTCCGGACATCGGGGTCGAGCTCGGCGTCGCCAGCCTTGGCGTCAGTGACGAGCTTGACGAAATAGCCGTCGTCGTCGGTGAGGTCGCGGCACTGGACCACGCAGGCGTCGACCTGTCGGCGAGGGGCCACGTCGCCGCGTCTGCGGGCCAGGGTGAGCGACGCGGCATACTGCTCCAGCGCGGCGGGGACCTTGGCCATCCTCGTGGCGATCGTGCGCCAATCGGCGTCGGTGTCCTGCGGCATGAGGTCGAACGCGTCACGGACGCTCTGCATCGGAGACGCGATGACGTTGAGGCTCATCTCGTCCATGCCGGCGGCGTACTTCTCCTCGGCCACCGTGAGCCGGTCGCGCATCGAGGCGATGGTGACCCGATCGATGTCGTCGGTCGGGACGGCGTCGGCCAGGCGCGCCAGGGTCTCCTGGCGCAGCGCTGACATCGCGGCGTAGCCCGCGGGGGAGAGATCGTCGAGGTCTTCGTCGTGTCCGGGGAGCCCGAGGTAGGTGGCCTCGATGGGGCTGAGCGCGGCATACCGAGTGAGGTAGTCCTCGGCGATCTCGTCGACGGCGGATGGGGTGCGAGTGGGCGCGGGGGTAGGTGCGCTGGAAGGTGACGTCACGACTCCCGAACCTACCCGCTCCGGTATGCCGTGTCGCCCGGTTTGGCGCACCTGGTTGCCGGTGGAGCGGCGGTAGCGACCGGCGGTTGAGGTGGGTGTGGCAATTGACGCTAGAGTGGCGCAAGTGGCCAAACAGATTGCTGGACGGCGGAATTCGCTCGATCAGCTCTTGTGGTTCGGACATGTGTTCGGTATCATGGAGACATGTTCGAGGGGACCGCGTGGGAACCCGGCCAGGACCAGTTGGCGGTCTTGGCCGGTCGATCCCTGACCGGTCTGACCCCGCTGCAGGCTGCCGACGCGTTGCTGGCCGTCGACCCGTTGGCGTTACTGGACCTGGACCAGAGTGTCGCCGAAACCGTCATCGCTGACCTGCAGACGGCCCTCAACCAGGTCGCCGCGTTACAGGCGATCCTCATCGAGACCGTTGCTCGACGCGTCGCAGCCGAGGTGGAGATCGCCAAAGACGCCGACCGGTTAGCGGGTCGGTTTCCCGCCGGGTGGGGCACCGGCGATGACTACACGCCATCGATCCTGGCGCCGATCCTGCATGTCGCACCCCGGACCATGGCTGG